>JAGRPC010000039.1 GCA_020439925.1 Verrucomicrobiia bacterium | reverse complement strand
GTCTTGCGTGTGAATCTGTGCGAATGCTGATGTTCGCGAGGGCGAAAACCACGCCAGAACAAAGGCTTGCATCGTAAGTCGCTGGTTTTCTTGATTATTCGGTTTTGCCCTTCTTGGGGCTCATAACCTGAAGGTCGTAGGTTCAAATCCTGCTCCCGCAACTCTCTCAAAAGCCCCGGAAGCCAATGGTTTCCGGGGCTTTTTTGTGTTGTTTATCCGGCTTTTTGGGAAAAAATCGAGTTTCCGTGAAGGGGGTGTTTTCTGCGTCCGTGGCAATATTGAGGATTGCCGACTGGCAATGTTTAAGGTAGTTGAAATACCATGTTCCGACCTGCTGCCGTCTTGTTTCTCGTTCCTCTGTTCTTCGTGGCCTGCGAGACCACGGAAACCACCAAACCGCTTCATCTCAGTTCCAGCCGGGGCCTTCAGTCCCAAAGCGGGGCGCTAGGGAACAAGGCCCTGGTGAAGGAGAGCGATCCCACGACCCTCACCCGTTACCGCAAGGTGATTATCGAGGATGTCCGCGTTTCCCAACCCAGGGGGGCGACGGATGTCAAACGGGCATCTCGAGCCGAGGCCGAAGAACTTGCCGAGCGTTTCGAAGAGATTTTGCGTGACGAACTTCGTCCTCACTACCAGATCACTAATCGACGGGGGCGCGATACACTTGCGGTGAGGGCAACGCTCACCGATCTGCAACCGAGTAACCCGAGTGTTTTTGTTTTCAATTACTTGCCCTATGCTGCCGCGGTGACCACTGGGGTTTCGCTGGCCACTGGCAAGACTCCGGGGGCGGGAAGCACTTCGGTTGAGGCCGAAGTAGTCGACTCCTACTCACGTCGGCAGGTCTATGCCATCGTCGATCAGTTCAAGGGGAGTAAACTTCAGCCCGCTGGAATCGAGAAATGGGGACAGACCGAATCCGCGATGCGCGTATGGAGTCGCAAGATTCGCATGGGAATCCAAGGGGCTGCCCCACGCTCCACAACTTCGAAAAGCCATTCAACTTCTTCGAAGTCGGCGTCCACTTCGAAGACCAGCTCAAAAACCAATTCAAAAACCGGCTCAAAGACAACGAAGCCCCCTTCAAAGAGTGTAGGCAAGGAGAGTGAAGGAACCAAACTTGGTAACTGGCTTCGCTCCCATCGCAGCGAGTAGGCTCACGGCGCTCTGTAGTCGAACCATCAGGCGTAAAAGCGGATCTCCGGTGGCACCCTGGGGATTACGAGCTGGACAGGAGGGTTTTGATCGTGGAAATTATAGAAGTTAGTTTTTATGACGGATTCTCCGGGTGATCAAAGTGCATTTCCTCTTCCTGGTTCGGGTGAAGAGGGGAACGGCAGGGGATTAACCAAGCGCGAATACTTCGCGGTTCACCTGTTTGAGGGTGTTATTGCCAAACTGAGTGTGAACTGCACGCTTCAGGACAAGGCAAACTACGCAGTGGAAGCGGCTGACGCTTTGCTGAAGGCACTCAGTCAGAAAGATTGACGACCGTGTGACACGGACTACTGGCCGAAGGGACCACCGTTTTCTCCAATCGCGGGGCGCTCAGTCGTTTGACTTCAGCACCCAGCGCAGTTCCGAGGTGAGGCGTTCCGCTGTGTACGGCTTGGGAAGAATTCCGGCGAATCCGTGCTCGAGGGCCGCGTTGCGGGCGTTCTGCTCAAGGTAGCCGCTGCTGACGATGACCTTTGCATTGCCGTCGATCTGTTTGATCGCGAGGGTGGCTTCAAGTCCTGAGATGCCGCCAGGAAGGGCGAGGTCCATGACGACTGCGGAGTAGGGTTGCCCGTCTTGAGCCGACTTGCGGTAAAGTTCGACCGCCTCTTCCCCGCTGGATGCCGAATCCGCTTCGAATCCGCTCTTCTTGATGATCGCGGCGGCGAGAAGCTGCATGGCCTGCTCGTCGTCGACGACGAGGATGCGGGGAGCTTGAGATACAGGGGCGGTCGTGGCGACGGGCTCAGTCGTGGAGGCGTTCATGGCGGAAAACATGTGGGAATGGCTCTGGGAATCTTGTTTCAAATAGGGGACCGCCTTCAATAGGCGGTGTAGCTCACTTGCTGGATTTCGTCGAGAGTGGTGTTCCCGGCGAGGACATGGATAAGTCCTTCCTGGTAAAGGGTCTGGAAACCGGTTTTTCTGGCGGCGGCACGCAGTTCGATCTGGGTCGACTGTCGTTCGATGAGGTCGGAAAGCTCGGGATTCATCTCCGTCATTTCCATGAGAGCGACCCGGCCGTTGTAGCCAGTTCCAGAGCATTCGGCACAGCCGGTGGCAATGAAGATCGGTGTGCCCTCTTTTTCCATCGGAAGGCCCTGACGAGCGAAAAGTTCGCGGATCTGAGGGGTCGGGGTGAAAGGGCGTTTGCAGTAGTTGCAAAGCTTGCGAACGAGACGCTGCGCCTGGGACATGGCAAGCGAATCCGCGACGAGGTGGGGTTCGACTCCCATGGAAAGCAGTCGGGAAACAGCCCTCAGGGAATCGTTCGCGTGCAGGGTGGTGAGGACGAGGTGGCCCGTCAGGGATGCGTTGATGGCCGAAGTGGCCGTCTCGGTGTCACGGCACTCACCGATGAGGATCACGTCTGGATCGGAACGGAGGAGAGCCCTGAGCCCGTTGGCGAAGGTGAGATCGTGGGTCGGATCGGTCTGGGTCTGGTTGATGCCCTCGATCTCGTATTCGATTGGATCCTCGATCGTATGAATGTTGACGCTCTCGTCATTGACCGAATTGATGAGGGCATAAAGCGTTGTCGTCTTGCCGGATCCGGTAGGGCCGGTGATGAGAATGAGTCCCTGGTCGCGACTCATGACCCTCTTCACAATGAGGCTCTGGCGTTTTGAGAAATTGAGCTGGGAAAGCTCCTTGAGACCATCCTGCTTATCGAGGAAACGCATGATGATCTTCTGCATTTCATTGCGACACGGAACCGCGGCGACCCGGACGTCGACGCGACGTGCGCCGATGGAGAGCCCAAAACGGCCGTCGAGAGCTTCCTGACGCGACTGATTCATGTTCGCATAGTTTTTCAGGATAGCGACAAAGCGCTGCATCATCTCGTGGGGTGCCGTGTAGATGACGCGCAGGTTGCCGTCGATCCGGGCCCGGAATCTCGCGACGTTGTAGTATTTCTCCAGGTGAAGGTCAGATGCCCTGCTGACGATCGCCGTGTAGAGAACCCAGTGCACGAGTTCCTCGGGACTGTGGTTCAGGTTCTGCGGATTGATCGCTGCCATGTCGTCCGGCTCGATGACGACAAGCCCGGCGGAATCGGCGAGGCTGAGCGTGGATTTCTGGACTTCGATACCCGCTGACTTCGCCACCCGGGTTCCGGCATTGCTGATCAGCGTGCGAATCAGTTTGGAGTCGGCCAGTACCGGAACGAAGTCGACGGGATCATTTCCCTGCGAAAGCCACTCGTCCTCGAAGTTGTAGTTGCTGTCGTTGGCAGAGAGGAGATACACCTTGTGTTCTCCGCTGTAGAGAGGGTAGACGTTGTGCTTTTCCAGTAGCGGGATCGGAAACTTCTCCTGGCGTCCGGCTTCTTCGGGATTGAAACAGAGGAGAAGTGGGCCGTCGGTCAGATACTGGAGGGCAACCCCGAGCGAGGGCATGATCGCGTTGTAGGCTTCACGATCGAGATGACCGGTCTTGTCGACGGCCTCGGCGTAGAGCATCGAAAGGCGCTCGGTCTGGTCGGGTTCAAAAGGATAGTGTTCTACGAGCCAGCGGAAGGCTTCGTCGAGCTGCCCGGGAGAAAAGTGGGGTTTGGAAAGGTGCTCCACCCGGTTTTCCTTCGGCAGCGGGTTCGCGGAAAGCCGCATCACGAGATCTTTCCGGATTTTCTCGTACTGTTCCTGCGAAATGGCGACTTTGATCGCCAGAAAAGAGGGGACACCCCACATGTCTGCGGAGCGGGGGGCATGGTGGGCGAAAATCAGACAGGGCCCGAGGGTCGCCACCGGGAGCCATGGATTGTCCGAATGAGGAAAGCGGCCAAGTCGGCGAAGGAGGTTCTCCGCTTCGACCGAGCAGGTCTCTCGAGGAAGTTTGACGGGAAGAATGCCGAACTGGACCGCCGTCCCTTCGATTGACATGAGGCCATCGAACCCTCCGAGAAAGGCCGCCGGATCGGCCGGCGCGGCCTTTGCGGGGTTGGGTGCGATGGGGGCGGCGAGACTCATGTAAGGGAGGGCTCGTAACGAAGTGGATCAGCGGGAGCCGACCGGGGTAAATCCGGGTGCATGGACATAGGGGGTTCCGAGGTCGGAGCCGTCGAAGATAATCTTCAAGCCGGCACCGCCGGTTCCCGGTTCGAGAAGTCGCCACGAACCTCCGGTCCATTCGGCACGATAGTCCTGATCACTCGTCGAGGTGGTGGGGTTCCAATCCGTCTTCATGAAAGGGCCCGGAACATTGAGTTCACCTGACGGATTGGGGTCGCGCCATTGGAGGGTGCGGAGGATCAGCAGCTCGTCTCCACCCGAGGTTGCCACCGGCGTACTCCGCAAATCCCACTGGGAATGGCTGAACTCCCGGGTTGCCTTGTTGAGGGTTTCGATCACGTTTCCGGCAACTCCTCGTCTCGAGCCTTCCACGACCTTGCCCACGCTCGGGATGGCAATCGCGGCGATTATGCCGATGACAGCGATGGTGGTGAGCACTTCGACAAGAGAGAAGGCAGAGAGGGATGTGGAGCGCGTGGATACCATGACAGAAGCAAACTCAATAGGAGATTGCGGTTGACGTGGAAGTGTCCGTGAGGATGGACTTGGTGAGAGAGTTCAGATTTCCGGGCAAGGTCACGGAGTATCCGTTCGGGATGAATTCTGTCAGGTTTGCCGGTGCAAAGGAGAGGTAAGGAATCAGGAGAGTGTAACGCTGCTGGTCGTTCAGAGATGACCAGGTTGAAGCGACATTGTTCTTCCCGTTTGACTGGATGTAGGAAACGACAGCCATGTTGAGGGCTTCGGCCCGAGAGATGGCAAGGTTGCGTTCGGAGTCCTGCTTGATGGCGACAATGTTGGGAATAGCGAGGAATGCGATGATTCCGATGATGCTCACGGCGGCGAGCACTTCGACGAGCGAGAAGGCGCGGCGTCTTCTTGGCTGTGGTTCCGGTTTCATCCTGGTGGCAAAGGAAAGAGTTGAAGGGAAGGTCAGTGGCCAAAGCGTCACTTCAGTTCGACCTTGGGGTAAGAATTCACGTTCCAGGCGCCGAGATAGAGATACTGGCCGGTCTTGGAAAGTGCCGCGCTCTTTACTTCGTCGTTGTTTGTGGTGTTGGTGAGAAAATGGGAGACGGTCGCGTCGTCGAGGTAACCCTGTACGAGTTGGAGTCGACCTTTGCTGGTGCCGGCCGTGTTGTAGAGGGTCCGGGCCGCAGCCAGGCCTTGAGCCTGGGAGATACTGTTCACCCAGGCGTTCACTGCGTTCTGAACCGAAGCCTGCTGCTGGCGGGAGACGACCCGTCGGGTGTCCTGAGCCGCGTTGGAGAACGCGGAGATGACCAGTGCAGACATAATCCCGATGACGGCGATGACGATCAACATTTCGACCATCGTGAAGCCGCGGAAAGTCCGGTATGGTGCGGCGGTCATTTTCGGGAGGGGGATCAGGAGGAGTAGGGCGGAGATTTTCGCGCCGGTGGTTGCGGGAGGGGGGGGGCTCCGGCACCCGTTGGAACAGGCGCCGGAGAATGGAATCCTAGTTCCCGTCCTCGCTTGAAATCAACGAAGGCGGTCGTTCAGCGACCCACTCCGCCGTTGTAGAGGAGCTGGGCGCTGTTGGAATCGTAGGAGAGGTATTTGAGAGCGGCAGTCTGGTCAGCAGAGGTGAGACCGGGAACTCCGAACCAGGTATTCTCGAAAGGACCCTTTTCGGTGACCTTTGCTCCGGTGACAACCGCGGTCACGATGTCGGAAGGAGTGGTAGAGGCAGCGGCGAAGTTGAGGCCGGCAGCCTGGGCCGAAGCAAACACCGACGCGACATTCTGAGCGTTCCGGCGGGCGGTGGCTTCCTTGGCGGAGTCGTTGATGCGCCCAATGTTCGGGACAGCGATCGCTGCAATGATGCCGATCACGGCGATCACGACGAGCATTTCCACAAGGCTGAAGCCTTTACGGAGGTTCTTGGCGAGGTTCAGTTTCATGTTTGTATCAGTTTGTATGGTTGTTGTGGTAATAGGAAACGGGTCCTTGAGAGGTGTTTCAAAGTAAGTTAAACAGTAAATACCATAATTGCAATTATTATTATAAGCTAAGAGAGTGTTTTTTCCCCATGAGTTGGGTTCATTTGGTGGAACTCAGCGCTTCTTCAGAAGCGCATCCCCAAGGGAGAAGACCGGGGCGTAAATGGCGTAGATCAGGAAGCCGACCAGTGTCCCGAGAATCACGATGGTCACCGGTTCGATCAGCTTGTCGATCTGGTTGGCTGCCGTATCGAGTTCATCCTCGTAGTCTTCGGCGATTTCGTTGAGGAGTTCCGTTCCTCCTCCGGTTTCTGCAGCGGTTTCCATCAAGCCGCAGATCATTCGTCCGTCGTTGCCCAGCCAGTGGGACTCGACAAGAAAGGCATCGGGAAGGGTTAGGCCTGCGAGGATGTGGTTTTTCACCCGTTCGAAGAAGGTGGCGTAGTGGTGGTGCCACGAGGTCCTGGCCGTGATGTCGAGAGCGGTCGTGAGGCGCACGTTTGCCTCGATAAGGAGGGCAAGGGTACGGAAACCGACTGCGGCGGCGGATTTGCGGACCAGTCCGGAAATGACGGGCAGTTTCAGGAAAAAGGTCTGCACCGAAGGGACGCGAGAGATGCGTCCCCAGTTCTTGAAGAAAGCGGCCACCCCGATCACCGGGAGGGCGGCGACCCAGGGCTGCTTCAGGAGGAGGTTCGAAAACGACATCATCATCTTCGTCGCCAGAGGAAGTTCCGAGTTGAGCGAGGTATAAAGTTTCGTCATCGCCGGAACGAGGGTGAAACTCATCGTGATGACCACGCCGATACCGAGGCAGGTGACCACCGCCGGGTAGATCATTCCTGACTTCAGCTTCTTGAGGATGCGCGAGGTCTTTTTCTGGCTGTTGCCCAGACGCCGGAAGATTTCCGGAAGGCGCCCGGATTCTTCTCCTGCGCGGATCAGGGCAATAATGTCAGGGGTGAAAACATCCCCTTTTTTCTCCATCGCGTCGCTGATCTTCTCTCCCTGGGTGAGATCGTGCGCTACGTCGGCGATGATGCCGCGATAGCGGGGAGTTTTTACCCGGTTCGCTTGGAGGTGAAAACTCTTGATGATGGGGATGTTCCGGTCAAAACACTTGGCGAGCCCGTTGAACAGGGCGACCCGGTCGTCCAGGCTGTTCCGCTTGTTGGCGAGGCGCTGGATGGTTTCGTCGATCCCTTTGACATCCGTGATCTCTGCCGTTTCCACCGGCGTCTTGCCCGAACCGACTAGCGCTTTTTCGTCGGTCCCGGTGTCGACGAGAGCGACGGACTTGCGTCCCGTGTGGATATTGGTCAGGGCAACTTTCTTGATCATGGCGAGTCGGGGAAAAGGGATTTCAATCGAAAAAGTCCACACGGGGCAGCGGAGAGGCGAGCGTCGGGTTGACGCGGATCACATTGATGCTGGCACTTCTGGAGGTGGTGGAGGAACCGCCGGTCCAACGGTCGACGCCGGAACTTGAGTTGGCGTCGGATGGTTTCCAGGTGACTGTGAGGAGAGTGGAGGGCATCGGTTCGTGGTTGCTGACCGTGAGATTACCTGGCGTGAGTGTCAGGGAGGTGACGACCGGTTCGGGCGGTAGAAGGGCCGTGATTTGCGACTCCGGGATACCCGCCTGGTAGAGAAGGGCGGCATTTTCGAGGTAGGCGATGGCCTTTTCGCTGCGCTCCGTAATTTGCTCCTGGGTAATGAGCGCCAGGGACATGGAGGAGGCTGCCCCCATCCCGATTGCGAGGATGCTGCTCGCGACGAGCGCCTCGATCAGGGTGTAGGCCCGGAGGCGCGAAAGTGGATGAGTCACGGACAAGCGTTTCATGAAAGGCTTAATTGCGAATGGTTTCTATCCAGGCATCGCGACTAAGGAGTGGTCGGAGGGCACTTCCGTCGGTTTCCTTTTGAAGGGTCAGGGTGCCGCCGGTGACCGTGAGGCGGTGATTTCCTCGGATTCCGCCGGTGATAGTGGCTCCCGAGACCGCCGACAAATCGAAAGCCAGACCGGTTTTCTGGAGTTCCAGGATCCCCCGCCACAGGGGAAACGCAGAGTTGCCGAGGAAATAGGCGGAGGGAAGAGAAGCCGAAGAGGAGGCAAGGACGAGGATGAGTGGACGAGAGTTCTCGTGGATAAAGTCGACTCGATTCAGGGTGCCGCCGGAGCGATTGTCGACTACGAGGAGGAGGGGAGGATGGGTTGCCGCCGTCCCACCCGACGTTGCGTCTCTCTGTCCCACGAGCCGCAGACGCGAAACGTTCGTGGCAAGGACACGTTCGATGCCGACCTGATCGAGGTATACGGTCACGGTACCCGATCCGTTGACGTTGTAGTCCGAACCCTTTGAGATATTGAAATCGATGATGGCATTGTCGAGAGCCGGAGTGAGGGTGCTCTCGTCGATCGCGGCCATCATCTGGGTGAGGGCGTCGTTCGGCGGGCTGCTCTGGGCGTTGAAGACCTGGTGGAGTTGCGAGTTGTTCAGAGCCGGGACTTTCTGAACCGCTGCGGAGAGCACGGAGGAGGAAAGGTTGGAATACCCTGAAAGGGTTGCGGCGACGTCGGACGGAGAATTCGCCGAAATGTACGCAAGCAGGGCCGGGTCGTCCGGAGTGGGATCGATGGTTGGCGGGCCGTTGCTTATGGTTGAAGCAATCGAGCCGTCGAGAACGGTCGGACTCGATCCTAGGCGGTTGAGATAGGAATTCTGGGGATTCTGTGAAGTGTCGAGGAGTTCGATCTCACCGCGATAGAGTCCGGAACTGCTGGATTGAGAACCGGTGGTCCTCAAAAAGTGCGGTGCGTTGAGAGGAAGCGTCGCCGTTCCGGCGGTGTTCGTGAAGGTCGTGGTTCCAGCGATGGAATTCGGCAGCAGGTATTCATCGGCACGTAGTCCGTTGTTGAAATCACGGGCCACAGCATCCCAGATGACCGCCCGCCCCTTGATGCGCAGGTTGCCGGAAACCAGTGGCGCGGTATCGCTCGGATTGACCGGCGAGTGAAGATCGAGGAGATCTCCCTCCAGCATGGGATTGTGGCTGCGGAGGCGATAGGTCCAGCGGGTTTCTCCAATCCCATCATAGAGATCGACCGACACACTGGTGGAGTAGCTCGAGAAGGGGCGAACGCCATCTCGAGAAGGAGGGCCCTCGACGGTGCTCTTGAGTGGGACACCGGTAAAAGACCTCAGCGTCGCTCGGCCATTCCCGCCGGAAATCGTGTGAACCAGATCACTCGGGAGATCGGTGTTGCCGTGAAGGTAGGTCCGGTAGAGAGAGGCGTGAGCGACGGCCTGGCCGTTTGTCAGCATGGTGCGCCGCTGAAGAGCCTGTATTCCGGCTTCCACCTGCTGACTCCGAGCATCGAGAAGGGAAAACCAGGCGGCTACCCCGATGGTGCCAAGAGCGGCCAGGACCATGCAGACGACGAGAATGCTGGCCCGTTCTCGGGATGGTCTTCTGTGTTTGTGAGGACGGTGAACCATGGCTGGCCGGTCGGTTCAAAGGTTCGGGAACATGGGCAGGACGAGCGAGAGGGAACTGCGTGCTCCGAGGTGTTCGTAGGCGGAAACAGGGGATGATGCCGGTGCGGCTGGCGAGGTGTTGGGGATCTGGTGCGGATTGACGGAAGGATCCGGAAGCCAGAGCAGGTAGAACGGACTCCAGTCAGCAATCTTGAACCGGTCGATCGGAGTTCCTTCGATGACGGCGGCGCGGGATCGGCGCTCAAAGGCCACAAAAGAGGGGATGGGAAGGGAGCCCGATCCGGTCACGAAAAAGACATCGTAGTAGTGGGTAAGTGCCCCGTTCTTGTAGCGGCGCACCGAGGCGTAGGTTCCGGCAGGCGAGGTCGTCGTGAGGTAATCGATTTCGTAGACGGCGCGGACTCTCAGGTAGCCTGGGTCTTCGGAGGCGGAGAGGAAGAAAAGGGTGGTATTGGGCCGGTTTGACGGAGGAACGTTTCGGATGGCAGTGTCATAGATGCCCGCGGAGGAGGGTTCGACACTGGCGAGGAACTGTCGGAAGGCCTCGGGGGTATCGAGTCGGGGAGGAGTCAGATTACTTCCGGCATCGCCGGCCTCGTAGCGGAGGAACTCCGGTCGGATCGTGTTGGCAGCGCTTCGGGGAAGGCAGTGAACGAGGGAGGAAACCTCGGCGTCTTCGCGAATCAGGTCGCGAAAGTTCACGGCGAAAGCCGCCCGTCCATAGCTGGGGGCGGCATAGACGCCGAGGGTGTTTCCGGACTGTCCGTAGAAGGCCAGCTTGTTGGCCGAACCGATATTCACGGTCAGCACGGTGGCGAGGCGTTTCGAATTCGCCGAAATGCTCGCCAGGACGAGGGAAGCGGCTCCCATGAAAACGGCCGAGAGAGAAATTGCCACGAGCAGCTCGACAAAGGTCCAGCCTCGGAGGGAAGAGCTCGCTTTCATAGTTGAGACGGCAAGGGATGGCAGGTTACTTACTGTCCGGCTTTGAAGACCTCCGGAGGGATTTCCTCCGAACTTTGCCGCGAAGCCATGCTCGATTCATGGCGCTTGCGGTCCTGTCCCACGCGAAGGACTCCCATCTTCCGCATCGCAACCCCGTCCGGAGAGGAAGGATCGGATTCCTGGCCATGGAGCGCATAGACGATGGATGGGCTGAGGTCGTAGGCCACCTGCATTGACTTTCCGGTAAGTTCGTTGGTCTCGATGTCGAGCCAGCCGAGAACGACGGTGTCGTCGCTGAGTTCGATTACCTGGAGATTCTCACTCTGGTCCTCGAGGAGGGGTGGGAGGATGGCCCCCTGTTCCAGGATGATGTCGCCGAGAAGAACACGAAGGCCGTTGCCGCCCTGGCTGCGACCCGTGACACGGAGCCGCGAGAGTTTTTCGCGAATTCGAAGCTCCTCCGCATTGCCATTCTTTTCGGCCGAGACCTCTTCCTGTTCGGATCTTTTCGCGTAGGGATTCCGTTCGTCCGCTTTGAGAGCATAGGGACGCTTCTCCCCGGGGCGCATACCGATCATTCTTCCCGGGACAAAGGTGGCCGCTGGAGCGGGGGCAGGCATGGAGGGAACCATTCCATCTCCTGCGGGAGGAGCGGGTTCCTGAGCCCTTGCAGAAGAGATCGTCATCGCGGCGAAAACCCCGGCAAGGATGGGTCTGGTGTGTAAAGACGTGATCATGTTCGTCGAGGATGAAGAGGCGGATCAGGACTTGAGAATGGGGATCTGGAGGCGGACTTCGAGGTGAATGTCGTTCCCGCGGTCTCCGCGAGTGACATCGCAGCGGGTGATGCGGCAGGCGGGAATCGATTCTTCGAGCCGGCCGAGCCAGTTCATGGCTTTCGTGTAATCGTCCTCGACCACGAGATCGGCGGTGAGGGCGTCGGCGATGGTGGCGCCGGCTTCGATTTCCTGTGCCTCAAACTTCTGCGAGATGAGAAACACGTTTCCCTCGCGGATCACCTCGGCGATGCGTTGTTCGGCATCCTGGGGGGTGCGCAGAGATTCGAAATGAGGTTTCCACTCATTGTAGACGAGCCGCAATTCGGCGGTTTTCGAATCGAGGGTCTTGAGCTGGATCTGGGCAAGCTGGGCTTGCTGCTCCGCCATCTCCGCTTCGGACTGGGCCTGCACGGCAAGTTCGCGAGCCCCGAGGGTGGAGTTGCGCAGGGTGTTCACCCCGTAGATCATCGCTCCCGTGAGGAATAGGAGAAAGGCACAGGCGGCCTGGTGATTGTTCATGGCAAAGAGAGGTTCGGATTTCAGTTGTCCTTGTGGATGAGAGTGGCCTGAAAATCGGTTGAATTGCGGCCCTTCACCTGCTGGGCGGAGTAGGTTTGATATTCGAGGGCGTAGATGGAATCGAGGGTGGTCTCGATCTGTTCGGACCCGCCTCCATCGATTTTCAGCTGCAGGAAGGTATGGGCGGGAATCTCCGGGTTTCGGTTCAGGGAGAGTCCCGCGATGGTGGAATCCTTGCCCATGCTTCGCGCCACCACCACGGTCACGGGTTGCAGGGGCCGTGCTCCATCCAGCCATTTGGCGAATGCCTCCGCGCGCTTCGATTCGTCGACGATCTTTTGCTGGTTCGAAACCAGGGTCGTCTCCTCGCTCTTGGCCGTGCTGATGCGCATCTGCATTTCAGCCTCAGCCGACTCATATGCCTTCTTGCTCAGGAAAAAGTAGAGGCTGAGAAGGATGGAAGCGACCGTTGCCAGGTAGAAGGCGGCCGGAATCAGCTTGTAACCGGAGGGAAGGCCAGCGGAGACGTTCTGTCGCTCGGTCTTGAGATCGTGGATAAGGTCGTGCATGGCGCGAGAGGTTGAAAGTGTTTGGGAGAGGGGATCAATAGCGGGCAAGGAAGTTCCAGAGATTGTGATCCTCCGTGGCGTCGGTGACGTGAAGATTACCGAAGAGAGGCAGGTAAGAGGCCGAGAACCCTCCTCCCCGTCGGTCTTCCATGAGGATCACGCGCGTGGATCCGTCGGCTTTGTCCAGGAAAGGCCGAAGCATCTGTCCGACTGTCGCCTCGTCACCGGGAGCAATACCGCTGCGGCAACGGAGATCCTGCCACTGTCCGCTCCGTTGCCTCACGACACAGAGGGAACCGTCGAGCCAGGTCACGAGAATGAGGTCCTGGCTTTTCAGGGAGGCGTCAGTAGCGACTCGGTTGAGAAGGTGTGCGGTCATGGCAAACAATCCCGAACAGATCCTGGCGGGACGGAGATTGTGACTGCGCATGGCCTCTTCGATCGCCTTGACCATGGAATCGTCGCAGGCCATGACGAGACTCGCACTGGTTTCGGGATTGTGGTGGATCCCGTATCGTTTGGTCCGGTCGTGCTTGGTGCCGAGGATGGATTTCGGATTGAGGCGGAGCTCCTCCTGCCAGCCTTTTTTGCGGGAGAGGTTGTGTTCGAGGCTGATAATGAAGCGGTTGTTGAGCGAGATGCCGATCCACCCATCCTCGGTTCCCGACTTCCAGAGATCGGCCATCTGCGCGGCGACTTCCACGAACTCTCCGTCGGCTTCGGCAGTGCTGTCGATCTGTCCCTTGCGGTTCACGAAGGCCCAACTGCAGTGGGCGCGACTGATATTGACGAGCACGCTTTTCCGTCTCGGGAACCGTTGCTGCCAGGTGAAACGGGGATTGTCAGGCTCCGGCCGGAATGCTGCGAAGGTGAGGACGTCCTTGATGTCTTTGAATTCCATGGTGGATCAGCGGGGTAAGATTTCCTGTTGTTCGTTGCTCTGCGCTTCGCGGTGGAGATACTCGGCGACTTCGTGCTCTGTGTATCCCGTCTTGGCGGGGATGCTCGAGCGCCAGCCTTCGAACTCACGGAGTTTGAGACTGTGTTCGAAATTCATCATGCCCTTCGTCGTGCCGGTCTCGAGTTCGTGATCGAGACGCTTGAAATCTCCGCGCCGAATCATGCCGGTGACGGAATCGTAGGGGAAAAGAATCTCGTGGACGGGAAACCGGCGTCCCTGATTCATGTCGAACAGGAGCTGTTGGCAGAGAATCATGCGCATCGAATCCGCAAACGAGAGCATCGCGTTTTCCATGCGCTCGCTCGGGACCATCTTCAGGAAGCGCTGCACGGTCTGGGCAGCCGAAGAAGTGTGCATCGTCGCGATGACAACGTGGCCGGTTTCCGCGGCCTGCAGGGCGATTTCGGCGGTTTGACCGTCGCGGATTTCACCGACCATGATCACATCCGGTGCTTGGCGCAGCGAGGCACGCAGTGAGAGGCCAAAGTCGATTTCGTCGCTTCCGATCTCTCTTTGAGTGATGAGCGAGGGAAGGTTTGTCGGAAGGATGTATTCGATCGGATCTTCGAAAGTGATAATGTGCTCCCGGCGTCGTTCCGCCCTCGCCTTTATCATGGAGGCGATGGTCGTCGACTTCCCCGATCCGGTGGCGCCGCAGATGAGAAAGAGTCCGTTTTCCGCTTCGAGGTAGGCTTTGAGGGCCTGCATCGGAAGGGAGATCTGCTGGGGGGCCGGAATATTGTTTGGGAGGAGTCGCATGACCCACCTCAGGCGACCGCGGGTCACGAGCTGGTTCACGCGGAAGCGAAGGGGACCAATCTGCATCGCATAGTCGAGCGTGCCAGGTTGGATTTGGAGTTGCTGCTCGGGCTGGTAGATGAAGGAGTCGATCACGAGGTCGCCGTTCATCCGGTAACTGAGCTGTTCCCAGGGAGTGATGTAGAAGTCACTGATGTTGTGCTTCTGCGCGAGATGCAGAATCCGGTTACCGAGTGGGCTTCTTTCGTCAATGCCGTGCATCCTGGATGGGAAGGTAAGAGGGAGGAAATTCGAGTTCAGCGTGGAAGGAAGGTTCCGAGGAGCTCTCCCTGACCGGTGGCGCCTTCGTAGACGTGGAACTGGCTCTGGGAGGAGAATCCGAAGGAATCGGTTGCGCCGAATTCGAGGAGAATGCGGTAGTTCACACCGTTGATACGCAACGGAATGTTCTGGTTGAGATTGGTGATGCGCACGTAATCCGCACTCGCGTTGGCGTCGTCGGGATCGTTCTCCGTGTTGACCAAGTCGAGACTGAGGTCGAACGAGATGCTCTCTCCCCGCTCCGGCATTTCGATGGAGAGACGAAGTTCCACTTTGATTGCGTGCGATTCGTAATAGGTGGAACCGTTGTGATAATAGAAATCCCCGAGCTTGAACTTCTGTCCCGGAGCGACGTCGGAGAATGATTGACTCGTGAAGGTGAGCACATTCGGGTCACCGGAATCGATCGGGGTCCCGTCCAGAATGTAGACGGGGTCTCCGTGGGAAAAGCGATCGTTGTTGTTGGTGATCTGATAGGTCAGGTGAGGGCCGCCTCTCGGAGAATGGAAATCCCCGTCGACGGTGCCACTAAGACTTTCAGGGACCGGGTAGTAATAGGCCGAAGACTGGGAGCTGTTCTGATAGGTCGCCGTGTCCTTGCTCAGAAACTGGGCACGCAGCGAGGAATTCATGGGGACACTCACGGGGCCGGTGTAGGGAGTCCATGCCCCGCTGTCGATCTGGTAGATCGGATCGGCCTGGTCGGGAGATGGCACGTTGGTTATGGAAACCGAGAGAGGAAAGTCCGATTCGGGATGTGCGCCTCCGGCCACGTTGAAGGTGGGAGTTGGGAGTCGGGGTACTGGTGGGGGCGGCGGTGGTCCCGGATCTGGATCGGGACCGGGGCCTGGACTTGGATCGGGGTCCGGATCGGGATCGGGATCTGGATCCGGATCGACGGGCAGTGAATCCGTTGGATTGGGATTGGTGGAGAAGGTCGACGGACCGCTTGGGGCTGTCGGATTGTTGGTCGCCGTATGGTCCCAGACCCACCCTGAATTCTCGGCATACTGGACCGCTCCGTGAGACCTTGACTCCACGGTCGCCGCGACTTCGGCGAGGGTTTCATCGAAAAAGAACTCGACTCCCGCGCCACTCGTCTGCGGTTCGAAACGACGGGATCCACTGTTGTATCGGGCCCGAAGTTTCCAGCTGTCTTCCGGCACGGCTTGAGCGGCAATGCGCGGATCAATAATGCGCCCCGAGGGCGCCCCGACATGGAGGGCCTTGTCGGCCTTGGAGCGCGTCGATTTCAACTTCTGGAGCACCGCAGAGGGCTCGGAGAGTCCGTCAAGGTTGCCACCATTCGAGAGATAGAGACCGATGGCCGAGTTCAAATTGCGCACGTCGGATTCCAGTTTCTGGTGTTGCGCGTTCCGGTTTACCGAGGAAAGAGCGATCACGCTGATCGTGGAAACGATAGCCAGCGCACCAACGGTCAGGACAATCTCCACAAGTGAGACACCAGCTGCGGTCTTTCGTGAGGTTGGACGGCGGAGAGAGAACATCTGTAAAAACAATAACCAATATAATTTAAATAATCAAGTTCACCCATCAACTGAAAAATTATAATTTTCATTAAAATTTTAGTTGAATGCCATCGAGATCGGATTATTAATATTATTGTAATTCTCAAAATTACACCATGAAAAAAACACTTCTTGTTCTCAATCTGGTCGCCAGTCTCGGGGTGACGTCGCTGTGGTCCCAACTGGGACAGCAGATGTCGTTGTCTCATTCACCGGCCTATGAAGCCGCTGCAGCTCCGCTGCGAAGCGCGCCCCCACGTCAGTACAACTTTTCCAAAGCGGTACTGAGCGATGTCATGCGCCTCATGGCCGAAGATGCCGGTATCGGCTTTTTTGGTCTCCCGGATGGCGCAGGTTCAGGTGATAACCTCGTCACGTTTACTCTCAATGCGAGTCCCTTTGCCGCGCTCGAGACACTGGCCAAAGCGAACGGGGTGACCCTCATCTTCGATAGCGGAATCTGGTATCTCCGTCCGGCAAATGATCAGGAGCTGATCGGTCGGATCTATGAAATCAACTACAACGCCCAGGAACTTGTGACCAAAAACACGCAGGCCTCCATCGGGGGAGGAGGTTCAGGAAACTCTTCATCGGGGGGCTCGACGAGCTCCGGATTGAACCTGCAGGGGGCTCCGGACTTCTTCGTGACCGAACCCTCCCGAATTTTGGAGGACATTCAGAACATCCTCAACATTCCCACTACCGGAGGAAGCGCAAATTTCGCTCCGACCGCCTCCGTGGACACAGTTGCCCAGCTCTCCATGGGAGGTTTTCAAGGGCAGCCCGATCTGGTTGTCAGGCAACCTGTCCAGGGAAATACCTTGAATGCCACCGCCGGCGACGCCCAGCAGTCCAAGGTGATCTGGAACAGTGACTCGAACACGCTTTATGTGGTTGCCACCCGCCAGCAGCATCAGTGGATCGAGGCCTATCTCGCCTCCGCGGACAGGCCGCAGCCGATGATCGCTGTCGAGGTGAAGTTTGTTGAAACGAGCAGGGATCCCAGTTCGGATCTGGGTATCGACTGGAATGGTGTGCTGGGACAGAACGGTCTCGAAGTGAATCTCTCCGATGCCTCGGGTCCCATCAATCTCAACAACATTGGCGCCTACTCGCTCCCGACCGCAGTATTGAGCTACAGCGATCTCAACCTGAAGCTTCGAGCGATCTACAATGATCGCAAGACACGAATGGTTTCCTATCCCCGCATGGTCACGCTCGACAACCGGGAGGTTTCCTTCCGTAGTGTCGTCAACCAGCCGGTGCTGGGATCATCGGCAAGCGCGAGCCTCGGTGCCGGTGCGACGGAAACGTCTTCAGTGGAATACCTTCCGATCGGGACGGTCATCAATGTGCTTCCAAAGCGCATGGCCGGAAACAAGATTCTCCTGAATGTTTCGGTGACTGTATCCGACATCATCGGGACGGAAATCATTAACGGCAATCCATTCCCGATCGCGACTTCACGGGTCTACACGGCACCTCTTACGGTCCAAAGCGGCTACACCGTGGCCATCAGTGGACTGGATGCGGCCCGGGTCGATGAGAACGAGTCCGGGGTTCCGATCCTCGGCCGTCTTCCGGTGATCGGCTACGCCTTCAAAAACCGGAAGCAGGATCGCAATCGCCAGCACCTCATGATGCTGATCACCCCCGTTGCCCTGAGCAGTGGAACGGAAGGACTCACCGAAAAGCCCATCTCCCGGGAACCCTGGAAGGCGGCGCCGGTGCACCAGCCCGTCAGCTATGACAAGGAGCCGGTTTACGATGCAAGCTACGATCGTCGGGGATCCAGCCGTTCAAGCCTTCATGCAGAGCCGATCGCCGATGTGCCCGCGTTCGACGAGGTTGCCGATCGCAAGGCTTCACGGAGCTTCGGTAAGGACGAGGGGATTGCCACTCCCATGACAGCCCGAATCGAGGAGCGCGCACCCGCAGCCGTAGTTCCTGCCGATAAACCCGTCATCGAGTATCGGGAATCGGAGGTGCCCCCAAAAGCGAAGGCGATCGAGAGCTCTTTCCAGGCAAGCACGTTGGCTCCGGTTCCTTCGTCCCTCAACACTCCGGTCACCCTTTCCATGGGTCTCGGTGCGGATACCCCCGAACCGGTCACGGCGAAATTTCCAGCGGAAACGCCGAAGGCGGTGGACTTGCCAAAGACCGATCCGGCACCGGCTCCCGCAGCTCCGGTTGAGTCTGCGCCTGCTCCGGCTCCTGCTGCTCTTCCGGTGGCCGCCGAAACCGCTCCCGCAGCTGACCTGCCGAAGGAAGAAACGATCGATCCTCGTCTTGCCGAGATCCGAGGCGAACTGGAGAAGCTCAAAGGAGACCTCGGTAAGGTGCCGGGCGGAGAAGGACGACTCTCACCGGATGACGCCCAGATGGTCCTGAACATCCACAACAACGCGAAAATGTTGCTGGAAAAAGTCGAGACGGTCCGCGGTGACAAATCAAAGCCCCTCTCCGGAGCCCTTGGCGACACTTGGTGGGATCTCATCAATCTCAAGTCTCAAGCCTCCAAATTGAGCAGCCGCTCTCCCGAGAGCCTGGCGGTGAAATCCAGCGACAAGCCCGGCGATGCCTCCGCGGAAGAGGGTACGCCAGGCCCGGCCGTCGAAGCTGGGGAACCCCAGCCCTGATACCCTTTCCCGAACCCTGCGTTCGGGGGAAACAAGAAGTGGATGGCTGTCCCGTGACGGGTGTCGCGGGGCAGCTTTCTTCTTTTCGGGAACGGATAGCCGGGGTGTTGCCTTCGAAAAAGAACTGGTTTTTGCAAAGGCGAAAGGGAACCGTGGCGCCAGAGTCATGTCATGAATGGAACCCCGGTTCTCCCGCCTCCCGGCCATCGCCGCGAGACTCTCTTTTCCTCACTGCGCGCCAACGTCTCGCTGCTGGTCGGGCTTGCCGTGATTCCCTGGATGGTTGAATTGCTCGATTTCGTCGTCCCGGGATCTTTTGATCGATACGGTATCCGCCCCCGCGAGATTGGGGGGCTCTACGGCATCGCCGCGGCTCCGCTGCTTCATGACGGATTTGGCCACCTCGCTTCTAACACGGGCCCTTTCCTCATACTCGGCTCCATCCTTCTCGTTGGAGGGCGCAAACTCTTTCTCACCGCAACGGTCGTGATCCTGGCTCTGTCTGGCGGGGCTCTCTGGATGCTCGGCCCCTCCGGAACCAATCACATCGGTGCCAGTATCCTCGTTTTTGGCTACCTGGGCTTCCTCCTCGCCCGTGGCATCATGGAACGCTCCGTTTTCTGGGGAATGGTTTCGCTCGCCGTTCTTGCGGCATACGGAGGTATGCTGGCCGGGGTCCTTCCCGGTGAGAGGGGAGTATCCTGGCAGGGGCACCTGTTCGGGTTTCTTTCAGGAATCGTAACCGCCCGGATCCTCTCCGACCCCGGGACCGAACGCTCTGGGCTGCCGACCGGTTGAGGTTGTCCCTCCGGCCGACACGGATCAAAACCGATTTCGCCACATCATCGACTCGACGGGCAGGTGGGTACGGTCGTTGTATTTTGCCGAGCCCTTCGAATGGTAGTGAGTGAGGATTTCCCCCTGCACGAGGAAATAGATGAGCTGTCCGATGGGCATGCCCTCGTAGACCCGCACCGGCTGTTTCACCGATATCTCGAGGGTCCAGTAGTTGCAGAATCCAACGTCGCCCTTCCCGGCCGTGGCATGGATGTCGATCCCAAGTCGACCGACGCTCGACTTGCCTTCGAGAAAGGGGACGGTCGCGTGCGTTTCGGTGTATTCGATGGTCGAACCGAGGTAATTGATCTGAGGTTCGAGCACGTATCCTTCCGGCGGAATCTCGAAATGGTCGATCTCGTTGTGCGCCTTCGCATCGAGGACACGGTTGCGGTAGGTGGCGAGGTGCTTGCTGAGGTGCACGTCGTAGCTGTTCGTCCCGAGGCACTCCCGGCGGTAGGGCTCGATGACGATCTCGCCCCGTTCCATCGCGGTGAGAATTTCAGAGTCGGAAAGGATCATGGTGAACAGCCATCGATAAGGAAGGCCCCGTGCCCCGGCAAGCGGTTTTTGCGTCTGCGCGGAGCGGGAAAAGGCGTTGCGGTTGCTCCCGGCAAGGTTCACGATGAAAAGTATGAGCCAGTCTCCCCTCATCGTCGCGATCGACGGACCTGCCGCCTCGGGCAAGAGCACCGTTGCCCGGAAGGTTGCTGCCGCTTTGGGGCTGGTCTTCGTCAATTCCGGGGCGATGTACCGAGCTTTCACCTGGTGGGTACTGGAAAACGGCATTGATCCCGGCGATACCGCCGCCGTACTTGGACTTCTTAAAAGCACCGGTTTCGAGTGTGGAGAAGAGGACGGCACCGGAACGATCGCCGTGGGCGGTGTCCGGATGACCCGGAACGAGTTGGCCGCCTCTGCGGTCAACGCCGGAGTTTCCCTCATTGCCGCAATTCCCGAGGTGCGGGAGCGACTCGTCGCCGAGCAACGGCGTTATGCGTCCTCCCGAGGGGTTGTCATGGAGGGGCGCGATATCGGCTCGGTCGTATTTCCTGATACGACGCACAAGTTCTACATCGATGCTTCGCCGGAGGTTCGAGAGGCGCGGCGTCGCGCCGAGGGCATCGTCGACTCCATCGCCCAGCGCGACAGGATCGATTCCAGCCGCAAGGCTTCACCGCTCGTGATTCCGGACGATGCTATGGTGATCGACAGCTCCGAGTTGGGAATCGACGAAGTCGTCGGCAGCGTCCTCGAGAGGATCCGGTCTTCGGCGGAATGACGCCCTTTACAGGGTCCGGCGTTTTTCGGTAGCGTCTCGGGATGAAGAATTCCCGTTCCTGGACCCGCCGTCGTTTTGTTGCCGCCTCCGCCGTATCGCTCGGAGGATTGAATCTCCTGACCTCCCGAAAAGCCGCTGCACAGACCGGAAACGGTGTGGTTCTCGGTGAAGGGGAGCATCGTTACGAAGTCATCCATGACTGGGCGAAGCTTCCTGACAAATACACCTGGCAGACCACCCACAACGTCGCCGTCGACGGACAGAACCGCCTTTACGTTATCCACGAAGGGCGTGCAGAGCAGACGGACCATCCCTCGATCTTTGTCTTTGATGAGAAGGGGACGTTCATCAAGGCTTTCGCGAGCGAGTTCCAGGGTGGGGGGCACGGGCTCGAGGTGCGGAAAGAGGCGGAAGGCGAGTTTCTCTATGTGACCGGATACCAGCAGATCAAGAAGATCGCAAAGTTCACTCTCGATGGCGAGAAGGTGTGGGAAAAGTTCGCTCCCATGGCCTCTGGTGTTTATGCGGCTGGCGAGGACACCAAGCCCGAGAAAGTCTGGGGACGCGACCGTTTCATGCCGACCAATTTCGCCTTCTTGCCGGACGGTGGATTTTTCGTTGCCGACGGATATGGCTCGCACACCATCCAGCGTTACGATGCCAAGGGAGAGTGGATGCAGACGATCGGCAAACCGGGCAAGGAGGATGGCCAGTTCAATCTTCCCCACGGAGTCTGGATCGACGATCGCAAGGCCGATGAGGTTCAACTCGTCGTTGCCGATCGGGCCAACGCGAGGCTTCAATGGTTCGACCTCGACGGCAAGCACCTCCGGACGATGAAGGATTTCATTCTTCCCGCCAACGTGGATCGACTGGGTGACCTCCTCCTCGTGCCCGATCTCAGCGCGCGGATCACCCTACTCGACAAGGACAACCGGATGATCCACCTCGGGGAGGACCCCGCGTGGCGCGAGCAGGTTCTGAAGGACAAGATGGCCATGAGGAGGAACCCCTCGGGATGGGTCTCAGGCAAGTTCGTGCACCCGCACGACGCGTGTTTTGACGCCAACGGCAACATTTTTGTCGCCGAGTGGGTCGACACCGGTCGGATCTCAAAACTTCGGAAAGTGTCGTGAGAGGAAGGCTCCGGTAGAGAAACTCGCGATCGTTTCTATCCGTCGTTTCGCACGAGGTCGAAGTTCTCACGAACTTCACCATTGGCCGAATCCACGGTCCGAACCCGGTAGGCGGTGACCGTTTCCGAGAAGCCCTTCAATTTCAAATCGGCCAACGCCTCGGACTCAACCCGGTTCGGGTCCAGGCTAGAGAGGGTGGCTTCGTCGATAACCACTTCCATCGATCCCGCCTCGGTGCAAAGGCGGGAAGCGAGGTTCACGCGTGCGCCGATCACGGTGTAGTTGAGGCGGTCCACCGATCCCATGCAGCCCGCCACCGCCTCTCCCGTGGCGACGCCGATGCCAATTTCGACCGGGTGTATCGAGGTGAGATTGAGGCGATCACGTTCCTCGATCATCTCGATGGCGCAGGCGACCGCGTGCGCGGAATCGCTGCCATAGGATTTCAGGGCACCGAAGACGGCCATGATCTCGTCGCCGACAAATTTGTCGACGACGCCGAAATGCTTGCGGACGATGGCGGTCATGGCCGTCATGTGATCGTTCAGCATGCCGATCACTTCCGTCGGGGGCATGTGTTCGGTCTTGCCGGTGAAACCGCGTATATCGCAGAAGAGGACGGTTACGGTTTTCAGCTCACCGCCCAACTCGAGGTCGAGATCCCCGCTGATCATGGCCTGGGCGACGGTTTCGTCGCTGACTTTCCCGAGGATGCTGCGGTAGGCATCCCGCTGGCGCAGGCCGTCGGTCATTTCATTGAAGGACTCGGCGAGTTCGCCGATTTCGTCATGGGTACGCACCTCGATTCGAGTGTCGAGCCGTCCGTCGCGAACGGCTCTCGAGGCGCGGGTCAGCTCGGCGATGGGAACGGAGAGCCGCCTGGAAAAGAGCCAGGCGATTGCAATTCCGAGAGCGAGGGCGCTGGCACCAACTCCGCTCCCACGCAGTCGCAGTTCGGCCAGGTCGGCCTTGAGAGGGGCAAGCGAGAAGGCGCTGACTTGGTAGGCCGTCGGGAACCCGGTATCCTGGGACAGCGGGGTCGCGTAGAAGCGGTAGGGCTCTCCCTGGAGGCTGGCTTCGAAGGCGAGGTGCCTGCTTCCTTTCATCGGGGACGCCGAGGTGATCTGGGCGGAAATTACCTCGGCCATGCCCATGGCGGTTTTGGGATTGAGCGCCCGTGAATAGACCTGTCCGTCGAGGTAGATTCCCGTCAGCAGGGGAGTCTCCGACGAGAATTCCTCCTGGTAACGTTCAAGGAAGCGCTGCGCCTCCGTTTCCGCGGAAGCGGCCCGAAGGAAGAGGCCGACAATGGCACCGGTTTCAGGCGATTTTACCGGCGTGCTTACCATTTCCTGGACGAAGCCCGATCCGTCCGGTGTCTCGAAAGGCAGAAAAAGGGTCCTCTGCTCGCCCTGCGCGAGGAGTTCTTCGATCTGTTTGCGGGCGCGCTCGAGCCAGGCGGGACTTTGTCTCAACTTGGCGGCCAGTTGGGCCCGGCGTCCATTTTCGCGATTGCCGTTGAGCGGGGGAGGCGGGAGGCTTTCGATTTCCCCGTTAGGATGAACGATTCCCACCGATCCGAGGCGGTTGACGAGATCTGAGGGGAGCGGACGAGGACCTCCCGGTTCGGGGCGTTTCTCGGTCTTTCCCTCGAGCTCATCGAGAGAACTCAGGTAATAGCGCCAGAACTCGAAAGCAGTTTCCTGATCCTTGTCTCCGAGTAGCGCCGATAACACGTAGGGATGGGTGGCGAGGCGGCGGGAGAGTTCCATGAACTCCTGCGACCGTTCATCCCTCGAGCGCTCCAACTGGGTGACGAGCCTCCTGAAATCCCGTGAAAACTGTTTGGTGTAAGCCTGGCTGACCTTGTTTTCCGTGACAACGATAATTGCGAAGGAAGCCACCGCGATGGCGGCGACCAGCGTCAACATCAACTTGGACTGGAAACTCAGGCCTTTCTTCATGAGAAAGCTTATCAGGATTAAGAACCCTGAAGGGTGGCGGAAGTTTTGCCAAGGAGATTCCGCGGCCTCCGAGAGGAAGCTGGAATCGTTGCATTCTGCAGTCGCATTCCATTCGCATTTCGGCAGGGAGTCGGCCATTGCTCCTTGACTCGCGCCACGTTTTTGACGAAAGGAAAAGTGAGTTCCGCTCACCCGATCCCGCTCCCTCCATGGAAAGAATCCACTTCGATGTCGCCGTGAAAACCATCCTGAACCAGGATCGTCGTTTTGAGGCGGACGGCTACCATTTTCTGCGGGAGGCGCTCGATCACACGATCAAGAATCTTCGCAAGGACGAACTCATCGAGCATCGTCATGTGAGCGGTCCCGAACTGCTCGAGGGGATCGTGCAGCATGCTCTGGAAAAATTTGGTCCGATGGCGATGGCGGTTCTCGATTCGTGGGGAATTCGCGAAGGCGACGACATTGGGACGATGGTTTTCAACCTTATCGATGCGGGGGCCTTCGGGAAATCCGAAGAGGATTCTCCGGAAGACTTCTGCGGGGTCCTGAACCTCAAGGAGGCCCTCCTTGCGCCCTACCGTCCGACCCGCCCGGTCCTTGCCGGGAGGTCGCAGGATGAGGCCGGTATCGAGCCTCCGTCACGGGGCAATCAACCCGCGAAATCGAGCGAGCTTTGAGCGAGGAGACAGAGGCTCTGCATTTTCCCTCCTTCGAGGCTCGTGTCGAGACACTCTCCAATGGTCTTGAGATCCTCGTGCGGGAGGATCGATCTGCCCCGGTGGTCAGCCTGCAGGCCTGGGTTCGAACCGGCAGCATTCACGAGGGCAGCTGGCTCGGTGCTGGAATTTCGCATTTCCTCGAGCACATGCTTTTCAAGGGGACTGGCAGCCGCAACGCCAGTGAAATCGCTCAGGCGGTGCAGGCGAAGGGCGGATACATCAACGCCTATACCTCCTTCGATCGGACCGTCTACTGGATCGACGCGCCGACCGCCGGAGCGATGGAATGTCTCGAAGTTCTCTGCGAGGTGGTCGGCGACGCGATGCTGCCTGAGGAGGAGTTCGAAAACGAAAGCGAGGTGATTCGTCGCGAGATCGCGATGGGAGAGGACAATCCGGAACAGGTCCTCAGCAAGCTCTTTTTTCGCACCGCCTATGCCGTGCATCCCTGCCGCCAACCGGTGATCGGCCACCTCGACCTGTTTAACCAGCTCCGGCGAGACGACCTACACACCTACTATCACGAGCGCTACTCGCCGGATAACGTTTTCTTCGTCGTGGTCGGAGATGTCGACCCTGACGAGGTGGTGAAACGGATCGGGGAGAAACTCGGGGGGCTCTCGCGGCGAAAGAGGCCGCCCGTCTTTCTCCCGGCCGAACCCCCCCAGCTCGGTCCTCGCGAAGGATCGGTCACCTTCCCCACCGAACTTCATCGTGAGCGCCTTTCCTGGCAGGTGCCGGATGGCTCCCATCCAGACGTGCCCGCGCTGGACCTCCTCGCCGCCATTCTCGGTGACGGACGCAGTTCGCGGCTTTTCCAGTCCGTCCGGGAGAAACAGCACCTCGCCCACGCAGTCGGAGCCTGGTCCTACACGCCTTCCTTCGCGGGGCAGTTTGCCCTGAGTTTCGATACGGAATCCGAAAAGGCCGGCGCGGCAAGGACTGCCGTGCTGGCCGAATTGTCGCGACTCTGCGAGGAAGGAGTGAATGATCGCGAGGTGGAGAAGTCGCGGAGGCAGATCCTCAGCGCCCAGTTCGCGACCTTCACGGACATGCGGGGGCAGGCCTCCGATATCGGTTCGAACTGGCTTCTCGCGCATCATCCGGATCACACCCGGGATTACGTAGAGGCTATCCAGCACGTGGGTGCGGAGGCGATTCGAGAGGTGGCGCAGCGCTACCTGCAGCCCGGCAGCATGAGCACGGTGGCGCTTCTGCCGAAAGCCGCTTCCCGGGTGGCGGGGAGAACCGTCGCGGCGAAGCGATCGGAGGACATCCGCAGGATCGTCCTTCCGAACGGCCTCACCGTTTTGCTCCTGCAGGACCACCGGGTTCCCTTCGTGCAGGCCACTGGCGTTTTCCGGGGAGGACTGCTCGGCGAAACGGAAACGACGGCCGGGGCGACCCGGGTGATGTCGCGCCTCTTCACCAAGGATACCCGCAAGCGGAGCGCCGAGGAACTCGCCCTGGAGATCGAGTCGGTGGGCGGCGGGATCGGATCCAGTACTGGGAACAATTCCTTCGGTGTCTCGGTTCACGCCCTCCGGCCCGATCTCGAGCGTGTGGTGGATTTGTTGGGGGAGGCGCTCCTCGAGCCAGCCTTCCTGCCGGAAGTGGTCGAGCGAGAAAAGGCCTACCAACTCTCCCAGATCAAGGCCGAATCCGACCGGCCTTTCTCCGTCGCGATGAAGGCGCTGCGTCGACGGCTCTACGGGGCTCATCCTTACGGGCTCGAGGCGTCGGGCACGGTGGAATCGATAAGCGCAATCGACCGGGAGGGCCTTGTTGATCGCCACGGACGACTTCTCGTGGGCGGGAACGGTGTCGTCGGGGTCTTTGGGGATCTCGATCTCGATCGTGCCGAGGCGATGGTGCGTTCACGGTTTGAATTGCCGCTGCTTCCCGGACCGAGGATGTTCGAGTCAGGCGATATTCCCCTGCCTCCTCCGGACGCTGGAATCGTGGAGTTGAAACACGAGAAGGAGCAGGCCGTGCTCCTCATCGGTTATCGCACCGTAGATCTGCTTCATCCGGACAATCCCGATCTCGAGATGATCGACGAGGCCTGCAGCGACATGGCTTCGCGGCTGTTCATCCGCATCCGCGAGGAATTGGGACTCGCCTACTCGGTGGGGGCGTCGCGACTGGCGGGACTCGCTCCCGGTTTTCTTGTTTTCTACGCATCCACCTCGCCGGAGAAACTGGACCTTGTGCAGCAGGAGATGCTGTCCGAGATCGACCTGATCGTCCGGGAGGGACTTGAGAAGGAGGAATTCGATCGTGCCAAGGCCTCGTGGATCGGTCGCGAGGCCATTCATCTACAGGGGGTCCGGGAGCTGGCCTCCACTGCCGCAGTCGATGAGTTGGTCGGGCTCGGATGGGACCATTACCGGAAGACTCCCGAGACGGTGGCTGCCCTCACTCGCGAAGAGGTAAGGGAGGCCGCGGAACGCCATTTGCGCGAAGACAATCGCGTCATCGTCAGGCTGACGCGTTGAAAGGGGAAAACCGATTCACTCGGACGTGAGGGCAGCTCGCTCGTCGCCGGCGCCGGATTTCTCGATGAAATAGTCCCAGTCACCGTGGAAGCGCCGGGCATTGCCGTTGGCCACGTGGATCACGTCACGGGCGAGCTTCTTGATGAAGTGCACGTCGTGCGAGATGAAGACGAGGGTGCCGGCGTAGTTTTCCAAGGCGAGAATGAGCGATTCCACCGTGAGAATGTCCAGGTGGGTCGTGGGCTCGTCCATGAGGAGAATGTTCGGCGGGTCGACGAGGAACTTGATCAGGTTGAGCCGGCTCTTTTCGCCGCCGCTGAGGACCTTGGTCATCTTGTAAACCTCGTCCTTGCGAAACATGAAAGAACCGAGAATGCCGCGGGCTTCGTCTTCACGCAGTGTCGGGTTGGCCTCCATCACTTCCGTGACGACCGTGTTGTTCGGGTTCAGGGTGGCGGAACGGTGCTGTGAGAAATAGCCGATTTTCGCATTGTGTCCGGGAATCACCTTGCCCTTCTGCGGTGTCAGTTCTCCGGCGAGCAGCTTCAGCAGAGTCGATTTGCCCGAACCATTCGGTCCCACGAGAACGGTTCGCTCGCCCCGGTCGATGACGAGGTCGAGGCCCTCGTAGACTTTGTGACTGCCGTAGGCAAAATGGACGCCTTCCAGTTCGAGAGCCTTCTGGCCGCCCCGCGGGGGCTCGGGAATCTGGAAACGGAAGGGCTTGCGCGGAGCGACCGGCTTTTCGATCTTCTCGATACGCTCGATTTCTTTCAGCTTCGACTGGGCCTGCGAGGCCTTCGAGGAAACGTTGCGAAACTTGTTGGCGAAGGCCTGGAGCTCTCCAATCTGCTTCTGCTGGTTCTTGTAGGCGTTGTTCTGGCGCTCGTAATTGTCCTGCCGCTGCTGCTCGAAGTCGGAGTAGTTCCCCTTGTAATGGAGGAGCTTCCGTTCCGAGATTTCGTGAACTTCCGTGACGATCGCATCCATGAATTCGCGGTCGTGCGAGATCATGAGGATGGCTCCATTGTAATTCTTCAGATAATTCTGGAACCAGAGGAGCGACATCAGGTCGAGGTGGTTCGTCGGCTCGTCGAGCATGAGGAGACTCGGCTCGATCACGAGGAGGCGGGCGAGGTGGGCCCGCATGATCCAGCCCCCGCTCATTTCCTTGGCGGGGCGATCGAAGTTTTCCGCGGGATACCCGAGACCGCGCAGCATCTTCTTGGCCTTGGCTTCCACTTGGGGATCGTTGAGGGCATCAAACTTCGTCTGGGCTTCGTAGTAGGAGCGCGACTCGACTTCACCCGCCTCCTCCATGCGCTTGAGATCCTTCTCAAGTTCCTCGATGGTTCCCGCTCGGCCCGTCGCAATTTCCAGGACGCTGTAATCTCCTACGTCCTCGCTTTCCTGCGGGAGGAATCCGACGAGCGACCATTCATCCAGTTCAACGGTGCCAGCGTCGGCTTCCTCCTCGCCGAGGATGATGCGGAAAATCGTCGATTTGCCGGCCCCGTTCGGGCCGACGAGGGCGGCGCGGGTATCGTAGTTGATCTGCAGGTTGGCTTCCTCGAAGAGAGGCTGACCGCCGTAAGATTTTTTGAGGTTCCGAATCGTGAGCATGGGTCGGGCAGGGAGAAGTACCCTACATACCCGACTCTCCGCGATCCGCAAATCGAAAGCGGAAAGACCGCCTGCCGGCACCGACTCAGCGCCTCCTCACCTTCTTCTTCTTCTTGGTGCGGTTGATAAGAAGGGCGTTGACCCGGTCGACCTGGCTGTTGTCGCCATTCGAGACGGCGCGCAGGTGTGCGGTGATGCCGGTGCGCTTGCCGAGAGCGGGACGGTTGGGCTTCACGGCGATCTGGTAGGAAAGGCTTTCGTCACTGGCGACGTTTCCGGAAACAATTCCTGCGATCAGTGCGGCGGTGTCGTTGCTGGTATCTCCCGGTCCCGTCCGAAGGTAGGTCAGGCGGAAAAGTCGGTTTCCCGCCGCACCCGTGAGAACGAAGGTGTCGGTCTGCTGGCCGTCATTCTCGAAGACAGCCTTCCAAACCAGGTTTCGCGAGTTTTTGGCGGTCTGGCGAACCCCCTGTTCCCCTGCGCTGTCGCTGTAGATACCGTTGCCGAAAAGGGATGTCGTCTTCAGTCCGATGCGTCCGTCCGGACGGAAAGGGACGAAGGGGTCAACAAAGTCCGCCTTCACATTCGTGGAGCCCGTCCAGGAAAACTGCACTTCGGCTTCCGCTCCGAAGCCTTCCTCCAGTACCAGAATGTAGGTGCCTGGTGCGAGAGCGCCGAGATTGATCGAGTAGCCGCCCGAGGCAAAGGTCGTACCTGACCCGACCTGGCTTCCTCCCAGGGTCTCCACACGGAGATTGAGAACACCCGCCGATTCGCCAGGATCGTAGAAGTTGTTGTTGTTTCCGTCGTTGTAGACGACTCCGGTAATGAAAACCCGGCCGGACGAGGTGGCGAAATCCTGCGTGCTGAGAACATCATTGAACCCGGGGCCGAAAATCGATTGGCCATCCAGATCTGGGAGGATCGCGATGCCGACTTCGCGGAAGACTGGCTCCATCAGGTTTGTCCGGTGTCCTCGACCGGCGACATCCCCGTCGATGAAGAGTCCACTGTGATGATCATCGACCCGCTCGACGTTAACCGGGTGGGGGCCGGTCGAGGCCGTCGTGGCAAGGTTTTCCCCCGAGGCGGAAGCGGGAATAAACGTATAACCTTGCGCTTCCATGCGCGACTTGGCAGTTGTGCCACCGGCGGTGTGGGAGAACTCTTCGCTGTCCAGAAGGAGCTGGGAGTAGGCGTCCGCCGCATCGATGAGGCGCGGATCAAAGGCAAGCGGCTGCTTGGCACTAGCGGAAATGGTCCCGGGGACGAGGCCTTCGTTCAAGTTGGGGGCGGCCGGGGTCCCCATGTCTCCCCATGTCTCGCCTGACAAACGTGTCACCTCCGCATTGGGATTGGCCCTGGCTCGATTCACGAGCTCTAGATAATACTGCTCCAAGTCCGTGGGTTCACGGGTAAACGCTCCGCTCGTGGAAAGGAGAACGCCGAAAAGGATCGTGAAGAAGGTTTTCATCGAAGACGAACCCGGCGTGGGCAAGGCATCTATAATTGCTAGAAACTACCCGAAGGTAAAGAAGATTTGTTGGTTATTTCGAACGAGGCGCCGGCACCGAGTTTCATTTGGCGCCGGCCTTTTCGCCTTCCGCTTGCTTCCGCATTGTCTGGAGCTCGCCAGAAAGGCGTTTCAATTCTTCCTGAAGTTTCAGGACCTCTCCCCGCAGGTCACCGACTTCCGCGGCCTGGGGCTTTTCGCTGTTCAGTTTTCGGATCGCCTCGCTGGCCGTCTTCGCCTCGGGACGGTCAGGGTCTGCGGAATCCGCGAAGCCACGTAGCGCTCCGAGCGAACGTGGATCGCCGAGAGTGCCCAGCGCGCCGATCGAAGCCAGGCGGAGGCCTTCCTTGGGAGCCTCGAGGTAGGTGAGCAGGAAATGTCGGGTTGCTTCCCTTTCGGTTTCTCCGGCTTCTCTCGAGATCACCGCAAGCACGTCGAGAGCTCGGCCATAATCGTTTGTCGGGAATTTCGCCTCGTTCGCCTCGAGATGTTGGCGCAAGGTCTCGGCCAGGGACGGATCTGGCGTCAGTCGAAGTGCCTGAATCGCGGCCGAGGCGATGCGGTGGCGGTAGCTTTCACGATCAAGCGAGGCGAGGAGAAGTGTCCTGACTTCGTCACCGGGATATTTGCCGAGAGCGGTGAGAGCGTCGGAAAGAATGTCCGGATTCTTTTCCTTCGCCGCCAGTTCCCGCAGGACGCCGAAAGCCGCATCGGAGTAGTATTTTGTCAGGCCTGTCACGACTTCATCGCGAACCCTCGCGTCAGGTTGGTCGAGAGAGGCGGCGAGTGCTTCGAATGCCTCCGGTGTCAGTGTCTTTGTGAGGGCCTTGGCAGCTTCGATTCGGACCCCGTGGAACGGGTCGCTGCGCAGCGCTTTGCCGAGACGTTCCACGCTGTCGCGGTCCTTGCGTCCGCCGAGCGTTGCGGCAGCGAGGACGCGTCCGATGGCGTCTGCGGGGTCCTCGAGCTGGGCGTGAAGCAGGGGATTGGCGGGAGAGAATTCGATCCCCGCGAGCACAGTGAGGTCAGGATCGATGCGCACGATCTTCGCTTTTTTCGGAAGGGAAAAAAAGAAGTCTTCGCTGGTTTCGTGGACGCGAACGGAAAAGTCATGACGATTTCCGTCCTCGTCGAGGAAGCGCACCGGCAGGGGGAAATCGAAGAGCAGCACCTTTTCGCTGACCTTCTGCGTCTGGCGGACCGTCAACTTCGCCTGGCTTCGGGCTTGGTCCCACGCGTAGTCGATCTTCAATTGCGGTTCCCCGCCGTGGAAGACCCATTGATCGAAAAACTCGTCCCATGACCGGCCCGAAACCTCCTCGAAGACTTCGGCAAGGTCGTGCGTCGTTGCGACGGTGTTGCGGTGGCGTTCCAGATAGGTCCTGATTGCATTCCGGAACAGGTCGGGGCCCAACTGCGAGCGCAGCATGTGAAGGACCCACGATCCTTTGGGATAGGCGCGGTAGTCAAATTGCTCCATCGGATCCTTGTAATCGCGCCAGACGATGGGTTTTTCGTCCGGATTGGAGATGATCTGCCTCAGGTCGCCGAGGATCTGGTAGCGCATCTCGTCTTCCCCCGACTTCTTTCCCTCGTAGAGGTGGGTGTAGTAGGTGGCGAACCCCTCGTTGAGCCACAGGTGAGACCAGTCCTTGCAGGTGACGAGATCCCCGAACCACTGGTGCGCCGCCTCGTGAGCGTCGAGCCGGTGCGAGGTCCGCAGGTTTTCCGACTCGGAGGAGAAGAGAGTGCCCGTCGTCAGGGTCGTGATGCTGGTGTTCTCCATTCCTCCTGCAATAAAGTCGGCAACGCAGACGCTGTAGTATTTTGCCCACGGGAACTTCACTCCGGTCTCCCTCTCGAAAAAGTCGATGATGGCCGCGGTGTCGCGGAAGGAATTCTCCGCCACGGCGAACTCGGAGGGCGGGGTGAGGAAGGCGAGAGGCAGGTCGTCGTGTTTCGCCTCCAGCTTCTTGAAATGTCCGCCGACCACGGAGATGAGGTAGTTCACGTGCTCCTGCTCCTGCTTCCAATGGAAGAGGGTTTTTTCGCCGACCGAACTCTCATCAACGAGGCGTCCGTTCGAGAACACCTTCATGCCCTTGGGCACACGGCAGATCACCTCGCTGGTAAAGCGTTCGTTCGGGTAGTCGTAGCCCGGGAACCAGTGGCGGTGCCGCTCCGGTTCTCCCTGGGTCCAGAAGTGATCGTCGCCTTTCGGATACCCCATTGCTTCGGTTCGGTAAAACCAGCCATCCGTCGGTTCGGCCGAGTAGGTCACCGTCACCGAGGATTCGGCCCCCGGGGCAATCGGTTGCGCAAACGTCAGGGTGATCGCGTTCTTGCCGACGTCCCAGTCCGCGAGTTCCGCCGAGGACTCGACCCCGCTCACCGAGAGGTCGACAGCATCCAGGCGCAGGCGGGTGAGCGGTTTCGCAATGGGGGAGAAGGTGAGGGTCGCCTTGCCGGAGAGGGAGCGTTTCTCGAAGTCGGGGTCGAGTTCGAGACGGACATGCTTCACGTCGATCTCCCGATCACGGGCATACATGCGGCCGTTTCCTGCGTGATCGGCATCTGGATCAAGAGGAAACTCGCGGAGCATACGAGCTTTGCAGGCACAGACCTCCCATCCGCCATGGGAGTGCCATTCGGCGCGGAGTGTCAGGGGAAGGAGGCCGAGGAGAATGAGGAGCTTTCGCATCGCCGCGAGACTAGCTGAAGGGAGATCGACTGCGCAAGCGAAGAGAACCGGCAAGGAAGGTTCGGATCGCCCCTCATCGTGGCCTCGTTCCAGGGTGAGGCACGAGTCGCTGGCGGCGGGAAGGTGGAGGAGTCGCCGCCTGCTCGGCGCGATCGCGTGCACGATGGCAATTTTGTCGGGCAGCGTTTTGGTATACCGAAACGGTATACCGAATGGATACGAACGCCACACTGCCCACCCTTGCCGAGACCGCCGTCGCTAGGCTGCGCGAGCAAATTGTTTCCGGCGAGATCCCCGGCGGTGCCAGGTTGGCCGAAGCTGCGGTTGCGCAGGGGCTGGGGGTCAGCCGAGTTCCTGTGAGGGAGGCGCTGGTACGACTCGAGCGTGATGGATTTGTCGAGTTCAGTCCCACGGGGCGGGCCAGGGTGAAGGAGCTGAGTCCGGGCGACTTCGAGGAACTCTTTACTCTGCGGCTTGCATTGGAACCGCTCGCGGCCAAGCTGGCTGCGCCCGTCCTGCGAGCCGATCAGGGTGGTCTGAAAAGAAATGTCGAGAAGACGCGAAGGGCAGGGAGCGTGCGCGAGGTCACCTGCCTGGATCTCGAGTTTCACGAACTGATTCTCGTCGCGGCAGGCAACACCCGTCTTCTTTCGCTCTGGCGGTCTCTCCGGGGGGAACTCGAGTTGTGGCTCGGTCTGTTGCACCGGCAGCACCAGACCCGCACCAGAGAGACCCGTGAGGAAACGGTGCAGGCCCACCTCGAGATTCTCGAGGGTTTCGCCAAAGAGTCACCAGCCGTGTGCGAGCGGATCCTGCGCAGGCACATTCTGGGCTGGCGTGACTGGCTGCCAACTTTCGAGGAGGTCGGAGCATGATTCGTCAGTTCCTTTGCGGCTTGATGATCCTGGCGATGTCTGCGGGAGCGGCGGAAATGCCCGCGGAAGTCCGCGCTTTGTTTTCGAGGAAGTGTCTGAATTGTCATTCCACCGAGAAGCACAAGGGCGACCTCGATCTCGAAAGGGCGCAGATCGGAGGTGACGGGCATGTCTGGGAGATGGTGGTCGAGCAGATCGAACTCGGCGAGATGCCTCCGAAGAAGGAGACCCCTCTGACGACGACGGAGGAGAAGATGCTGGTTGGGTGGGTGAAGGGGACACTGCACGATATCGCCCTCGAGAACGCCGGAGATCCCGGTCCGGTGGTATTGAGGCGACTCTCGAATGTGGAATACACCTACACGCTGCGCGATCTCACTGGGGTTCTGGACCTGGATCCGGCCCGGGAATTTCCGGTCGACGGTGCTGCGGGAGAAGGCTTCACGAATGCGGGTGCGGCGCTGGTGATGTCTCCGGCACTTCTGACGAAATACCTGGATGCGGCCAAGGATTTGGCAAATCACCTCGTTCTTCTGCCCGATGGCGTCCGTTTTTCATCCAGCGATTCTCCGCGTGACTGGACCGATGAAACGCTCGGGCAGATCAGGGCGATCTATGCGAGACACACGGCTACTGGCGAGGCCGTGCAAACGGTGGCGCAGGGCATTCAACTCGACACGGGCACGGGGGAGGGGAGACTGCCGCTCTCGCGTTATCTCGACGCCCTGCAGGGGAGGGGTAGTGAGGAGGGCCTGAGCCCGAAGTATCTCGCGATTCTTCGCGAGGCGCTTTCGGGCACAAGCTCCTCGCTTC
>JAGRPC010000038.1 GCA_020439925.1 Verrucomicrobiia bacterium | reverse complement strand
CTCCAACTCCTCCGGCCCCGCCGGCACCCAATTATCTGGACATGATTCCCGATGATCATTTCCTCGATGATTGGATCCGGGATCTTGAAGAGCGTTATTCGGGACCAGGTGAAGTCAACATTTACTACGAAGGCTTCAACCAGTATGGGCCCGATGGAGAGCCGATCTCCTCATTCAACAGTGCTCCCGGACTGGATTAATTTCTCTAGCCGGGAAGGATCGAGGATGTTTACTCCCCCAGCTTGAGGAAATCACTGAGTATCGCTGAAGATAAGGCCGAGAATATCTGGGAAGCTCAGGGCTCCTCGAGCGGGAGCGGAGAACTTAAAGTATCGCCCTACCTTCTTACGAACGCGAGAAGGTAGGGCGGTAAGGTTCCATAATCTTTGCGAAGTGCGGAAGGTGTGTGGGTAGGCCAAGCTCCGTGATGCCAAACCCTGAATTCCGAGGGAGGGAGAGAGGCGAACCATTTGTTCACGCAAAGTGCCTCACTTTCACCACCTGGATGGGCAGGGTAAACGATGACGGTCACGATACCGCGTGAATCAAGCAATCGCATGGAGGACTCCAGTGCGGTCAAAGTGGATTCCGGTTTTGTAATCAACATCTTGTTACCGGAAGGCAGATATCCGAGATTGAACATGATTGCCTGTACCGGCCCGGAGACGAGGTCTTGGATGTGTTCATGCCCGAGAGCATGAAGATTCACCTGCGGTATACCCGAGGTTCGTTCTCGAGTAGAACGGATTGCCTCTTCTTGCACATCGAAGCTGTCCACCCGACCTGATGAACCGACATGTGAGGCGAGAAACTGGGTGTCATGCCCGTTCCCGGCCGTGGCATCGATGGCCCAATCCCCCTCTCGGAGCACATTGCCCACGAGGTAATGAGCAAGTTCAGTGATTCTGGGCAGAGGCATCTGGAGCTCTTAGAAGGGTTGCAGAGCAAGATCGCATTCGGGAGGAAGGGCCTCACCGCCAACAAGGTGAGCGGCGAGGCGCTTGGCGTGCCACGGACCATTGAGCACGCCCTTGGATCCCAGGCCGTTGAAAAAGGCAATGCGTGAGAGGGAAGGATGGCGCCCGATGAACACCTGGCTACGCCGGATCGTTGGACGGATCGCACGGCGGTGACCGGTCATCTGCACTTCAAGCGTGGTGATTCCCGAAATCTTCGCGAGCACTTCGTCACGACCCGAAGGCGAAGGTTCAACCTCGACAGGGCCATGGAGATAGGTAGACCCCGCTCGAAACCTGCCCTGGCCGAGGGGCAGAAGCCAGCCTCCCTTGTTGACGACTCGTTGTTCGTTCGTCAGCGAGGGGATCTCGAGATCAAGGATGTCCCCCGGACTGGGGCGTAAGGGAACCCAATCAAAAAAACGATTTCCTGCGCCGCGCCAACCCTCGCAGAAGATGACGACGGAAGCTTCGACGTTCTTCCAGAGCACCCCTCCCGTTCTAATTTCCAAGTCGCCTGCATCGAATCGAGCGATGGCATAGGAAGCCCTTTCGAGCAACATGGTCCGGGTGTGTTCGAGGAAAGCCGCCACATCAAGCCAACCTCCATCGCGCATCTCGAATCCGCCAAAAGGGGCGATAAACGGAGGGGTGTCGATCCTGAGCGGTGCATGGAAGCGCTCATAGCGCGAGTCTTCTGAGGCCACTCGCTCTCTCCAGTAACTTGCTTCATCCTCACTCCTGAACAGCCTCGCAATGCGTCGGTGGTGGAAGAATTCCTTTTTGGCCTCTTCCTCAATCCTCCAATAAAATCCCCGGGCGTAGTCCAGCCGATCCTCAAGTCCCTCCGGCAGGTGGAAACGGGACCCGGCGAGAGGAGTGACCAGACCGGCGGAAACCTTGGAGGACGTTTCGGGCTCGTCCCGGTCCACAACCAGAACTCTCTTGCCGGCCTCAATGAGATGCCAGGCAATCAGGGAGCCAGCCAACCCCTGGCCAACGATGAGAAAGTCAGTTTTCACTCAAAAAAGGGGGATAAAGCCCCATTTGCCTTACTTTCCATGATATTTAAGAAATTTAAAATAATGATTGTCATTTGAGTGATTTGCCTACAAAATTGTTGATAATAATAATCTTTACGACCTTTTAAAGAGAAATGAGAATTCCCAGTATCTCAACCACCTTCTTTTCTCTGCCTTTGGCTGCGCTTCTGCTTGTTGGGTGTGGTAATCCGCAAAGCAAAGCCGTCAAGCAATTGAAAGCGAAGGGTTTTGACATGGTGCCCAGTGATCTCATGTCGGCCGCGAGTTCCGGGGATTTGGAAGCTCTGGAGCTGTTCCAGGTGGCGGGAATGGATTTCGAATCGACAGATCCCGCCGGAAACACTGCTCTGATCAAAGCGGCAGGAGCTGGCCAAGCCGCTGTGGTCGAACGCATTCTTGGAATCGGAGCTGATCCGCGAAAAGTCAATGGAGTCGGTCGCGATGCCCTCATTTCGGCGAGCGCGAAGGGTCATGAAGACGTAGCCCGCCTCCTCCTGGGGCGTGGTGCTGACACCTCGCTGCGTGATGCCGAGGGATGGGGGGCATTGTCGATCGCAGCCTACAACGGCCATGCCGGTGTTGTTTCGCTGCTGGCCGCCACGTCGAAGCCTGCCGAACTGGACGATGCGCTTCTTGTCGCCAGTTTTACGGGAGACAAGAAGGTTATCAATACGCTCCTGGGGCAAGGTGCCAACATCAACGTCCGCAGTCCGGAAAGCAAAACACCGCTGATGATTGCCTCCGAGTCCGGGAAACTGGAGGCCGTCCGAGTACTGCTGCAGAATCAGGCCAATCCCTATGCGGTTGATCTCAACAACAAGACGGCAGCGAATCTCGCCCTTGCCGCCGGTCACGACAAAGTCAACTCGCTGATCCTCGACCCAACCAGTTGGGGATCGTCGCCTGAAGGGGAAAAGGTGGTGGGAGAAATGGTTCAGGCTCAGGAAGCGCTTGCAGGAGAAGGGGTGGAAGAGACTCTCCTCGAGGGCAAGCCTCTTTCGGGGGAACCGGCGCCGGCCCTCGTGAAAACGGAATCAGCTAAGAAGAGCGCGAGTGTTTCGGTTGCCTCCACCACTCCTTCTCAGAATCCCCACGTCCAGACTGCTTCTCCCGGGAAAGAGGAGAAACAGGAAGTCTCACATTCCGTGAACGAATCCAGAGTCTCAACTACCGAACCAGTTCAAGTCAGCGAGAAACCGAATGGAAGCCTTGCCGCTTCCCGCGTCGCAGAGACTCGTAAAGTGCGGGAGGAAGCAAAATCCAAGCCCATCGTTGCCCTGAACGGCTCGACGATCCACGCTCGTGAACCTGAGCAGGCACCCGTTCGTGAGATGGTGTTGGCGGCTTATCATGAAGAGTCGCTTCCCTTGGTCGTCGATGGGGTCAATGGATCGACAGCATCCCTGCGTAGGCTTGATCAAAAGAGCGGTAGTGTTGCGGTGCAGGAAGGTCAGGTCATCCCGGGAACGACCTACAAGGTCCGTGAGGTTTCCACGAGATTTGTCAGTTCCAAGGAAGGAAAGGGCAGGATGGTCGATGTTTCCAGGGTCGAGGTCGAGGACCTCGAAAGCAAGTCCACTCACGTACTGGTGAAAGATGCGAGCGGCCAAACCGCCGATACCTATGCGATCCTTACCGCGAAAGACTCACGCTATCGTTACGTGGTGAAGGCAGGGGACGTCTTTCGCACCACCCAGCCCGAATTCGGGGCGAGAGATTTCCAGGTGCTTGAAATTCGTCCGAATGCGGTGGTGATCAAGGATCTCGCCAGTGGCGAGGTGACCACCGTCGCGAGGGACGGGGTCGTTGCCCCCTGATCGAGGGGATCAGGGAAACTCCTTTACACTACGGTGCCGTCCGGAATGACCTTTCCCTTTGGCACCACGACGATTCCATCGCGGATGTGGCACCATTCGTTGTCCTCGTTGACGCGGTTGCCGGGGTGGATCACCACGTTCTTTCCGATAGAGACATTCTTGTCGATGATCGCGCGGTGAATGCGGGTGCCCTCCCCGATGACAAGGGGAAACGAGGTCTCTTCTCCGTTCTCGATCCGGATCTTGTGGTAGTAGTCCGACCCGATCACGATGCTGTCGGTGATCTCACAGCCTGATTCGATCACGGATCTCACTCCGATGATCGAATGGCGAATGGTGGCGCTGGTGATGATGCACCCGTCGGAAAGGAGTGCCTCTTCGATGACGGCGTTGTTGATCTTGCTGGCAGGAAGCAATCGGGCGCGGGTGTAAATCGGATTCTGCGAGTCGAAGAAATTGAACTTCGGTACGATCTTCGTGCATTCTAGATTGGCTTCGTAGTAAGAGGCGATTGTCCCGATATCTTCCCAGTAATCGTTGAAGATGTAGCTGTAGACCTTCTTCTCCCGGATGATGGCGGGAATGATGTCTTTGCCAAAATCGGTCAAGTCATTGGCGAGAGCCTCCTCTAGGACGGATCGATTGAAGAGATAAATGCCCATTGAAGCCTGGAAACGTTCTTCCTTCGCTCCAATGCCAACTGCCTTGAGCAGGGATCCCGGCATGACGAGCTGGTCGAGGAGAGCGTCATCGTCGCCCGGCTTTTCGACAAAACGCGTGATGCAGTTCTTCTCGTCCGTGTGCATCAGGCCAAACGCCCGGGCGGGATCGCGATGGACCGGGGTCGTGGAGATGGTCAGGTCTGCTCCTTTTTCGAGATGTTGCTGCAGCATGAGGCGGAAGTCCATCCGGTAGAGCTGGTCGCCGCTGAGAATCAGGAAATACTTGTAGGGACGTTCGAGGAAGTAGCTGAGATTCTGACGAACGGCATCAGCAGTGCCCTGGTACCACTTGTCGTCCCCGGGGGTCTGTTGGGCGGCCAGGATGTGCACGAAGTTGTCGCCGAAATGGTCAAAACGGTAGGCGCTGGTGACGTGGCGATTGAGTGACTCGCTGTTGTACTGTGTCAGGACGTACATCTTCCGGATACCCGAGTTGATGCAGTTGCTGATGGGAATGTCGACAATGCGACACTTTGCGGCAAGGGGAACCGCGGGCTTGGATCGCCGGTGCGTGAGGGGATAGAGGCGCGAGCCCTGGCCGCCTCCCATGATGATGGCAAGAACGCTGTCGGTGGAATTCTGAAGGGAAATATCTGGCATGGCTAGGTTCCTAGTTTAATGCCAAAGGCAACGATCTGGCACGGATTTGATGACAAATTTTTTGATTCAAAGAGGGTTCCATCTTAAGCTCCACCGTCTTTCGACTATTCTTGAATTTATGTGTGGTATAATTGGTTACGTGGGCAGAGCGTCGGCTGCGCCAATCCTGATCGACGGACTCAGGAGGCTCGAGTACCGCGGATACGACTCGTCGGGGATGGCGATCCTGGAGGACCACACGCTCGCGACCCGCAAGCGCAGCGGGCGCATTGCCAACCTCAAGGCACTTCTCTCCGAACAGCCGGTTTCGGGTCATTGCGGGATCAGCCACACGCGCTGGGCAACTCATGGCGAACCTACCGACGCCAATGCCCACCCTCACCTCGATGCAAGCGGACGGCTTGCGCTCGTTCACAACGGGGTCATCGAAAACTACCAGGCCCTCAAGCAGCACCTCGTCCAATTTGGACACGAGTTTCAATCGCAGACAGATTCCGAGGTTCTCGCTCACCTCATCGGCCACGTGTATGACTCGAGCAGCGTAGGGGATCCGAGAGCCCGGCTCGTGAAGGCCATTCGCGAGGCCCTCAAACAGGTTTCCGGCACCTACGGCATCGCCGTGGTTCATGCCGATGCCCCGGGCTTCATCGTTGGGGCGCGCCTTGGAAGTCCTCTTATCGTGGGACTTGGGAAGGGGGAAAACTTTCTTGCGTCGGATGTGAGCGCGATCGTTTCGCACACGACGAATGCCATCTATCTGCAGGATCGAGATCTGGTCGCGCTTACCGAGGACGAATTCTCCATCGAGAATGTGGATGGGGACGAGGCTGCCTACGAGGTAAGCAAGGTCGACTTTACTCCGGAGCAGGCTGAGATGGGAGAATTTCCCCATTACATGCTCAAGGAGATCTTTGAGCAGCCCTCTTCGATCCAGAATGCCTTTCGAGGACGTCTCAACGACGATCAGGCGTCCGCGGTACTCGGGGGACTCGGCCTGACTCCACGCGAACTGCGCGATGTCGAGCGCATCGTTCTTTGCGGATGCGGAACCGCCTCGCACGCGGCGATGGTCGGGGAATACATCATCGAGCACCTCGCCCGAATCCCCACCGAAGTCGAGATTGCGAGTGAATTCCGCTATCGCAATCCGCCCCTGGACAAAAACACGCTCGTCTTTGTCATCAGCCAGAGTGGGGAGACCATCGATACCCTCGCCGCGCTGCGCGAGGGGCAACGGAAGGGGCACCGTGTCCTTGGCGTTGTGAACTCGGTCGGTTCGACGATTGCGCGCGAATCGGATGGGGGCAGTTATCTTCACTCGGGACCTGAAATCGGAGTCGCGGCCACGAAATCCTTCACTTCACAGGTCACCGTTCTCGCTCTCCTTGGTCTTCTCCTTGGACGAATGCGACACCTGTCTGTCGACAACGGGCAGCGCCTTCTTCGTGAAATCAGGGATCTGCCGGGAAAGGTCGAGCGGATTCTCGAGCAGTCCGAACGTATCAAGGAAATCGCGCTCAAGTACATCAACGCGCCTGGGATGTTGTTTCTTGGGCGGCAGTTCAACTATCCCACCGCTCTCGAAGGAGCGCTGAAGATGAAAGAGATTTCCTACATCTTCGCCAGTGGTCACGCTGCGGCCGAATTGAAGCACGGTATCATCGCCCTGGTGAGTCCGGAAGTCCCGAGCGTCTTCGTGATGCCGAAGGATGCGGTCTACGAGAAAAACGTGAGTACCGTCGAGGAGGTAAAGGCGCGGCGGGGGCCGGTCATCGCCGTGACGACCCAGGGTCACACGGATCTGGAGAGAATCGCGGACGATGTCATCTACATTCCTGAAGTTCACGAATGCCTCAGCCCCATTCTTTCGGTGATTCCTCTGCAACTGCTTTCCTATCATTTTGCCGTTGCCCGCGGATGTGATGTCGACAAGCCGCGCAACCTCGCCAAGAGCGTGACCGTGGAATAAGCGAGTCCACTACAAATCACTTCCCAATATGGCAGCTCCCGAATCCGACGACCACCATGCGATTACTGCGGAGGGATCGCCCGTGAGGCAATTCGCCGTTTTCCTTCCCAACCGTCCCGGGGCCTTCGTCGCCATTCTTGACCTGTTGCGCTCGAGCCACGTGGTGGTCCTGGGGCTATCCGTGCAGGACTCGATCGACAACACGGTCGTCCGTCTCGTAGTGAGTGATCCGTTCACGGTCGAAACCGTTTTCATTGAGAAGGGAATCCCCTTCAATTCAATGGACGTACTGGTGGTTGCGCTACGCCAGGGCCCCGAACAGATGCCGGATTGCCTTCGGACCCTTTTGAAGGCCGAGACAAATATCCACTTCATTTATCCTCTGCTCACGCAGCCACAAGGACATTCCGCTCTGGTTCTGGGTGTCGAAGACAACGACTTCGGCCACGCGATGCTTTCCAAGGCGGGCTTCAAGGTGCTGCGTCAGGAGGACCTGAGTCGCTGAGGCCTTTTCCATAGGGGAAAGGCTGAATGTCGTCACACCGAGGCACGATGAAAAAGGGTCGCGGCGACGTTTCGCACATACTGCTCGTCCGACAGGCCGATTGTGATTTCTTCTGGAAACTCGGCGATTGAGCGGAAGTGATCCGCGAGGCGTGAGAAAAGTTCGAGGCGCGCCGATGGAGTGAGATCATTGCGCCGAGTCACTGCGTCGAGAACGAGACGTGCTTCTTCGGGCGAAGTTCGCTGTCGCAGCCGGGCCTCCAGATGCGGGAGGGTAGCAAACGAGTTCTTTTCCGCTCTCACAAACTCTTCCAGAACGGGAGGGGTGGAATCCACTTCGCGGACGACGAGCGTGCCCGCCGCGATGTCTCCAAGACGCTGGCAGCGCTTGGTGAGGGCGCAGGAGATGCCCCCCAGCAGGTAGAAAGTCGAGGGGAGCATGTCGAGGAACCGGAAAAGATTGCGTATGATTACCTGCTTCAGACTCAGGGAGAGGCCGCGTTCGTCGATGACCCGCAGCCTCATGATCCGTTTACCCAGCGTCCGGCCGGACCAGAGCCATTCCGTGGACATTCCGTAGCCGATGGAAACCGTGAACTGCAGCACGATCATCGCTCCGGTGCTGAAGTCGGAAAAGACCTTGCCCAGCACGGGGACCTCGGAGAACATGACACCGAACAGGTTGATCACCTGAATGAGAAGAATCGTCAGGGCGATGACGATAGCGACATCGACGGCAAGGGCGAGGCAGCGGCTGAAGGGACTCGCGATGGGAATCTCGAAATGGACTCCTTCGGGGGTGCGTATGCTGAGGGTGGTGGTCTTTCCCAGCATCAGAGAGCCTCCCGGGGGTGCCGTGGACGGCGTCCACCTAGGGTGAGATAGAGAATCAGTGAGGTCAGTTGAACCGCACCAAGGCCAATTTTCCAGGGGTAGAATCGCGGGTCATGGTATTGGGAGAGAAAGGATTCGATGATTCCCGCCCAGATCAGCAGCAGGGCTGCTCCTCCGATGAGGGTGAGTAGATCGCCCCGAATGCGCGCGAACCGTTCTCGCAGCCGGAGGTTGGTTCCCCAGCCGAACATGGTTCGGGCGATGACCAGGCCGGCCTGGCCCCCGATGAAGATGGCGGGCAACTCGAAAGATCCATGGGGAAGCAGCCATGCCGTGAGGAAAACTCCCTGGCCGTCACTGAGATAGTCGAACATGACGACCCCGATGAGAGTGCCGTTGTAAAAGAGAAGGATGAAGGTGAAGATTCCCCAGAGAAAACCCGTCACCATCGTCATGATGGTGACTTTCGTGTTGTGGGTCATGAGTTGGGCGGAAAACGCGTGCCGCCCCTGAAAGGCGTCGAAATCCTGTTTTTCCTCCCGCTCGACACGTTTCGAGGGTTTCTCATTGAGGTGGGAGAACTGGGGCGGAATGAAATCGGCCTTCGACTTGTAGTCCAGTTGCAGCGCTCCCGCGCCGAAGGCCGCTCCAATCCAGAAGGTTCCGCAGGAAAGCGCGAAAGCGATCCAGTGACGACGAAAGGTGGCCGGAAACGTTCGTGTCAGCCATCGCCATGGGCGAAAGGGAACTTTTTCACCGCCGTCTTCATGAAGACGACTATAGGACCGGGCGACGAGGCGTTCAAGAAAACGGGTCGTTTCCGCCTCCCCCGCGAAAGTTTTCAACTTCACGAGGTCCGACGATGTCCTTTGGTAAAGATAATAGAAGCGTTTCGCTTCCTCGAGGGGCGGTCGCCGGTCCGGCTGGTTTTCCTGGAGCCGGAGAAGTTCCGCCAGTTCGTCCCAGAAGGGACGCTCGCGAAGGATAAACTTTTCCACGTCGAGGATCACAGGCTGGAGTATGGGGGAGGGCGGCTGAGGAGGCAAGGGCGGAGTGGTCCTCGAGATTCTCTTCTGCCGCGCAACTGCGAGGGTGATGCGGGGTTGACTCCCTGCTCCTGTCTCTGCCATCCTTCGCGCCATGTCCCTCATCCCTCTTCTTACACGGGTCTCGAAACGCAGTGGCTGCGCCGACGCTTTGCGCTGCGAGGCCGTCCTCGCGGAGGCCGCGGCCCGTCGCGCCTCGCTCGTAGACGCGCTTTATGATGCGAATCTCGTGGATGAGGAGTCTTTCGCCCGCCAACTCGCCGAGGAGGCGGGTCTCGATTTTCAGGCCGAATCCGAGCTGGATCTCACGAGCGCTCTACACCGTCGTTTTCCCGCGAAGCTAGCGCTGCGTCATCGACTCCTACCCGCCCGCATCGACGAAGACGGCATTTGCCTGATGACTTACGACCCTTTCGATCTGGAGGCACGCCAGGCGGTAGGAAGGGAGCTTTCCACTCCCGTTTCGTGGGTTGTGGGGACCCGTTATCGCATCCTCGAAGGGCTGCGCCAGGGATATGGGGTCGGCGCCGAGCAGTTCGACGAGCTTCTCGAAGGACGCGACCCGGCTGCGAGTGACGATTACGAACAGGAGGTGACCCAGCTCGACGAGGAAGAGGAAGAGGCCTCGGTGATGAATTTCGTGAACCAGATCTTCCGTGAGGCCCTGCGAGAGCGTGCCACGGACATCCATATCGAGCCGCTCGAGAAGAGTCTGCGCATCCGCTACCGAATCGATGGAGCGCTGCAGGAAGTGGCGGTGCCCCCCGACATCCGTGCCCTCCAGGCCTCCCTCGTCTCCCGCCTCAAGATCATGGCCCAGCTCGACATCGCCGAGCGGCGCCTGCCCCAGGACGGGCGCATCAACCTCGAACTGGACGGCGCCCCCGTCGACGTCCGTGTCGCCACGATTCCCTCGGTCAACGGCGAAAGTGTCAGCCTCCGTCTCCTCACCCGGCAGAATTTCGACATGTCCATGCTCGGTCTCGACGAGCGAACCACCCAGACGATCGAGGGACTCCTCCGTCAGCCAAATGGCATCATTCTTGTCACCGGCCCGACAGGATCCGGCAAATCTACCACTCTCTACACCTTCCTGAAAAGACTTAACACCAAGGAGACCCGTATCGTCACGGTCGAGGATCCTGTGGAAAACCGCCTCGACGGTGTCGTCCAGATCGCGATCAAACCGGAGATCGGGCTTACCTTCGCGAGCGGCCTGCGCAGCATTCTTCGCGGCGATCCGAACATCATCATGGTCGGCGAAATGCGGGATCTCGAAACCACCGAGATCGCGATTAGGGGGGCCCTCACGGGGCACCTAGTTTTCAGCACCCTGCACACGAACGACGCGGTTTCCGGCATCACCCGCCTCCTCGATATGGGCATCGAGCCCTTCCTTATCGCCTCGTCGGTGCGCGGATTCCTCGCCCAGAGGCTCGTGCGGCGCCTTTGCGAACAATGCAAGAGACCCGCTCACGAACTTGAGGACGCCTATCTCGTAGAAGTCGGCTTTCCTCTCGAGAAGAAGGCGGGGATCCACGAGGCTGCCGGATGCCGTGCCTGCCGCAATACCGGCTATCGAGGCCGTATGTCGATTCTCGAAATCTGTCTCATCGACGGGGCCATGTCCGAGCTGATCACCACCCACGGTACGTATTCGCAGTTGAAGCAGCAGGCCATTCGGAACGGCATGCAGACACTTCGGGAATATGGTTGGGGCAAGGTGGCCTCCGGTGAGACGACCATCGAGGAAGTGCTGAGCAATGTTGGCCATTGAATTGGCATCCGCGGCAACCCGGCTTCTACCCCTCTTTACGCCGCGAGGCGGAGCGTGACAATCCACGCCCATTCCGCTAGAAGGGTTTGTCATTAGTTTTTCAGCCATGAATGTCGCGCGCCACTTTTCGCTTCTCTTTCTTGCTCTTGCCGCCGTTCCTGCTTCTGCCGCCGAAGGAAATTCTTCCCGGCCCAACCTGCTTTTCCTCTATACCGACGATCATTCTTACCGCACTCTCTCCTGCTACGAGCATGCGGACCCGTTCGCGAACACGCCGAACCTTGACCGGCTTGCGTCGCGCGGGGTGCGCTTCACTCACGCCTACATAGGCACGTGGTGCATGCCTTCCCGCGCCACCATGCTTACCGGTATGCATCAATACGGCGTGCGCACCATGCGCATGGAGGGGCCTTACCCGGGCAGCGAGTACGATCCGTCACAGTGTCCCTTCTGGCCGGCGGATCTGCGGAAGCACGGCTATCACACCGCCCACATTGGAAAATGGCACACCGGTACCGACGCCGGCTTCGGGCGCGACTGGGACCACCAGATCGTGTGGAACCGCCCGAAACATCCTGACAATTCTCCAAACTACTACTACGACCAGATGCTTTCTTTCGACGGTGGCGAGCCACGTGTCGTGAAGGGGTATTCGACCGATAATTACACGCGCTGGGCCATCGAATACATCGAGGGCAAGAACCGTGATCCGGGCAAACCCTGGTTTCTCTGGCTCTGTTATGGTGGCGTCCACGCTCCCTACACTCCTGCGGACCGGCATCTTGAGGACTATCCGGGGGTTTCCGTGGAGACTCCGGCCGACATTTATCCGCCGCGAGCCGGCAAGCCGGCCTGGATGCAGGACGTTGCCGCGTGGGTGGAGGGCGGCAGGGGAGAACCCGTCCTCGCCACGAAATCCCTTGGTAAGGAGGTTGGCGACAATACCGGGAGGGACCAGGGTCGCACCCTGTCCTCGTGGGTGCGGCAATATCATCAGGCCGTGCGCGCTTTGGACGAGGGCATCGGGAAAGTCCTCGCCGCCCTGGAAGAAAGCGGGCAGTTGGAAAACACTCTGGTCGTTTTCACCTCCGATCAGGGCTACGCCTGGGGGCAGCATGGCTTCCGCGCGAAGCTCGCTCCCTACGACGCCAACATTCGATCCCCCTTGATCGTTTCCATGCCTGGCACGCTTCCGGAGGGAGAGGTCTGTCCTTCACCCGTGGGTGGGGCGGATATTGCGCCGACCCTCCTTTCCTTCGCCGGTCTCGAACTTCCGTGGAGCATGCACGGCCACGATCTCACCCCCTTGTTGAAAGACCCGGGAATGGTCTGGCCGCATCCAGTCCTGATGCCATTCACCGCCGACCAGTTCGGCGCAGACTGCGATGTCGTCCCGGCGCCTCCGAAAAACCGCCACAAGAGCGGTGTGCCGTGGTATCTCATGCTCGTCGAGGGAAGATACAAATACATCCGCACCCTGGATGCCGGCGAACCCGAAGAACTCTACGATCTCCTCGAAGATCCCGAAGAATTGTCCAACCTTGCCGGCAGGACAGAGCAGCGGGAGCGCCTTCTCAAGCTGCGCGATGCGACGATCGGCGAGCTGAAACGCACCGGAGCGAAAATGGTCGATTCGTTGCCTGAGGTGAAATAGGGGTGCTTTCCCAAGCGGAGCTCCCGTGTGGAAACTTCTTCCGTGTTCCCTCCTGGGAGATGGTTTTGGCTGTTTGCTATGGAACTGGCATGCCCGATCACGTCTCGATCCGTTCTTGCCCGGAGCATGAGTTGTCTCCATCCTGCTTCCGCGTTTCACAGCTTGTGACCATGAGATTCTTGTGCCTTCTACTTCCTGCCTTGTTGTTTATTCGGCCCGTTGCTGCTGCCGACCAGCCAAATTTTATCATCATCAACATCGATGATCTCGGGTATGCGGACATCGGGCCCTTCGGTTCGAAACTGAACCGCACTCCCAATCTTGATCGCATGGCGGAGGAGGGACGCAAGCTCACCCATTATTATGCAGCCCCGGTCTGTTCCCCCTCGCGTGCGGCCCTGATGACGGGTTCGTATCCGAAGCGTGTCCTCCCCATTCCTCACGTTCTCTTTCCGTCCGGGGCCGTCGGCCTGAATCCGGACGAGGTCACCGTCGCCGAAGTCTTGCACGAAGCGGGTTACCGGACGGGTTGTATCGGCAAGTGGCACCTCGGAGATCAACCTCCCTTTCTCCCCGTTGCGCAGGGATTCGATTACTACCTTGGCATTCCCTATTCAAATGACATGGGCACAGCGGAGGAGGGAACGAAAAGTGACCTCGGTGCGCCCATCCCGAAACCCAAGGGAGACCAGCCCAAAACCAAGGGAGAAACCGCAATACTGGAAACCGGTCTCACGGGAATGACGCAACCCCCGCTGCCACTCGTGGAAAACGACAAGGTCGTGGGACGCGTGAAACAGGACGAGCACCAGGCCATCGTGGATACCTACACCGAAGCGGCGGTGAAATTCGTCAAGGAAAACTCGGAGAACCCCTTCTTTCTCTACCTGCCTCACAGTGCGGTGCATTTTCCGCTCTACCCGGGCAAGGACTGGGTCGGAAAATCCGGAAAGGGCCTCTACAGTGACTGGGTCGAGGAGGTGGACTGGAGCGTGGGTCGCGTCCTCGACACGGTTAGGGAGCTTGGAATCGGAGATCGCACCCTCGTCATGTTTACGTCGGACAACGGAGGCACCTCACGTGCCTCGAATGCACCGCTGCGAGGGAACAAGGGCAGCACCTGGGAGGGTGGGGTGAGGGTTCCGACAGTGTTGTGGTGGCCGGGGACGATTCCGCCGGGCACGAGCAGCGACGAGATCACTGGAATGCACGATATCCTGCCGACCTTCGCGGCGCTGGCCGGGGCAAAGATTCCGGATGGGCACCGCCTCGACGGCCTCGATGTTTCCGGCGTGTTTCTCGGGAGGGAGGGGGCGAAGGGTCACGAGGTGTTCCACTATTTCCGAGGCTTCGAGCTTCAGGCCATTCGTCAGGGCAATTGGAAACTCCATTTCGGCACGAACGCTGCGGCGAATGCCAATGGCAAAGGCAAGGGGGGGAACGGAGGGCGTCCCGTGGGGCTCGCTTTGTTTGATCTTGAGGCAGATCCCGGCGAAATGACCAACGTGGCCGATAACCGTCCGGAGATCGTGAAGCAACTCAAGGATCTGGCTGCGGTCATGGACGCCGATCTGGGGATAAAGCCCGACTCACAGGGGCCGGGCGTGCGACCGCTGGGGCGCGTCGAGCATCCGGAACCTTTCATCAATCATGAGGGCAAGGTGCGAGCGAACGCGCTGGGGGTGCGAAGCGAGTTCCCATAAGAGAAGCTTGACCTTGGTTCATCTCGTTGTGGGCGTCTCCGCCGTGTGTTTTGCGCAATCACGGTAGGGACACGGTTGTGTCTGCCGTGCGAAAACAGGAGGGCCGTTGAATCCCTCTGCATCCCTTGCCATGAGTCGCCAATCCACCTTTCGAGCTCGTTTCCTCCTACGTATTCTCGCGGTGCTGCTTCTGACAGGGGTATCATGGGCGGCGGAACCGCCGGTCTGCGAGTGGGTCTTTGGGGGAGGTGGTGCGGAACACGACAAGACGCGTGCGGTCGCCGTTGACGAGGCGGGCAACGTGTTTCTCGCTTCCGAATGCGTGGGTGATGCGGCCTTTGGGAAACGTACCTGGAGCAGTGCCGGGGGAATGGACATGGTTCTGGTGAAGCTCGACCCGGCGGGAGAGGCGGTCTGGGTGAGTGGTCTGGGTGGAAGCAAGACGGATCGCGCTTATGGAGCGGATACCGATGCGGCAGGAAACATCTACGTTACGGGACATTTTGAGAGCGCCGATCTTGAGGTGAACGGCGAAACCTTGGAAAATGCGGGAGACTACGATGTCTTCACGGCCAAGTTTTCTCCGGCGGGGAAGATTCTCTGGGTGAGGACGGCAGGAGGCGAAGGGTATGATTATGGGCACGGACTCGTCGTCGACGGGAGCGGAGATGTGATCATCACGGGCGCCATCCAGGGCGAGTCCAAGTTTGGCGAGGTGAAGATCGCCGGAGAGGAAAAAGGCCGGGCCATCTTCTGTGCGAAATACGGACCCGAGGGCGATTTGAAATGGGTCCGCACCACCTCGGGGGTGTCGGGCAGTGGCCACGGCATCGCCGTGGATGGGGAGGGAAACCTTTATCTTGGGGGTAACGTCTCAGGGACCGGCTCTTTCGGGAAAGTCGCGATCGAGGCTCCGACGCAGGCGGCTTTTGCCCTGAAATTGACTCCGGCGGGAGAAGGGATTTGGGCAAGCGTCATTCCGGGGAGCCATGGAGCGCTTTATCACGAAATCACCTGCGACGCCTCCGGTCGTGTCTGGGGCGCGGGAATGTTCAAGGGAGCGGTTGCCGTTGCGGGGGAAACCTTTGCGAGTTCGGGGGAGAAGGACAATGACGGACTGATCGTGCATCTCGATTCCGAAGGCAGGGTGAAATGGGCACGGCAGTTGCACGGGAACGGAACGGATTACTGCCTTGGCGTTGCGACCGATGGAAAGGGAAAGGTGTATGTCTGCGGCGACTTCAACGCCGATACCGAGTTGGCGGGAAAGGCGCTCACGACAAAAGGCAGTGGTGACATTTTCCTGACGTCCTTTGACGAAACGGGAACGCTCCGATGGACCCAGCTTGCCGGAGGGGAGAAGAACGACAGCGCCTACCCGCTTGTCTTCCGTGCCCCCGATGAACTCATTTTCGCCGGAGCCTTCTCCGCCCCGGCGGTTTTCGGAGGGCACGAGTTGAAGACCTCCGGGGGAAGCGATCTCTACGCAGCCAAATGGAAACTGTCTCCCGCTCCCTGAAGGCACCGATTTTCGCGCTTATCAAACCCACAGATTTTCAAGAGTTCATGAGACCGGTCCTTGTCGCCCTTCTTTTCATGGGCGGATTACTCCACGCAGCGGAGCGACCTCCGGTGACGAATCCACGGCAGACCAGCGGTGACACCGCCGTGCAACCGGACTGGGAGGAAACGTTGACCATCACGGTGGGCAATGCAGAAGCGGATCTCGTCGGCAGCGACCAGCGGGTCATCCAGGCGGCGGTCGACCAGGTTGCCCGGCTCGGTGGCGGGACCGTGAGAATTCTCGCGGGAACTTATCGATTGAGGAATGCGGTCTACCTGCAGAGCGGGGTGAACCTCGTCGGGGAAGGGGAGAAGACCGTGCTCGTGAAGGAGCCTTCGGCCTCCTCCGCGCTGGCCCTCGACAGTGACTGGTATGATCAGGAAATTACTTTGACCGATGCGTCTTCCTTCCGTGTCGGTGACGGTGTTTGTCTTCGCTCGAAGGACGCGAAGACCGGCGTCGCCACCGTCCTGAAGCGTACTCTGGTGGCTCGCAGCGGCAAACGCTTCAAGCTTGACCAAGCCCTGAGGAAAAACCTCTGGCAAATGAACAGCGCGACTTGCGCGAGCCTTTTTCCCATCCTGAGCGGAGAGTTTGTCGAAGATCTTCGCATCGAGAATCTCGTTCTCGACGGAAACCGCAAGCACAACGAAGAGCTCGACGGAAACTACGCGGGATGCATTTTTCTCCAGGACTGTAACCGTGTCGAGATTCGGGGAGTCACGGCGAGGAACTACGAGGGCGACGGGATATCCTGGCAGATCTGCCACGATGTTGTTGTCGAGAATTGCCACGTAGAAAACTGCAGGAATCTCGCCCTTCATCCGGGGTCGGGTTCCCAGCGGCCTGTGATCCGAGGGAACCTGCTACGCGGATGCGACATCGGGATCTTCTTTTGCTGGGGCGTCAAGTATGGACTGGCCGAGGACAATATCATCGAGGGAAACCGTTTGGGCGTGTCCATAGGTCACCGTGACACCGACAATCTTGTCGTCGCTAACACGATCCGTTCGAGTCGCGACCATGGCGTGATTTTTCGGCCGGAACGAGGTCCGGATTTTGCCGGGCATCGCAACCGCATCGAAGGCAATTCCTTCATCGACAACGGGAAGGATGGTGGGTCCGTCATTGAGATCCAGGGAGGAACCACTCGGATCGAAATACGGGACAACCGGTTTTCGGAAACCAGAGGAGTGAAGGTGAATTCCATCCGGCTGGGAGCGGAGACGAAGGATATTGAAGTTGCCGGCAGCGGGCTCGAGGGGGTGGGCGCGGTATTGCGGCTGGAACCTTGATGGGCGATGCAGATTTGAGGGAACCACTCGGGAACTCAGTTTCCTCGGCGCTGCCCTCCATAGGGGTGTTTTCATTCCCGGAATTCAGGTCGGTGTGGCAAACGCGTTGAAGCGGTGGTTGCTCATGTGATAGGATGGTAGTGCATGCGGCTCCGCCTTCTTTCCATCGCCATCGTTCTTTTCTGGATGGGCAGTGTGGCGTGGCTATCGGCGGTGGTATGGGCTCCTCCCGGCTCCAGGATGACAAGGATCGACCCACGCGAGGTTTTTTCCGTCTTGTTCGGGTGGAATGAGTCGACCACGATGACCCTGCTCGAGAACGGCACGCGCAGGGGACAGGTTACGGTGAATGCCGGGTCCGGAGAAGACGAGGAATCGGGGGAGATTCAGCGTTTTTTTTCCGTATCCGGTTCTTTCGAGCGATACGACGAGAGGTCTTCGGCTAATCAGGTTGAGTTGTTCCTGAAGGGGACTTTCACCTTCAGTGAAGCCATGGAAAGCAGGGGCGGCCTGATGGCAGCCCGTGTCCCGGGGAAGGATCTCCGGGCAGAAATGGAATTCAAGCGCGGTGCCGCAGGGGGAAAGCCTCTCGTCAGGGGAAAGGTGGAGATGACCGGGCGAGAAATCTTCTCCTTCGATTCGGAAGCGGAAGGGACGACTACCAATCCGGCAGCGCTCTTCTCGATGCTCGGAGCGGGAGCCGGTGGTCTGCCGATTCCAGGGATGGGGGCCTTGGATCCTTCGGCGATCCAGTTCACGACCGAAGCTCGGGTGGGAAGTTTTCACCTGGCGGGCAGGGAGATGCGTGCTTATCTGCTCACGTTTCGCGGTGAGGGTGACAGTTCGGAGGTGCGCGTTTTCCTCAGCGAGGCGGGAGAGCCCCTCCGGATCGAGACCGACCTTGGATTCGAGGCAGTCTCTGAGATCCTCGTGCCCCTCGATGCCTACAAGCGCAAGTCTTCCGAGAATTGAACCATGATTGAAATATCCCGGCTCTCGATGCGTTATGGCGATCTTCTCGCTCTGGACGGACTCGATCTCGTTATCCCCCAAGGCGAACTGTTCGCTTTTCTCGGCCCCAATGCCGCCGGAAAAACCACGACGATCAAACTGCTTACCGGTCTCATCGAGCCGACCGAAGGTTGTTCCAGGATCTGCGGATATGACATCCAGAAGGACCCTCTCGAGGCAAAAAAGCGAATCGGTTACATTCCCGATGTCGCCGAGTTTTACGACAAGCTCACCCCCATCGAGTTCATGGGGTTCATCGCCGAACTTTTCCAGGTGCCTCATGAAACCGCGAAGGAGAGGACGCCGGAGTTGATGGAGCGGTTCTCTCTCGTTCCCTATGCCCGCCAGCGAATCGAGAACCTCAGCCACGGCACTCGGCAGAGACTCGCTTTTGCCTCGGCGCTGCTTCACGAGCCCAAGGTCATCATTATCGACGAGCCCATGGTGGGGCTTGATCCAAAAAACGCCCGCGTTGTCAAGGAGGAGCTGAAGGCCCGGAGCGAGGCGGGGGTGACGGTTTTTCTGTCGACCCACCTTTTGAACGTCGCGGAAGAACTCGCCGATCGTATCGGCATCATCCATCAGGGAAGACTCCGGGTGGTTGGCACCGTCGACGAGATCCGCACCCAGTTTGGCGGTAGCAAGGGGGCCTCACTCGAGGAGCTCTTTCTGGAAGTCACCGAAAGGGAAGATTGGAAAGAATCAGGGACTGCCGCGGAGAAGAAACCGTGAACCGCTGAGAATACCAATCCTTCGTCGAGGTTTACGTAACGAGGCCTTCTTCCACGAGTGCGCTCATGAGTTCCGCGCCGATCTCCGCATTCGCCAGTGCCACCATGTTGTTGACGCGACCTGGCTGGCTTGTGCTGAGGGCGAGGGCCACGACGCCTGGTCCGCTGCGTCCGAAGGCCGCCGCAACCGCCGCCGGGGTCATCCCGAATCGAGCACAGAGCGCCTCGAAGCGGTCGCGCCAATCAAAAAGAGAGGGATCGGATTGTCGTGTCACCTTTCGGTAGTCGAAGAACTCGCCGCCGGTGAGAAAACCACCGTGAAAGACGGCGGAGTTCACGATGGCGGTGCCGCGCTGGCTCAACGCTTCCATGAAGCGCCGGAGTTCCGGAGGATGTCGCATCACGGTGTAGGAATTGGCAAACATCACCCAATCGAATTCCACCCCTGCCGCATGGAGGCGCTGAATGGAGAGCCAGTTCTTCGCGCCCACGCCCACGGCGTCGACCTTGCCGGCTTTCTTCAGCTCGTAGAGGGCCCGGTAAGCTTCGAGGATGTCGCGGAAGCGCCGTTCATCGTCCGCCGCCGAATCCGCCGCTGCGAGATATTCGTCCGGATCATGTACGGATACGATGCGGGCCTCGTAAGTTCCGAGGAGCCGGTTGCCTTCCTCATGGCATTCGAGAATGCCCTCGTAGCTGATCCGTTGCACGGCATCGTGTTCCAGTCCAAACCAGGCGCCCGGCTCGAAGGTTGGCTCGGGCGTGACAAGGGGAGCGCGTTTCCAGGCGAGTTTGTTGCTGATGACGACATCTTTCGGCGCAATCTCGAGAGCAGTTAGATGGCGCCCGAGGCTTTCGAGGGCCAGCCCGGCCCCATACTTACCAGCGGAATCGATGAACACCGGCGCGTCGGCATGGCGGAACCATTCCGCGATCAGTTCGCGTTTGGTAGCCTCCGGCACGATCCGGTAGATGTTTCCGAGGGGGGTCGTTCCGAAAACGACGCGTGGCCACGATAGATTCATCGGGTCATTTCACGGGAGTCACACCTTTGACCAGCAGGACGTTGCCATATTTGGCTGTTTCTCCGGTCATGACGACGGCAAATGCCTTTTGGGCCCTTTCGTAGAAGGCGAATCGCTCGATACGTTCGATTGCAGGTGACCCGGGAGCGTGGCGATGGATGGCCTCGAGGTAGGAGGACTCCACCGAAGGATCGAGGGTATCACCCGGCACTGCGTCCATCATCGCCACGGGATGAGGCACGAAGGAATCGAGCTCAAAGAGTGGCAGGATCGCATCAAGAAGCGGGGCGATGCGCAGCCCGTCCGCGCGGATCACCTCCGGTCCGAGCGATTCGCCGGGGAAGTGGGCATCTGCAAGAATGATCTCATCACCGTGCCCCATGCGGGCGAGAGTGGCGAGAAGATCGGGTGAAAGCAGGGGCGAGATACCTTTGAGCATGGAGCAGGATGTTGGGGGATGATTCGTTCAGAAGGCAACGAGTTTTTCAGTTCTTCTCCTCTCCCGAGGTGGTTTTCGTCGAGACAGCCGCCGTTGTTCCAGCCCGAGCCGGTCCGATGCAGTAGAGATGCGTTTCGCCGCGCAGGTAGAGGTGGTTGTCGTAGACAGCCGGGGACGCCGAGACCTTATCGCCCAGTGGCGACTGGGCAACCACCTCGAAGGTTTTCCCCGGCTTCACGACAGAGACGATTCCCTCGTCCGAGGTGAAGTAGACGAGCCCGTTCGCGGCAAGAAGCGAAGCGCTGTGCCCGCCGGGAAGACGCTCCCGCCAGTAACGCTCTCCGGTCTTCGCCACGAAGCAGCTCGCGACCCCGTTGTCGGCGACAAGGACAAAGTAGTCACCGCTGACGACCGGGCTCGGTACGTAAGCCGCGCCCTCGATGTCCCTCCAGGCGATATGGGTTTTCGTCACGTTGCCGGTGCCGTCGGGACGGATCGCGAGCATGTGTTTCTGTGGGAAACCACAGGTCATGAAAAGAAGGTTCTCCCCTTCATGGTAAACGAGGGAGGCGACAAATTGTTCGGTCGGTCCGTCGATGACCCAGATCTGCTTGCCGGTGTCGGGGTCGTAGGAGGCCACGGAAAGGCTTCCAGAGAGGATCATCTGCATTTTCCCGTCAATCTCGCGGAACAGCGGGGTGCAGTAGCTTCGGGTCTTGTTGGGGCGATCCGTCTTCCAGAGGGGGGCACCGGTCTCCTGATCGAGGGCGACCAGGTAGGCGTCGCCGTCGTGGTCTCCATTGACGATCACCTTGCCGTTCCAGAGGACCGGGCAGGAGCAGTACCCGTGCTTGCTGGAAAAGCCTCCGGGGCGGGCCTCCCAGAGCTTCTTCCCCTCGAAGTCGTAGGCGGCGACGAACATCTCGGTTTGGTCGAGGAAGCTGACGAAGACCATCTTTCCGTTCGTCACCGGAGTACTCGAGGCGTGACTGTTGAGACGGTGAATGTCTTCCAAGGGGGACTCAAGCACCACCCGGGACCAGAGGATCTCTCCGCTGGAGCGGTCGAGAGAGAGAAGGAGGCGCTTCCCTTCTTCGGCGGCGACGAGAAAGATTCGGTTCTCCCAGATCACCGGTGAGGCGTGCCCGGTTCCCGGAATTTCGGTTTTCCAGAGCGCGTCGGTTGCGGGGTCAAATTTGACGGGCAGGTCGGGTGCCCCGGTCACGGAGCCGTCTCCCCGGGGGCCCCGCCACCCCGGCCAGTTCTCTGAGGCGGAGATCGAGGAAAAGGCGAGGAGGAACAGGGCGACAATCGATTTCATGATCTGGGCGAGTGTGGACCGCCACGAGCGATGTGCAAGAGGCGCGAAAACTGATTCAGGGGTATAAGGGGCGATTCAGGAAGCGAAGGGCCAGGCAGCCGGATCGAGACCGTAAAACTTTGAAAGCTCCTCGTATAGCAAGGGATGTTCGTATTCCAGGTCGAGCGAGTCCTCGAAAAACGCTTCGGATGCGACGGCAAAGAACTCACATGGGTGAGTCGCCCCGTAGGGATCGAGGAAGGGCTCCTGAGCAGGGTCTTTTGCCGCTGTGACGAGTTCTTCGTAGTGCCGCTCCATCACTTCCGACCATCGTCGGTAGTCGTCGCGGGTCTCCAGTTCCGGTACTCCGTCGGCGGCTCCGTTGTCCTGATCGAGTTGGTGGGCAAACTCGTGAATGACCACGTTCATGCCGTCGTCGCCGTTGCGTGCGCCGGCGATTACATTGTCCCAGGAAAGAACCACCGATCCCGTTTCCCAGGATTCACCGTAGAGGACGCCGCGCGCTTCGTCATCAATGCCGAAGCTTCGCCGACCCGGGTCGCGAAAGGCTCCCGGATAGACGAGGATGGAATGAAGTCTCGGGAAGAACCGCTGCTTCCGTCTGCCCAGAATCGTCAAGGCCGCCTGAGCGGCGATGAGAAGTTTCATTTCCTCCGTGACTTCCTCAAGGCCGCCGCAGGGCTCATAATTCTTTTCCTCGATGAGAACTCTGGTGATCCCCGAGAAACGGGCTGTCAGCTCCTCCGGGATGTCTCGCCAGCGGGGGAAATCACGATCGAGAACGGTCGTCTCCGCAGCTTGGAACGAAGTGCGGAGTCGGCGTTCTCTTGCCCGGCGGGAGCAAATGCGCCGACGAATCAGGATCGCCACGGGAATGAAGACCGCGAGGGTGGCCGCCAGTTCGGTCCACTCAATCCATCCCGGGGCAGGCATCGGAAACCGTTTCTTTTCACCGACCGAACGGGCTTGGCGAAAACTCGAAGGCGTTGTTCCGCTCGTGGAGAATGCCCGTGAGGTAAGCTGCGGGAAGGAGCACGAGCCACCCTTCGTCCTGGTCCCGGGCCAGGGAACATCCCGAGGGAAGAGTGAGAGGGGGAGCGTCTCGAAGGTTGGTTTCCGCTGAGGGATCTTTTGCCCGCACCCACTGGGCCACGCTCCAGGGTGACCCCTCGAGGCGGCAGTCGACATTGTATTCCCCTTCGAGACGAGCCTTCATGACCTCAAACTGGAGAGGGCCGACGGCACCCAGGAGTGGAACCCGCTGCGCGCTGCCGTGAACCTCGTAGGCTTGGGCGACGCCTTCCTTGAGGAGTTGCTCGATTCCCGCCCGGTAACGTTTGATGTTTGCGGTGTCGTTGTTGTAGAGATAAGAGAAACATTCGGGACGGAATCTGGGCATTTCATCGTAGACGATTCCCTGCTCGCTCGTGAGGGTGTCGCCGATGAGGAACTCATAGTTGCCGACGAGGGCGAGAATATCTCCGGCGTAGGCGATGTCGAGTGTCTCACGATCCTGCCCGAAGAGTTTCTGGGCATTCCCAAGGCGGACCTTTCGTCCCGACTTGATGTCCGTGACCTGCATGTCCCGCTCGAAGATTCCTGATACGATGCGGATGAAAACGGCCCGGTCACGGTGGCGCGGATTCATGTTCGCCTGAATTTTGAAGACAAATCCGGAGAATCCGTCGCGATGGGGGTCGATCGGTCCCTTGACCGACTGGCGCGGGGCCGGACCGGGGGCCAGGGCGAGAAATCGGTCGAGCATCATCTGGACGCCGAAGTTGTTCATTGCGCTGCCGAAGAAGACCGGCATCTGGCCACCGGCGAGAGTCTTGGCCACGTCGAGTTCTTCGGTGACTCCGTCGAGGAGTTCCACCTCCTGCCGGACCCGCTCGTAGATCTCTTCGTCGAGTGCGCCCTTGACTGTCTCGTCGTCGATTCCCCCGACCGAGAGCGGGGCCTTGTACGACCCGTGGGGAGTACGCTCGAAGAGATTCACCTCGTTTGTCTCCCGGTTGAAGACGCCGCGGAAGCGGGGTCCGTCTCCGAGTGGCCAATTCAGGGGGACTGGCGGAAGTCCGAGCACGTTCTCGAGTTCGTCGAGAAGCTCGAGAGGAGGTCGTGAAGGGCGGTCGAGCTTGTTGATGAAAACGAAGATGGGGACACCCCTCTTGCGACAGACTTCAAAAAGTTTCAGGGTTTGCGCCTCGATGCCTTTCCCCGCATCGATGACCATGACCGCCGAATCCACCGCCGTGAGGACGCGATAGGTATCCTCGGAGAAGTCATGGTGACCGGGGGTGTCGAGAAGATTGACGCAATATCCGCCGTATTCGAACTGGAGAACGGTCGAGGAAACGGAAATGCCCCGTTCCTTTTCCATTGCCATCCAGTCGGAAGCGGTGGCGTTCTGGTTTCTGCGGGCGGTGACACTTCCCGCGAGGTGGATGGCTCCGCCATAGAGAAGGAGCTTTTCCGTCAGGGTGGTCTTACCCGCGTCAGGGTGCGAAATGATCGCAAAGGTGCGACGTCGGTCGATCTGGCGAGCGGCTTCGACGGGGACGGTTTTGAAGACGGCGGTAGACACGGGATCTGGAAAGGTGGGGTGGGAAAGCCGCTAAGGTCCGGCGATTGGCGGATTTTGCCATCCAAAATGTTGGTGGAAGGTGCCGGAAAACAATGGCTGGCAATCGATGATCCTCTGGATGAGCGGTGCCGAACGGATAGTTCGGCCCTTGTCTTGCAGAAAAATGGCGCGTGATCGTGTGATCCGGGTTGACGCCATTGTTAGGAAAAGCAAACAAGTCGATCTTCTCGTGTGAAAAGGAATCCGCATCCGTCCACTTCTCCGGCGGGATCTCCGTTCTCTGCCTCCTCGCTATTGCTGGCCGTATTAATGCTGCCGCTTTGTGTCAGGATGCAGGCGGCGGAACCGGAGAAAAAAGCCCCGTCGAAAAAGGCGGCACCCGCGCCGGCAGTGCCCGACGCGACGATGACCCTGCGCAATCTCTCGGGACAGGAGGTCAATGCAAAGCTCCTCTCCGCGAGCGGAGATTCGGTCACGATCGAGCGTGTGGACGATGGACGCCAGTTTGTCGTTGATCTCGCGACTCTTGACGAGTTTTCCGGTGAGCGCGTTCGGCAGTGGATTCAGTATTCTCCCGAGGCACTGGCCTACCATTTTGCGGTGGATGTCGAAAAAATCCAGCTCGACTCGTCCACCTTCATGACGGGCGGACGCGATCTCAAAAACGCGGAGTGGGCCTACAGGGTCAAGTTGACGAATTTGACCCGCGATCCGGTTGCGGATGCAAAGCTTGAGTATCGAATCGTTTACGACGATGAAGTTGAGATCACCCGTACTGTCGTTTCCCCGGGTAAGGGAGCCAATCAGCAGGATGGCCAACTCGTGGATTTGCCCGAGATGATCTTCAACGACGAGATCGAGTTCGAGACTGCGCCGGTTGTCCTTCACACCTACGAGTATGTCCCGAGCCGTGGAGATCGTGAGTTTTCCCGTGATCTTATCAAGGGGATCTGGGTGCGGGTGCTCAAGGGGGGAGAAGTCGTTTACGAATTCCAGAGTCAGCCTTCCACGATGGCGGCCCTCTCCTGGGACAACGAGGAAAAGGGGGCGGTCCGCGTGACCAATCGCTTCCGCGACCAATTCGCTACCGGACAAAAGTGAATGGTGTGCCGGCAGCCTGTGCCGTTTGATGCTTCATTTCAGGAGAGTCCCGGACTTTCGCCCGAAAGTCCTTCCTTTGGAACGCTGAACCAGTCTCCGAGGATCGCCGCCACATCCGCATAGGTGCTTCGCACGCCGAGATTTCTCCGGGCGGTCCGGCGGGGCTCTTTCATCAGCAGGGGAACCCGCTCACGAGTGTGATCGCTTCCTCTCCACGTCGGGTCGTTTCCGTGATCGGCCGTTACGATGAGGAGTAGATCGTCGGAGAGCCGGGGAAGAATGGCTCCAAACCATGCGTCGAAATCGATTAAGGCCCGTGCGTATCCTTCGGGATTCCGACGGTGGCCATAGAGCGAGTCAAAGTCGACGAGGTTCGCAAATACAAATCGGGCAGACGAGGGTGTTTCCGCGAGGAGTCGTTCCATGACCATGCAGCCATCCTCGTTGTTCTTGGTTGGGTTCGATTGCGAGAGTCCCGATCCGGAAAAGATATCGCCAATCTTTCCCACGCCGACGGTTTCTACACCAGATGCTTCGAGGTGATTGAGGATGGTGTCGGGGGGGCTCATCGCAAAGTCATGCCGGTTGGCGGTCCTATGGAAGGAACCGGGTTTGCCCAGGAAAGGTCGGGCAATGATGCGCCCGATCCGCTCGCGGTCTGCGAGGGGCCGAAGAGCCCGGCAGATTTCATAAAGGCGTGAAAGGGGAATGACGGATTCGTGAGCGGCGATCTGGATTACGGAATCGGCACTGGTGTAAAGAATGGGGCGTCCGCTGCGAAGATGCTCGGCGCCGAGTTCGTCGAGGACGACGGTGCCGGATTGCGCATAGTTGCCGATGAACGAGACTCCGGCGAGTTTCTCCATCTCTTCGACGAGCGCCTCCGGAAAACGCGGGAACGTGGCGAAGGCATGTTGAAGAATTGCGCCGGCGAGCTCCCAGTGACCTGTTACGGTGTCCTTTCCCGGAGAAACCTCGGTGAGACATCCGAAGGAGAGACCGGAATTCCTGTCAGGAACTTCTCCCGCGGCAAGCCTCTCGCAATGCCGGAGTCCGGCCGCGTCGAGATGGGGCAACCTGAATCCGGGAACCGTTTCCCGGATGTGTCCCAGCGTGTTTGCCCCTTCATCACCGAAAGACGCCGCGTCAGGGGCATGCCCGATACCCACCGAATCAAGGACGATGAGGATGGCCTGTTTCACTCTCTAAATCCCCATCGGATGCCAGGCGGTTTTGAACTCTACGCTGTCGAGGATGAGGTAGGGATCACGCGCGACCTCCCCGAACCAGTCAACCGGGGAGGGAAGGGAGTGGTCGTGGGCACGCTTGAGGTTTTCCGCCGCGCCTCCCTGGAGCGTTTTCAGGACAGCTGCATCTCCAGATGCATCGATGACCGCATTGACATCGAGGTGGCTCGCAAGCCACGGTGCCAGTTCGGAACGTACCCCGGTGAGAAGGTTGATCACTCCTCCCGGCAGGTCGCTTGTGGCGAGTGCTTCAGCGAGGGATAGTGCGGGAAGGGGTGCCGTTTCGGAGGCGAGGGCGACACAGGTATTGCCCGAAAGAACCACCCGACCCAGGAGGGTTACAAGTCCCAGCAAAGAGGGTTGATCGGGAGCAAAGACACCCACCACTCCGCAGGGCTCGGGGAAAGTGAAGTTGAAATGCGCTGACGCCACCGGATTGACCGATCCGAAGACGGAGCCGAGCTTATCCGTCCACCCGGCGTGGTGTACGAGACTGTCGACGGAGCTCTCGACCTCGCGGCGAGCTTCGGCGGAGCTGACTCCGGTCAATGCCGAGATCTCGGAAGCGATGCTGCCGGCGCGCCCTTCGATCATCTCGGCGGCCCGATAGAGAATCTGGCCGCGCAGGTAGGCGGTGGTGCTACTCCATCCCGGAAAGGCGGACCGGGCTGCGGCGACCGCGTCCCGGAGATCCTTGCGCGAGGCGTGGCAATAGTGGGCGAGATGTTCGCCCGTGGATGCGTTTCGTGCAGTCATGGTACGTCCGCTCTCGGTGCGGGGGAACTTTCCGCCAATGTAGAGCTTGGAGGTCTTGAGGACCTTCAGTCGGGCCGGGGGCATGAAAGTAGTCTACCCGTTCTGCAGCGATTTTCCGTGAAAAATCGTGCGGGACGACCGGGGCAAGAAGTGGAAGGGGATTGGCAATGGATGCGGAGCATCGATGGACCAAGGATCTGATAATCAGGGAAGAAAGGACTTTTTTCCCATGAATTGTCGCCGTTTTCGATTGCGTCTGATGGCCGGAGTTCTCCCGGTAATCGTTTTGATAATCTTTGGATTGCAGGTTCGGGGGGATTCCTTCGTTTTTGAATGGTGGGTTCTCACGGGGGATTTTTCGACCCTGCCTGTGTATCTGGATCTCAATGGCGATCCGGTGCCTCAAAAGGTGTGGGGCGCCACAGGGGAAGTCACCGGGACACCTGAGGGGGATTTTCCACAGACGGAGGCGTGGCTGGAAGCGAATTACGGGACGGCCCAGGGGTTCGATGAGGTAACGGTGACCTTCGAATTTGGAACGGCGGACACCTCCTCCCCCTGGGTCTTCGAATTGGATCCGTCCAGTTTTTCAAACGATCCCGCCAACGGTACCGCTCGAATCACCTACCTGCCTGCAGGCGGAGCTCCTTCCATGCCCGTGAGCTTCTATGCAGGAGGTTTGGATTCGGGAGGAAACGCAACCGTGCAACTCGTGGCGCAAGGCAGGGTGACGGAGCTGAAGATGGAGATGAATCCGGGGCTCGGATGGGCGGGATATGGCATCTTCTATCTGGATTCGAAGGTGGCCGCCAGCGGACCGGTGACCGGGACGGACGCACCGCTCTTCGAAGAAGTCGCGGCTCTGGACGGCGGTAGCGGTCCCTACCGGATGCCGATCACCATCGGTGGGTTTGACGAGGATCCTGCTGCCTTCGCAGAATGGCAGGTCCAGTATCCTTCCGGCCAGATCGCCGACCCGGTGATCTTCTCGGCACGGGGTGCAGGATACGCCGGCGAAGCCTCTGGCATCACCCAGAACGTGGGGGACGTGAAGCTGCCTGCCAATCTCAACCTCGTTGACAGGGATGGAGAGTATCATTTTGACCCCAAAGACCTGGACGAACTGGGACGATGGTTTGATCCCCCATTCGTTGAGGAGTACAGTTATCATACCCGGGATGGAAGTTACTTCAGCGGAGTGCAGCTTCCAGTGGGTCTCGACACTGTGGACGGTAAGTTCACGATCTGGTTCGACGGCACGAGCACGGAAGTGAACGAGGGTGAGTTCTTCAGTTTTCGCGATCACTTCTCCGGGGGAGGGAACCTCGTCAATTCCTTCCGCATCACGGGCATCGGACCTGCGGTTGATGCGGCAGATTCAGAGGCATTTCCGGTTCGGCTGGCATTCTGGGATGGCAGCGATCCCCTGACTGCGGCAAGTTTCTCGATCCGGCCGGCAGTGCGCTACCAGGTGGATGGGCTCGTTTCTGCCAAACCATCGGTCAGTGCGGCGAAAGGAGACGGGGTCTACAATCGTAGCGGTGCGGGGCAGACCGTGAAGGTCATCGCGAGGAACTCCCGCGGAGTGAGGGCCTATCTGGGCATCCAGAACGACGGGGAAGGGGAAGATCGTTTTCGTCTGAAGGGGACCCGTGGAAACCGATCTCTCAAAGTCAGCTACATTTCAGGCGGGAACCGAACCGCCCTCGTCACTCGTGGCAAGTTTCGGACGGATGCCCTCGATCCCGGGAACTACGAAGTCGTGAGAATCGACCTGAAACCCCTCTCCGGCCGTGTGAAAAAGAAACTTTCACTTCTTTCGACTTCCGCCGGCGACACGACGAAGTCGGATCTCGTCAAGATTCTCTTCAAACGCTGAAAACCGAGTTCCGCCTGATTTCAGGTGAAAAGGATGTGAGTGCCCTCTCCCGCCGATTCCTCGTAGAACTGGCCGACGGTGAGGACGTCGTCGACACGGTCGCAGAGATCCTCCCGCTTCAGCTTGAACATGTCCATGGCCAGCTTGCAGGCAAAAAGCTTGCCGCCGGAGTCTGAGATGAGTTCGAGGAACTCGCGAACCGGGGGAATGTCGAGTTTGTCCATCTCCTTGTTCATGAGGTGGGTCGCAAACGCGCTGACCCCGGGGATGGCTCCCATCCAGGTGGGGAAAGGCATGGTCATGGGCAGGCCCAGCATGGGCATGGCCATGTTGAGGGCCGAGTTCCCCACGGTGGCAACCTTGAGATGGTCGAGCGTCTTGTTCACGAGGGCATTGAGACCGAAAAAAGTGAAAAACACCGAGGCCTCGATTCCTTCCATGCGGGCTCCATTGGCCATGATGAGGGCCGGGTAGACCCCATCGAGAGAGCCTTTGCTTACGATGAGACAGATCTTTTTCACGGCCTGGGATTCGGTGCTCATATCAGGGGAAAATCAGGATGGGAACTCTGGGAAGGAGGGTCAGATACAGCCGACGGGTTTCGGGATGCCGGCGATTTTGGAGGACTTTTTCAGGGGGCCTCCGGGAAAGAGTTCGTAGAGTTCCTTGGTGGTAACCACACCGCTCTTGCCCATGCTGCGGATCGTGAGGGCCGCGCCCTTCTCCTGCTGTTCGCGGAGGTAGCGGATCACCTTCCAGTGGCCTTCCCCGAGCGGGCCCACTCCCTCTTCGGCGGCGATGGCTTCGGCAACGGCTTCGTTCCACTGGGTCATGTCGGTGAGGTAACCCTCTTCATTCACGTCGATTTCGGATTCGGCGATGTTCTTGGTCATGTAGGTCTGTGGTTTGAGGATTTGGGAGGTGCTGAGTCACTTCGCAGCTACGGGTGGTGCCTTTTTTGTTCGACTGATACCGGGAAGGGCGCGTCCTTTGAGAAGGAGGTTCCAGTAGACATGGCGAAAGGCCAGCTTGCCCAAGTGGTTGAGTCGACTTTCCTCGAGCAGTTTCATGGGCCCGAAGGAGAAGGGGAAACCTCCCTCGTGCGGTTCGTGCTCGTAGTTGAAGTCGATGAGGAGAGCCTTGCCGTCGCCGGATTCGATGAAGCAATTCGAGTGGCCGTCAAACTCCTCCTTCAGCGGCTCGCCGTGGATGTGGCGAATGACATTGTCGGCGAGCGTCTCGCTTTCGAAATGGGCGACTGACCCGGCTTTCGAGGCGGGGAGATTGGTGGCGTCCCCGAGGACGAAGACGTCCGGGAATTCGAGGGATTGCAGGGTGTTCTTGTGGGTGGCGATGAAGTCGAGATCGTCACCGAGGCCGGAACGACGGATCGCTTCGTCGCCCATGTTCGTTGGGGTGGTAACGAGGAGGTCGTAGGGGACTTCGCGGCCGTCGTAGCAGACGAGCTTGTCGTTTTCCTGATCGACCTTCTCGGCGACAAAATCGGTGACGAGCTCGATCCCCTTGTCACCAAGCAGGTGCCCGAGTTTTTTTGAGGCCTTCGGCTTGGTAAACGCTCCCGAAAGGGGAGTGACGTAGGTAAGGGTGACCCCGTCTCGGATCCCCTTTTTCTTGAAGAAAGTGTCAGCAAGGAAGGTGAATTCGAGCGGCGCGACCGGGCACTTTACCGGCATCTCGTTGACATGGACGACCACACGCCCGCCGGAAAACTCCGAAAGCTTCTCCCTCAGAGCCCGCGCACCGTCGAGAGTGTAGAAATCGTGGATATTGACCCGCCACTTTGACCCCAGCATGCCCTCCGTCTCCTCGGGAGCCGTGCGGCAGCCGGTCGCGATGATGAGCACGTCGTAGGTGAGCGTGTTGCCGTTGGCAAGCGTCACCGTGTGATCCTGGGGACGGATCTCGCCAATCTCGGCGTGGACGAACTCGACACCCGATGGCACAAAGTCCCGCGTGTTCCGGACGATCTGAGGCTCTTGGTAGTCACCGAAAGGCAGGAAGAGCAGTCCCGGCTGGTAGAGATGCTTCTCTGACCGGTCGACTAGGCGCATCCGCCATTCGGCGCGGGGGAGGCGACGCCGAAGGTGGTTGGCCATCATCGTGCCAGCGGTGCCAGCGCCAAGGATAAGAAGGTCGTGCATGCTGGGGTTAGGGTTTATATAACCATATGGCGATAAAAAGAGTTTCCAAGAAGAATCTTCCCTTTGGTGCAGATTTTCCAACCGGATGGTGGAGAAGAGGATTGGCAGTCGTCGGGTCCTGTGATTTCCTTTTCAAAATGGAGGTCGAAACGGTCGAAAAGTCTGTCGGTGCCCGTTCGGTCTCCTTTCGGTTTCGAAGGAATCTATTGTTTGTGGCAACTTTGCTGACGCTGGTCCTCGTTTTCCTCGGGGCGGTGCCTTATCACGAGAAACTCGCCGAGAGTCCGATGCGATTCGCCATCTTCTGGATCGGCATCTTCGTTCTGGTTGCAGCGATATTGGCCTTGGCTCTCTACGACCTCGTTCGGGTCCGACGTGATCACAAGAGGCGAGTGAGGGAATTGGAAAGAGAACTGGCTGCGGCGGCTGCCGAGGCCCGCTCCTTCATGCGGCTCATGGAGCAAGCGAAACGGGACCCGAAAGAAGACAGTTTGGATGATGGCCGGGACTGATTTTCCCACCGGGCCTTTCCGTTTGCCCCGTTCGTGCGGCTGGCGTAAACCAAGGCGAATGCAAATCAACGCCTGGTTCATCGTTATCGTTGTTGTCCTCGTCGTCATCTGGAAGCTCGACCTGTTTGCAACCCTGTTGAACTTGAAGTCTCTCGGAGCGGAGATTCCGGAGGCGTTTCGCGGGGTCATCGACCAGGAGGCATACGAGCGCTCGCAGGAATACACTCGAGCAAAGGCCGTGCTCGGGATCGGGGAGGGGATCTTTTCGCTCGTCGTTCTGTTTGCCTTCTGGTGCCTTGGTGGTTTCGGCTGGCTCGACGACGAGGTGAGAGCTTTCGTCGGAAAGGGAGGTTCGGTTCTGGCCGGGATCGTCTACATCACGGCGCTCGCGCTCGCCCTGGGAATCCTGAAGCTTCCTTTCGACTACTATGAGACGTTTGTGCTCGAGGAAACCTTCGGATTCAACCGCAGCACTTTTGGCGTCTGGGTCGGAGACCTGGTGAAAGGAGCGGCGCTTTCCTTTGCCCTTGGAGCCCCACTCTTAGCCGCGTTGATCTGGATTTTCGAGTCGGTACCCTTTGCCTGGCTCTGGGGTTGGGGCCTTGTGACAGTGACCTCTCTCGTGCTGGCCTATCTAGCACCGACCTGGATCCTGCCCCTTTTCAACAAGTTCGAACCGCTGCCCGACGGAAGCCTGCGCAGGTCGATCGAGGCCATGGCAAAACATTGCGACTATCCCCTCACCGAGGTCAGCGTGATGGATGGGTCAAAGCGTTCCACGAAGTCGAATGCTTTTTTTACAGGATTCGGAAAAAATAAGCGCATTGCGCTCTTTGACACGCTTATAGAAAATCACACTGAGGAGGAACTGGTCGGGGTGCTGGCCCACGAGATCGGGCATTTCAAAAAGGGACATATCGTGAAGACGCTGGTGCTCAGCACGATCACAACCGGTCTGATGTTTTTCCTCCTGGGTATCGTGATGAACAACCGCTCTCTCTTTGATGCGTTTGGAGTGAAGGAGGCTTCCGTCTATGTGAGTCTGGTCCTTTTTGGCGTGATGATCACTCCGGTCAATGACCTCCTTTCCATCGCGGGAAACTGGCTCAGTCGTAAGCATGAGTTCGAGGCGGACGCCTACGCCGCCGAGAAAACAGGGAACGCTTCCGCGATGGCTGACGCGCTTCGCAAGCTGAGCAGGGACAACCTGAGCAACCTGACTCCCCATCCTTTCTACGTCTTCCTCAATTACTCACACCCTCCGGTCGCTGAGCGGATTGCGGCCCTTGAAGGGCATTGAGTGAAGAACCTCATCCCGTCCTTGAGAATCCGGTTTGGCGGGCTTAGTTCAACGCCATCATGACCCCCGTCTCGAAGCCTGCGTCCGTCGCCGCGCTCGCTCCATCCCTGATCGCTCGTCTCCGGGAAATCGCCGGTTCGGAAAACGTTCTCACTGAACCCGAGGATCTCATTCCCTACGGTTTTGATGGAACGGCGGCGCTGAAGCACGGCGCTGCCTGTGTCGTGATGCCGCAAACCAGCCAGGCGGTTGCCTCCGTGCTGCGTTTTGCGGTTGCCGAGGGAATCCCTGTCGTTACCCGCGGCTCGGGCACGGGTCTCTCGGGAGGCAGTGTTCCGGTCGATGGCGGAATCGTCCTCGCCCTCGTTCATCTCAATCGCATCCTCGAAGTCGATCCGGCAAACCTGACCCTGCTCGCCGAGGCCGGAGTGATCACCAAGGCGATCGATGATGCGGCGCTGCCTCACGGCCTTTTTTATCCACCCGACCCGGGGTCGATGAAGATCTCGACGATCGGGGGGAATGTCGCCAATAACTCCGGTGGCCTGCGCGGACTGAAGTACGGCGTGACCCGGGACTATGTGATGGGCATGGAGGTCGTCCTGCCCGACGGTGACCTTGCGTGGCTCGGTTCGAAGTGCGTCAAGGACGTCGCCGGTTATTCGATGAAGGATCTTTTTGTCGGTTCTGAAGGAACCCTCGGGATCATCACCAAGGTGCTCCTCAAGCTCGTTCCCCGGCCCAAAGCCCGGCGCACCCTGCTCGCGTCCTTCGACTCGATGGAAGCAGCTGCGCGGTCCGTGTCGAGAATCATTGAACGCCAGATCATCCCGTGCACCCTCGAGTTTCTCGATCGAAAGACCTGCCAGAGCGTTGAGGACTATGCGAAGGTCGGCCTGCCCACCGAGGCCGCGGCCGTTGTTCTCATGGAGACGGACGGACATCTGGCGGTGGTTGAGGACGAGGCTGCCTCGATGGAGGCGATCGCCCGGGAGTGTGGAGCCATTTCCGTCGAAAAGGCCGCCGATGAGGCTCATGCCGTCCGACTCGCCACCGCAAGGCGGAGTGCTTTTTCCGCCCTCGCCCGGATCCGACCGACCACCATTCTAGAAGACGTCACCGTGCCGCGCAGCCATCTTGCCGAGATCGTTGCGTTTGTCGAGGAGGTCGCCGCGAGGCACCGCCTCCAGATCGCCACTTTCGGGCATTTTGGCGATGGCAATGTGCATCCGACGATCCTGACCGACGAAACGGACGCGGATGAAATGGAGCGTGTTCATCTCGCCCTCGGGGAGATCTTCGAAAAGACGATTGAGCTCGGAGGAACGATCACCGGGGAACACGGGGTGGGGCTGGCAAAGAAGCCGTTTCTCCCGGGACAGTTCGACGAGGCCAGCTATCGGCTGATGCGCCAGGTGAAGCGGTCCCTGGATCCGGCCGGGCTTCTGAACCCCGGGAAGATATTTGATCTCGAGGAGTCCCGAGCATGAGTGTCTCCCCTGCGAATCATCGTGTCCTCAGGCACATGGGAGACCTCGACTATTCTGTGGTGCAGCAGTGCATGCACTGCGGGATGTGCCTGCCGAGTTGTCCCACCTACCTCGAGACGCGACGCGAGCGGAATAGTCCAAGGGGGCGCATCTCCCTGATGCGGGCGATCGCGGACGGAGAGCTTGAGGTGACCCGTGAGTTTGGCGAGGAGATGTACTACTGCCTCGGGTGTCTCGCCTGCACCACCGCCTGTCCTGCGGGAGTCGACTACCCGAAGCTTTTTGAACATGCCCGTGCCGAGATCGAGGCGCAGGACGTCCTTTTTACGCCCGGACGACGCTTCTGGAGGTGGCTTACCTTGCGTCAGATCTTCGCCAAACCCTGGATGCTTCGCTCCGTCGGCAGGCTTCTCTGGCTATACCAGGCGAGCGGGCTCTGTTTCCTTGTCAGGAAAAGCGGACTGCTCCGGATTCTGCCGGCGAACCTGCGGGATCTCGAGCCCTCGACCCCGCCGATCCAACGACGGTTTTCCGAAGACCTGATCCGGGAGATCGAGATGCCAGCGAGAAGACGATTCCGGGTGGGGATGCTCACCGGCTGCGTGCAGGACCTCGTGTTCTCCGACGTCAATCGCGACACGGTCGAGGTCCTCCTCGAGAACGAGTGTGAGGTCGTCACGCCGCGAGACCAAGGGTGTTGCGGTTCTCTTCACGCACACAACGGCGATCTCGAACAGGCCGCGGTGCAGGCGCGACGGCTTCTCGATCAGTTCGACCTCGCTTCGCTCGACGCGGTGATTACCAACGCGGCAGGCTGCGGTTCGCACCTGAAGCACTTTTCGAATCTCCTCGGAGACGATCCGGTCTACGCCGACCGGGCGAGGGAATGGGACCGCAAAGCGCGGGACGTCTCACAGTGGCTGGTTGAAATCGGTTTTCGCAAACCCGTGGGCGAATCGCGCGAAACCGTTCGCATGACCTATCACGAGGCCTGTCACTTGTGCCACGGACAGGGGATCTCGCGAGAGCCGAGAGAAGTTCTCAGGTCCGTACCGGGGCTTGAATTTATCGAGCTCGAGAACGCGACCCACTGCTGCGGCAGTGCCGGTGTCTACAATATCACCCAGCCCGAACAGGCCGGGAAGCTGCAGCGGGAGAAGGCCGCCTGTATCGCAAAAACCGGGGCCGGTCTCGTGACCACCGCCAATCCAGGTTGCCACCTGCAGATCCAGAACGCGGTCGGGGAGGGAGTTGAAGTTCGCCATCCCGTTTCCCTGCTTGCCGCTGCCTACCGAGCCGAAAAGGGAGGGGCGAAATGAAAAGCTGGCTCGTCTTTTTCGCCTCGCTTGCCTTCGGTGCCCTCTTCCTGTGGAGCGGGATCCTCAAGATCAAGGATCCGATTTCCTTCGCCGACGCGATTCGAAATTTTCGCCTCGTCGGTGACCCGATCACCCCGGCCCTCGCGCATTTCCTGCCCTGGCTGGAGGTTTTCGCCGGCCTCGCGGTGATGATCGACCGAACCCG
>JAGRPC010000380.1 GCA_020439925.1 Verrucomicrobiia bacterium | reverse complement strand
TCGTCCGCTGGATCATTCAGCGACATCTTCGGACCGACATTGATCGTGCCGACCCCGTAGCTCTGCCCCGAAGTTGGAGTGAGTTGGCGGAGGTAATAGCCGGGCCGCCCGGACTGCTTCAAATCGAAGACCAGCTTCTCGCGCCCCTCGGGCACATGGATCCAGTTCGGCCCCATGCCAAGCACCTCGTAGTCCACCGATTCGAGGAGAGTCGGCACTGCCGCTGCAATCCCGTCGGCCGTGTTGGCGACGACGAGCAGTCGATCCGTTTCGCTGCGCAGGAAAAAGGCTTCGCGGTCATTGTAGCCATCCGATCCGTCATTCTTCAGGGCAGTGGCGACTTCCGGATCTCTGGACAACTCTTCGGTCAGGAGGGACAGAACGATGCCTTTCGCCCCCGCTTCTCCCCGGGTGACTTCGAGGGATTTACCGGTCATCCGCTGGATGCCTTCCTGCAAAAACCACACCGCATCGCGCAGCTTCGCTTCCGGGGAAGCCGGATGAAGCCTCGGCTGGGACAGCGTGTCAGAATCGAGCCAAACGACAATCGATGGCTGCGTGTCCCGAGCGGGATCCACCGCGACGTAGGGCTCGGCCGACGCCATCGTCAGCAGGCTCCATCCAGCAAGTAAGGAAACAAAATCGGAACGCATCTCGAACAGGCTAGGGACAGGCCCTCAAGCTGAAAACCGGCGCGATCATGATGTCCGCGTCCACTTCGTTTCCGTGAGGTCGACTTTCGCAATGGAAAGATCACCTTGTCTGACGATCGCGTTTTTGTCCCCAGAAGGAGAGGACCGAACATCACCGCGGATCGGGGAATCCGAAGGAGCCGAAGGGGACCGTATCGATTCCCGGATCGATCGTGAAGACCGCTCCACCCGAAAAGCCGTTGGAGCCGCGCGGGTTCTCGAACTGGAACACGGAGGCACCGAATTCGTCCAGGTCGACATCGACGGAAGAGGTGTTTCCGTAGAACTGCAGGTCGAGCACTCCGTTGTTGTCCGAGATCACGTTGACGTGATTCGCAGGAGCCGGCCCGGCCGAAGCGAATCGATTGTTCGCAATCTGGAAGACACCCGCTGCGGTGTCGACGACCTCGATCAACAAGGGGTTGATGCCTCCTGCCATGATGTCATTCTCGAGGATGCGAAGTCGCCCGAAGGCGTCGTCCTCGAAGAAAAGCCCGAATCCGGCGAAAGTGCTCGTGGCTGTATTGTCCCGGACGATCCCGGTGACACTCGCGTCATGCTGCGCCTCGATCTCGATGGCGACGAACCCGCTCCCTCCGATCCGGTTGCCTTCGAAGAGAACCGAGACGTCGGCGTCTTCGCCCGTCTCGACATCGATCCCGTCGTCCGCATTGCTTCTCAGGATGGAGTTCTGCACGGTGAGGTTTGACTTGCTCCGGCCGTAGGATTCGAGGTAAACCGCATCGAAGCCGGCATTGACAATGGTCGCGCCGCGCACCGTCGCATCGACTCGAGCGTCGTCGTCCGCAAAGACGGAAAAACCGTCGATCGCGGAATTGCGGATCGATGAATTCTCGAAGACGACGGTAGCACGGCTTAGGTCCGCGGAACCGAGAAAGAATCCGTCGCCACCGGAGCCGAAGACCCGCCCACCGTTCCAGGTCAGGTCGAGAATCCCCCGATCGTCGGTGTCGATGTTGATGCCGGTGTCGGAAGATCCGATCGCATCGTTGTCGCGGAAAACCGCCGTGAGGCGAGACGAATCGTAAACATCGATGTCGAAGGCATCGTCCCCCGCTCTCACCACCCGGTTCCGGAAGACGGTCGCGGTCATCATCGTGGTGCCGCTCAACTCGAAATCGATCCCGTCCTGATCCGCATCGAGGATCGTGTTCCGGGAAATGTCGACCCGGCTTACGTCGGCGGCCAGGACCCCGTCGAAGCCCGCGACCCCACCTCCAATCGTGAAACCCGTCAGGCTGAACTCCGGTATGTCGTCGGCGACCACGGCACCGTTGATAATCGGCCGTCGACCATAGGAAAAACGCTCTCCTTCGAACCCGCGGATGGGAACCTGCCCCCCGCGCAGATCTACGCTGCGACCGGCGTCGAAAATCGTCTCCGAATAGACTCGCCCGTTTCCGCCGACCAGCACGGTGCCCCCGTGCCCGAAACGGCGGGCAGCGCGGTTCACACCTCCCTGGATCGTGTTCAGCGGATCTTCGAAGGTGCCTCTTCCGGTCGCCGAACCGTCGGGAACGCCGACGAGCCCATGGTTGACGAAGACCACCTCGTCCATCACCACGACCGCATCGGTCTTGGTCAGGATCGGGCTCGAGACCTCCGGGAGGACCCAGTCGCGCCGGTCGACCGGAGCGGTCATGAAGGAGCGCATCCCTCCGCCTCGGCGATCGCGCGAGGGCGCCCTAAAGGTCCGACCGATATTTTCGACGAGCTTGCGGGGCCTGAAGAGATCCCCGATCTCGAAAGGAGCCGAAACCCCGGCGACGAAGACCCAATTGTCACCAAAGAAATCGTCATCGGCATAATACTCCGCCCCGAACGACACTCCCTCGAAGGGCTGCAGCATCAGGCCCGCCATGGCCCCGGTGAAGTCGTCCCCGTAATTTCCTTCAAAGTGGTAAGCGCCCACGTGACCACGCGCGGGGAGCAGTTCGTTCAGCACCGGCACGTCGAAGGCCACTTTCAGGTCGGCTCCGCCGCGGCCGCGCTCGAACTGGCCGAGAAGATTCCGGGTCTGGAAGATCGTGTGGCCTGCTGCGAAGAGATCGGCGTAGTCCACCCACTCGCGCGCGAGGTGGTCGCCGGATTCGGCCAGGTAGACGTTGCCGTGAAGATCGATTCCAGAGGGAGTGAAGAGATCGAATCCCAATCCGATCTGCGAGAGGTCGTTCTCATAGATCGACTCCGTGGTGTCGCAGAGGAGATGGAATCCAAACACGGCGTCGTAATCCGACAGGTAAAAGCGCGCTCCGAGTCCACCCGAAAAGCTGGCTTCCCCGCCGTCTCGAATATTCTGCACAAACCGGGTGAAGAGCAGTTGGTCGCCGTCGTCGGAGAGAGTCAGGGGAACGAACGCGGACACGTCGTTCTGGACTCGCTCGCGCCCGACGCGGAAGGTTTCCGTCAGGGTCAGGAGCCGGGACGTCTCGTCCATCCAGGCCCGGTCGACCGAGGCTACGGCCACGGGGACCTCGTCGTCGATGATCGGAGCGCCGACCAGGGACGAGGCCAGAATCGCCGAGCCGAGCAGCGTGGGAAACAGCCGGTACATCGGTTGATGGTGCAGTCGCGGGAGCGGTCCCGCAACCACAAACGTCCCTCCTCGCTCCAATTCGCCGACCTGCTCGACGATCGTTTTTCCACCCGATTGTTCAGGAGGCAGGGCGAGATGAACTCGTCGTTCAAGGTCGTTGTCTCCCGGAGGCTGATCCCTGAACAAGACAAACTCGATGAAAGGACGGCAACAGGCATATCCGGGACCACGGTGCCAGGCTGGGAAATTCTGGCGAATCGGGAAAAAATTCGGTAACAATCCTCGCGGCATCTCTCAGAAACGGGCAGCAAATGAATGATCCGTCTTCCCTATCCTGCCCATCCTGTGGAAAGAACCTGCCCCCCGAAGCCCCGCATGGACTGTGTCCTCGCTGCCTTCTTGAAGGTGTCGTCGCGGAGCCCTCGACACCGGTCGATGACTCACTGGATGCCGTTCGGGAGCAGTTTGCCGACTTCGAAATCCTCGAGCTCATCGGAATTGGCGGAATGGCCCGCGTCTACAAGGCACGCGACCCGCTCGTCGATCGCATCGTCGCCCTGAAAGTCCTTTCTCCCGAACGAGCCGTCGACCCCGAGTGGATCGAACGTTTCACGCGCGAGGCCCGGGCGCTCGCACGGCTGAATCATCCCCACATCGTCCAGGTGCATCGTTTTGGGATCTCTCCTCAGCCTCATCTGGTGATGGAATTCGTCGACGGGGTCAACTTGCGCCAGGCGATGCAGGAGGGAGGACTCAGCGTCCGCGAGGCACTCGTCATTGTCCCGAAACTCTGCGACGCCCTGCATTTCGCACACGAGCACGGTGTTCTCCATCGCGACATCAAGCCGGAGAACGTCCTCGTCGACACGGAGGGGCGAGTGAAAGTCGTCGATTTCGGCCTCGCCAAGCTACGCGACGACGGCGTCCTTCATTTCACCCTGACCCAGAGTGGTGCCAGACTGGGAACCCTCGCCTACATGGCTCCCGAACAGGTCGAAAATCCATCGGACGTCGACCACCGCGCCGACATCTACAGCCTCGGCGTGGTTCTCTACGAAATGCTGACCGGGGAACTGCCACTGGGGCGCTTTCCCTCGCCCAGCGAGGCGAACGGAACCGACCCGCGCCTCGATGCCGTGGTCCTGAGGACTCTCGAGAAAAAGAAGGAGAATCGTTTCGCCGATGCAGAGACGATGCGCACCGAACTGGAAAGCGCTGCCGAGGGTCCGCCGCCGTCGAAAGCGGAGAACTGGAACGAACTGAACTACGAATACCGGAGCCGGAGCCAGATCGGTCGATGGCCCCTGTTGCATGTCGCGTTCGGCAAGAATGCGGAGACAGGGAAAATGCAGCATGCCCGCGGGATGATCGCCATCGGGAATGTCGCGACCGGCTTCCTATCGCTGGGGGTGTTCGCGCGGGGCCTCATTTCTTTCGGAGTGTTTTCCGTCGGACTGATTTCCAGCGGAGTTCTTTCCGTCGGAGTCCTTGCTCTCGGAGTGTTCGGCCTGGCCCCGCTCTGTTCGGCCGCAGTCGTCGCCGTCGCCCCATACGCTTTCGGAGTGAATGCCCTGGGATGGATCAGTGCCGGGGTGAAAGCGTTCGGAAAACACACCGCCGACATCGACGGCCCCATCAGCCTGACTGCGGCGACCGTGGCCGACCGTTGGTATCCGTCACTGATGAACCTCCAAATCGGGTCCGTCATGATCGGAATGACGGTCTTCATGCTCTGTGCGGCCGCCGCCGCATGGAAGGCATCCAATCGACGCGTCTTTGTGCTCTATGTGGCTCTCTCGCTGATCGGCCCGATCTCTTTGATGTCCACCGTCCGAACGAAGCTGCCTACCTACACGGAGCTCTATCAGAAGCAAGAAAGGGAGGCCTTGCGGAGGGCAGAGGAAAAAGCCAAAGAGGTCGATGCGGACAAGCGCAAACAGTCCCACGACCTCGCCAGGCACTGGATCACCGAGGTGTCCCGCACCGACGATTCGGCTGCCAAAGAACAGGCGATCAGCGAGATGCTGAATGCGGTCCGATCCGACGATCCCGAACCGATCTACGGAGCCCTGAGCGCCTTCACCTCGCTCTATGAGATCCGCATGGATCGCTCGCCTTTCCGGGAACCCTTGCGTCGGCTTGTCGGGATTGCCGATCTTCCTTGGGAAATCCGCGGCTTGGCGATCACCGGACTTTTCCAGACCCGCTACGAAAAGGACGATGTCGCGACCATCCTCGGATTGGTCGAATCCGAACCCGTCGAACACCTCGGTGCCATTGCCAGTGCATTGGGCGTGGAGAGCGGACAGGACTTTACCGGCACCTACGCGGCACCGATGTTGCGAATTCTCCAGCGCACCTTCGAGCAGGACCGCGAACGCCCTCAAACCCGGCACCCGTGGGATACGCGCGACGTTCTCCGAGTTCTCTGGGGGGCCCGAGTCACTCCCGAAATCGAATCCCTCCTCGTCGAATGGTCGGTGCTCGACTCGGACGAGCAACGGCAGATCGACGCGGCCAGCCGCGGATACAACGTTTTCTACTTTTCTCTCAGCGTACTTTCCAACAAGTCCTCGATCTCGGTGCAACGCCTCGTCGAACTCGCCCGGAACGCCGACACCACGAACATCGCGGGACGCTGCCTCTGGGGAATGAAGACCACTGTCCCCGATCCCGCGGACCAGCGTCTCCTGGCTTCCTCTGTCATCGACATTCTGAAAGAACGCAACGACGGCTACCTCTGGCGGCAGGGTCTCGGACTCCTCGAACTCTACGCCGCTCCCGAACACCTTCCCGCCCTCCGCGCTCTCGCCTCCCTCGAGGAGCTTCCCGGGGAGTTGCGCCAATCGCTCGGGCAGATCATCGCCCGGCTCTCCCCATGAGTTCCAGCAACCGAGAAACCCGCTGGAGCCTCGTGACTCGCGCGCAGGGCGACACGCCCGACGCCCGACTCGCGCTGTCGGAGCTTTGCGAAATCTACTACGCACCCGTCCTCTCCTACATCCGAGCCTCGTCCGGACCCGATGAAGCCGCCGATCTGACTCATGCTTTTTTCGAACGAATCCTCTCCGGCGATTCGCTGAAGGGAGCCAGTCGGGAACGCGGTCGATTCCGGAGTTATCTGCTTGGCGCCGCGAAGCACTTCCTCTGCGAGACCCGATCCAAGGAGCAGCGACAGAAGCGTGGTCGCCACTTCCCCCACCTCGACTTCCAGGACGAAACCTCCGGCGACGACAGCACCCCGCCACCCGATGCGGAATTCGACCGGGCCTGGGCCTGCACCCTGATCGACCACGCCCTTCACAGACTCGGCGACGAGATGGAACGATCCGGAAAAGCGGTCCTCTTTCAGACCCTGCTCCCCTGGCTGACCGGCGCGGCGACCCATGGCGATCAGGCCGCCACCGCGGCAACCCTCGGTCTCAGTGAAACCGCGGTCCGCGTGCAGGTTCATCGCATGCGCAAACGTTTCCGCGAGTTGATCGAGGCCGAGGTCGCCCAGACCCTCGAAGCCGATGCCGATCCTGTCGCCGAATTGAGACACCTCCTCAGCGCCTGCTGAACCGGTCGAAAGGAACGCTCTCAACCTACCCTGTCGATTCACCGACCAGACCCTCTTCGGATTCGCCACCTCAACGACTCGAAACCCATCTGATCATCCTTCGCCCATGGCCATGAACTTGGAAAGGCCATTCGGATACACTCGCCTTGTGAAAGCCTGGCAGGACGAGCGGTCTGAATTCTTGCCGGCCGGAAGCCCTTGATTGGAGAAATCCAAGGAAGCAGAATCAACCCACTATCCCAAGTTTTGGTCCTTTTTTCTTTAAGCACAGGAATGCTCGTGTTAAGGGAGGCTATAATGACTGTATCATTCCGCCAAAAGTCAGTCAGGGCGAGTGCATTCCTTCTCTTCGCCGTTTTCCTGCTCCCGCTGCCCTTGATCGGAGCTGAATTGATCGTCACCAGCAGCGCTGACAGCGGCGAGGGTTCCCTCCGGGAAGCGATCGCGATGGCTCAAGAGGGTGACACGATCCTTCTTGACCCGACCCAGGACGACGATCCCGCCCTCACGATGACCGTCCGGCTGACCAGTGGCCCCCTCGTCATCGACAAGTCGATCACCATTTTTGGAATCGCGCAAGGAAGGCACGTGACGGTGTTTGTCGAACAGACCGGCAATGGACGAGTGTTTGAAGTCAACGGCGACGTTAACGTGACCCTCTCCGGCCTCGGAGTCACCGGCGGTAGCGGGGTGGATGGGACGGTGGGCGCACCCGATGGCGAAAACGGAGGCGGTTTGTTGAACAATGGGGCCACCGTGAGAATCGACTTCTGCGAATTCACCAACAACAGCGCGGGTTACGCCCATGCGGAATCGGATACCTACGCGTCGGGTTCTCGGGGAGGAAATGGCGGTGCGATCCACAACACCGCCAATGGATCGCTCACAGTCAACGTTTGTACTTTTGAAAACAACAAGGCCGGTGCCGGCGAGTCCGGCGGCGACGGGGGAGCGATTTCATCGGACTCCGGGTTGGTTGAAGTCACTGATACGACCTTCACGGGGAACTTCGCCGGCAATTCTTCGACAGGTATCTCCGGAAACGGCGGTGGAATCGCCTGTCACGGCGGAACAATCGATGTCCGAGGGGCGGCATTCCGGGAAAATGCGACCGGTAAGAGCAGTTTTCTGAGTGAGAGGATCGGGAGCGGCGGGGCGACCTACCTCAGGGATGGCATGGTGATGATCGTCAACTGCACCGTATCGGGAAACCGGACGGAGTCGGGCGGAGAAGGGGGCAACGGAGGAGGCGTGCATCTGGAATCGGGTTCGGCCAACATCATCAACTCGACGATCACCGGCAATACCGCGGGATCCGGGACCATCTCGAACGGGGTCGGCGGCGGAATCTCCGCGGAGCCGGCGGTGACGTTTCTGCTGCTGCGGAACTCCATCGTCGCAGGAAACTTCTCCACCGATCCTCCGGAATCTCCCGACCTGGGTCTGGCCACCGGAATCTCGACGTTCATCCGGGTTTTCACCTCTGTGGCCCTTTCCGGCGAACCCACCCTTTCTCCCGGAACCCCCAACGCGGACGGAAATCATGCCGGCACGTCCAACTCGCCTCTCGATCCGCAGTTGGACGAACTGGCCGACAACGGTGGCCCCACCCTGACCCATCGTCCCCGCGCGGGCTCCCCGGTGATCGATCCCGTCAACGGGAACCCGACTTCCTTCTACACCACCGACCAGCGTGGACTTCCCCGTCCCGCCGGAGCCTCGACAGACTTCGGAGCCGTGGAAATACAGCCCGGTGAATTCAACTCAGCCGGTGGAAATTCTGCCCAGATCACAGCAACAAAGCGTTTGATCAACAAGGTGAAGAAGCAGTTGAAGAACTCGAAAGGCTCCAAGACAAAGAAGCTGCGAGGGAAACTGAAGAAGCTGAAAA
>JAGRPC010000379.1 GCA_020439925.1 Verrucomicrobiia bacterium | reverse complement strand
AGGGTTTCCCGCGGAAGGGGACGGGTGCGAGATAGGGCGCGTCGGTCTCCACCATGATCCGGTCGAGAGGAATTCGCGAGGCCACCTCGCGGATCTCGCCGGACTTGGGATAGGTGATGACCCCCGTGAAGGACAGGAAGTGCCCCCCGGCCAGTGCCCTCTCGGCTTCGTTCCACGTGCCGACGAAGCAGTGCAACACGGCCCGGACTCCGGGGAATCGTTCCAGGACGTCCAGAACCGCTCCGGTGCTTTCCCGGGAATGAACCACCACCGGCAGATCGCGCTCCTCGGCTAGTCTCAACATCTCCTCAAAGACCTCCACCTGCCTCCGGTGCCAGACTTCGACGCTGCTCCCGTCCTCGGGTGGGTGGTAGTGGTCGAGTCCGGTCTCACCGATGGCCACGATCCTGGGATGCCGGGAAAGGTCGGAGAGTTTCTCCAGCCAACCCGATGGGCCCGGTTCATGGATATAACAGGGATGGATCCCGGCCGTGGCAAAGACACCGTCCCTCGTTGTGGCAAGTGCAAGGTTTGTTTCGGCATCCTCGACATCACAGGAAATCGAAATGATGCGACCAATGCCAGCCGCCCGCGAACGCGAAAGGACTTCGTCAACCTGGCCGGAAAAACGCTTTGAGGCGAGGTGGGCGTGAGTGTCGGTCAAAAAAACTTCAGAATCTTCTTTCATTCCGCTCGAATTCTTTCTTAGCATCCTGCCGGGAGCTCAACACCCGAAAAAAACTGAAAAAAAGCGTTTTCATCCCTTTTAACGTGTGTTAAGCGATTGACTTTGTGGAGCGGTGTCAACGGGCCGCGACTGATTGAATCTGATGAGAATCCAACTGCTTACGACCGGAATCAGCGCTTTCCTGGCGGTTACCCTTCTTGGCGTTGCCAACGCCCAGCAGACGGTGACCGACCAATACGGAACCGAGATTCTTCTCGATGTGCTGCCGCCCACCGTGCAGAACAAGGTCTATGAGACCCGTTCCGTGCTCGATTCGGGTGGGGGAGAAGGTCCCCTCAAAGTCGACAAGCTCGGTCGTTTCCACATGGATCAGGGCGGAGACAAGAGTGGTCTTGGCGGCACCGGTGACGATCAGTATCTCGTCAACCAACTTCTGGGTATCGTTCTCCTGCCTCGTCCCGGAGATGTCCGTCCCGACGGCTGGCCCGGCGTCGAGGGAATCTGGCACGACTTCGAGAATTTTCCCCGTCAGGTGGGACTTGTCCTTCAGAGCTACATCGGTCATCCCGTTTCCCTCGCTTCTCTCGACCAGATGGTGAAGGATGTGATCGTGGCCTACCGCGAAGGCGACCGTCCCGTCGTTGACGTCCTCATTCCCGAGCAGGACATCACCTCCGGCGTTGTTCAGCTGGTCGTGATCGAATCGGAACTCGCCCGTATTCGTGTCGAGGGCGTCGATGCCGACACCGAGGAATTCATCCGCAGCCAGATGCGGGTGAAGAAGGGTGAAGTCATCCGTGCCTCCGAGGTGCTTCGCGATCTTTCCTGGGTCAACCGCAGCCCCTATCGCAAGATCGACATGGTTTACGCTCCCGGTTACGAGTTCGGCACCACGGACGTCATCCTGAAGAGCTACCAGACCCGGGCGAACTGGTTCTACACCGGATATGAAGATTCCGGGGTCGACTACCTTGGCGAAGACCGTTTCATCGTCGGTTTCAACATGGGTGATGCCTTCGGTCCGGACCGCAGCCTCAGCTACCAGTTTACGAGCGATTTCGACTTCGAGCACGTCCGTGCCAACTCTCTTGTTTACACCCAGGCGCTTCCCTGGCGCCACTGGTTCACCGTTCTCGCCTCCTACGTCGACATCAACTCCGATCCCATCCCGGTGGGTGGTGGCAACTTCCTCGACTCGGATGGAGACAACATCCAGCTCAGCGGTCGTTACGGAATCCCGCTCGATGGAACTGCCAATCGCCAGCGTGAAATGGACTTCGGGTTTGACTGGAAGTCGAACGGCAACAACCTCGAGTTTGTCGACTTCACCAACTTGGGCAATACCCAGCTCTTCGGTTCCCGGGTGGAAATCTTCCAGTTCAGCCTCGGCTACCAGGAAACCATCCAGCACAAGCGTGGCGTGTCCCAGTTCGACATTCGTGGGGTCTGGTCACCCGGTGACTTCAACGGGCACAATTCCGACGCTACTTTCCTCACATCCAGAGCTCTTTCCTCCTCGGATTACTTCTATGTGGTGGGAAGTTTCGAACATCAACGTCGCCTTCACGAAGACTGGTCGATGCGTTTCAAGGTTCAGGGTCAGGACGCCAACAGCAATCTTCAGGCCTCCGAGCAGCTCGGTGCCGGTGGTTATGACACCGTTCGTGGTTTTGACCAGCGGGTCGCCCGTGGGGACCACGGCGCTTGGGGAACCTTTGAACTTTACACTCCGGAGCTTTCCCTCGCACGCATCGGTGACTGGGAGAACGAGACCGACAGCCTTCGTTTCCTCGGCTTCTTCGACGCGGCCAACCTTGGCAACGAGGACCTCCTTCCCGGCGAGCCTGCGACCATGCAGATGGGGTCGGTCGGTGTCGGTCTCCGCTGGAATTACAGCGACTGGTTCAAGTTCCGTCTTGATTACGGTTATCCCGTCTTTACCGAGAATGTCATAACGGACGAGTCGGGTCGTTTCCACATCGGAGCCACGGCGACTTTCTGATCCTCTCCGCTTCGAGGGTTCGTTTTGATCGAAACCGGGTGCCTCCTCTTGGAGCCCCGGTTTTTTGTTTTCTCGATCGGTTCCAGTTGCGGACCCTGAGGCGGCCGCCTTGTTGAGGAGAGGGAATCGACTTGAACGAGGTGAGGGATTCAGTCAGTCTCTCTACTCCATGAGGCGTTTCCCGTTTAGTTTTCTGGCCTGTGCTGGACTCTGTTTTCTGACGGCCTGTGTGCAGGCAGAAGAGGTGGCAGAATCCTCTTTCACCCCTCTTCACGATGGCCATACGTTTGAGGGGTGGGAGCATGGTGGAAACTGGGAAATCGAAGACGGTGCGTTTCATCGGAAATCGCGCGGTGGATCTCTCACCTACGTGGTCTCTACGGTTCCCGATGATTTTGAGCTGCGTTTCGAGTGGAAGGTGTCGCAGGGATGCAACTCCGGCGTTTATTATCGGCCGGGTCAGGTTGAGTACCAGGTTCTCGACAACGTGGGCAGCCCCTATGGAGAAAACGCCAGACAGGCGGCGGCCTCACTCTTTTTCTGCATGGCACCGGGAAAGGATGCCACCCGTCCGGTGGGGGAGTGGAACACCGCAAGGATTCTGTGCCAGGGAACGGTGATCGAGCACTGGCTGAATGGAGAGAGGGTCCTTTCCTTCGATTACGCGGACCCGAAGTGGAAGTGGTATGTAGAACTTCTTGGGATTCGTGGTGGCGATCTGACGGGACGTGGCGGTCGTCTGTGGTTGCAGGACCATGGTCAGGACGTCTGGTTTCGTCGTCTTCGCTGGCGCAAGATGGAAACGGGAGAGAGGTTGGAACCGGATCCTCAATTCGAACCGCTTCCCGTGACGGGGGCCGCTCTCGAAAAGGAGGAGGCCCGTGTCCGGACGATGCTGGAGGCCAGGAAGGAGAAGGTAAAGCAGGGGAAACCCTGACCACCTGAACCTGCCTTGGTCGAATGGCTTCGGTGAGGACTGCGAACCGTCAGTTCTCTCCAATGCACCAGAGTGCCTCATGCGTGCGGATGATGAGGGAGTCTCCGGCGGGCACGGGTGAGGAATTGGTGTGCTCGCCGAGATCGCTCTGGGCCACCACTTCGAGTTTCTCGGGATTCGCCTTGAAGACCACGGTGTCGCCTGCCTGGCTCAGGGAGTAGATGAGGTCGCCGGTAAGGAGGAAGGATCCCCAGGATTTTCCGGCACCAGGGAGACGTGCTTCCCAGAGTTCTTCGCCCGATTTGAGGTCGAGACAAAGGGCGATGCCGCCGCTGGTCTGGTAGTAGTAATGGTCGCCTTTGACCACCCCGGTGCCGATCCCGCCGTTGTGACGTTCCTTGTGCCAGAGGCGATGAGAAGAGGTGACGTCACCGCTGCCGCCGGTTTTCACGGCGATGGAATTCCCGTAGTAGCCTCCCATCGCCAGGACCACGCCGTCGCCTTTGACAGGCGAAGTGTAGACAAGCGGATTGAGACCTCCGCAGGTCCACAAAACCTCGCCGGATTGTGGGTCGAAGGCCTTCATCTCCATGGGAAAACTCATTACCAGTTCCTCCCGTTCTCCGCTGTGAACGAGGATGGGCGTGCTGAAGGCACCGATGATTCCATCGTCTTTGCCCGCAAATCCATCCGTGCGTGGTCCAGTGACCCATTGGGGCTCATCCCACTTCCACACGGTATTTCCGGTGAACTTGTCTAGGGCATAGAGAGCGGATCCCTTGCCGGGACCGTGGTAGACGATGGCCAAGTCGCCGTGCAGCACGGGAGAACTCGAGGTGCCCCATTCGTGTTCGACAGGGCCGAGGTCGCGATGCCAGAGTTG
>JAGRPC010000378.1 GCA_020439925.1 Verrucomicrobiia bacterium | reverse complement strand
GGTGACTCGCCGAGGCGGATCGCCTGGATGCCGGCCTTGCCGCAGGCGGTCCAGGCCAGATCGCCGACGACGGTGGTCGAGCGCACCTGTCCCCCGGGGTCGAAGGAAAGAAAGTCCGGGGATTCCTTCGGTTTCGTCTCCTCCGGTACGGTGACTCCGCCGTCCGGTTCGCCTACGACGGGAGTGGCGAGGCCGGGTGCGCGGACCACGTGCAGGCCGGTGTAGATGCCGGCAGCATAAACGACGCCCTCGCCCAGGGCGATGCCGCCCACCGGATCCGCCACGTCGCCCTGGGGACGCAGGGGCAGGTTGGCCCGGGCGACGATCTCGGGATGCTGCGGATCCCGGATGTTCACCGCGAAGAGTCCGTTCCAGGTGTCGGCGACAAAGCAGTGGTCGCCCGAGACGCGGGCCATCCACATGTCGTTCGAGATCTGGTAGTTCGGCGGGAACTTCACCCGCGACACGAAAGCAGGTTCGTCGGGCCGGCTCACGTCGAAGATTTCGAGTCCGTGACCCCTGCCGTGGCCTGCCTCGGGGTCCGGCGAGCGGGAGTGATGTCCGGTCGCGGCGAAGCAGAGATTGCCGCGCAGGCAGCCGCCATCTCCGTATCCGTCGAGGTCGGCTCCCCCGAGGATCTTCGGTTCGCGGGGATTCTTGACGTCTGCCACGAGCATCCGTTTCGGCGCCCAGTCGCCGATGTAGAGGATGCCGTCGCGTCCCCAGCAGGACTGCGCCTCGCCCGTTTTCAGCACGCTGAGGTGGCGTGGTTCGCGCGGGTCGGAGATGTCGACGAGCTCGACGCCATACTGCCGGGTCGCGACGAAGGCCACCTCGCCCGAGACCCAGATGCCGGTGGCCATTTCCACGGTGTCGTAGTGGCTGAGAAGCGAGGGGTTCGCGGGATCGGAGACGTCGACGAGCCAGAGCCCGTCCTGGCGGGCCGTAACAAAGGCGGTTGTGCCGTGCAGAAAAATCTGCCGCGTGTTGCCGAGTCCCTCGAGGGTTCCGAGGAGACGGGGTTGCGCGGGTGCGGTGATGTCCAGCACGTGGAAGAGGCCCCGCCCGGTGGCATAAAGCCGGTTTCCCTCGACCTCGACGGCCTGGCAGGGGCCGATTCCCGCGACCGCTTCGACCGGGAGCAACTTCACTTCTCTACCTGGGATCTCCTGCCCGAAGGCCGCCGGAAGGACGTGAACGAGGATGAAAAGGAGCAGAACGACTCGGGAGAAAAAGAGCGGGAGATCTCGGTGTCGAAAAGCTGGAGGGGAGGAAGAGAGAGGTCGATCCATCTTCCCCCGATCATGGGCGGGTTGTCGGCGATGGGCAAGGCCGCAGGGAGGCGCATGTGCATCCAACTCCGGCCTTCCCGACAACGGGGCTTGAAACGCGCTCGCTCCGACCGTAGGGCACGAAGATCATGAGAAATCGCTTTCGTCAGATTCTCACGCTCGGCCTGGTCGGCTTCGCGATCCTTTTCGAAGCCCGTGCTGCCGAACCGCGACCCAACCTCGTCTTCATCCTTGCCGATGATCTCGGCTACGGCGACCTCGGCTGTTACGGGCAGACCTTGATCGAGACTCCCCACATCGATCGGCTCGCGGTCGAAGGGATCCGTTTCACCCAGGCCTATGCGGGCGGCCCGGTCTGTGCCGCCTCGCGCAGCGTGCTGATGACCGGCCGGCACAACGGCCACACCGCGGCGCGCGACAACATTCCGCACTATCCGTCCTACCTGACGGACGGCGACATCACCCTGGC
>JAGRPC010000377.1 GCA_020439925.1 Verrucomicrobiia bacterium | reverse complement strand
GGGTCGCCTCGGCGAGGACTTCAAGAATGTCGATCACGTCTCCCGGTGCCCGGAACCCACTAAGATTGAGATCGCCGAGTCCACTGGTATCCCCCTCGCCAAGATCGAGGACTTCTCGTTCGAAGTATTCGATGTGAGTGAGATACCATCCTTCCAGATAGAGGGGGACTAGGATTTCCTCTTCACGATCTCGCTCTCCTTCCACTTCTTTCTCATCCACGGTGATCTGCTCGCCGTTTTCATCCGTGCCATACTTGGCCAGCTCGGCCCGGAAGAATTCCTTCATCGTCCAACTAGCCGTGCCTCCGGAGGGAACTTCGTCCCGCCCCATGAAATGGTGTCGCGATATGAGTTTGAGGGACGGGATCGCCGGAGTCGGGTGGTTTTCCGGGTTCGTCGGATTGGGTTCTCCGGTTTCGGGGTTGTTGTCTGGGTTGTTTCCGTCTCCGGGATCGGTTCCATTCCCGCTGCCATCATCTCCATCTCCCCCATTTCCCACCACCCCAAACCCCTGCGGCGCGCTGATCGTGACGAGAGCCTCGTGTCCCGCGAAGCTCGCGAGGGCGGCGAGGGTGACGGGGCCTTCCGAGGCATAGAGGGTCGTGGCGGTGCCGTCGAGTCCGGTTTCGGCCGAGGCCTGGGAAAACACCGTTACCGCGCCCTCGATCGCTGTGAAGGCGACGACGGCATTCTGGGCCGGGACGAGGGACTCGGCCCGGGTCCGGATCTCGCCGCTGACCGCATGCCGCCAGGTTTCCCAGGTGCGGTGCTGCACGGTGGCAAGCAGTCCGGTGGTGGGATCGCCCGTCGTCTCGAGGGTCAGATCGATGGTGTCGTGACTCTCCTGGAACTCCCAGGGCTCGGGAGCAAAGACATAACCGCCCTCGCCGCTTACCCCCTGGAAGGACACCGTCGCGGTGAGGTGCGAGGCCTGCGTGCCGAGGGTGAAACCGGCCTCGACGACGCCGTCGGCGTCGGTGCTGCCGCCGCCGGACTGCCACATCCCGTCGCCCGAGGCGAGGCCGAGGGTCACGAGCGCCCCGAGTGCTGGCCCGGTCTGGTGATTGCGCGGGACGATGGACCCGTCGACCTCCTGCCACACTTCCCACTCGTTCAGCAGCACCTGCACCCGCACGGGAACGGTCGCCCCGCTGAGAAAGTCGGCCGGATCGCCCTGGGGTTCGAAGCTCAAGGAAAGGGCTTTCTCGTTCCGCAGATGGATCTCCACGGGAGCCACCGGCGTGGCGGCGGTGAAATCGATCGAGGCCTCCTCCGCGCCCTCGGCGGAAAAGGAAAGCCGGGCGTTTTCCGAGCCCATCGTGAAGACGGTGGAGAAGGCACCCGTCTCATCCGTCACCGGGGACAGGTTGTCGATGGAACCGTCGCCCTGAGAGACATTCGCCCCGAAAGCGATGCCGGTGGCGGAGCTGAGCTGGGTGTTTTCCATGCGGGTATGGCCCTGGTCGTCACCCCAGAGATCCCACGAGAGCCAGGACAGTCGACCGCTCACGGTGCGGGTCTCGCCCGGGGCGAGTTCGTAGGTGGGTCCGTCGACCTGGAGGTCGTGGAAGTGGTAGCGTCCCTCGGAATGCAGGTAGTTCCAGTTTTCCCCGGTGCCCGAGTCACCGGTTCCCCCACTGCCGGAATCGTCGAGGGTGAAATCGATCGAGGCGGCGGGAATGGCGTTCGACGAGGACGCCGAGGGTGACGGGATCGCCGCCCATGGAGAGCGAGGAACCGGAGGGCGCGTCGAGGGAGAGGTGAAGGACGCTCTCGGTGCGGTCATAGACGAAGGCGGCATCGGGATCGTCCTCGGCGCGGAAGGAGTTGAGGCCGGTGAACAGGGCGCTCAGACCGAGGAGCGCGGCACCGGCGGCGGGAAGGATTCGCGGGGGGGGGGGCGAGCTTCATGGCGGATCAGCGTGCCGGAGGAGGTAGCAAAACGGGCGGGGAGGAGGCAAGAATTTTTGACTGCGGGGAGGACGATTTTTTCCGGGGAGGGCGACCGGGCGAAGTTTGTACGAACTTCGTTACCGAGGGGATCGGCGGGGTGGCTCGATAAAGGTGACGCGACCGCAAGCAGACGGCAGAGGGATCAGTCCCCGCTTCCCTCAGGATTTCTTCTCCCCTTTCCACGGAAAAACGATTCGGCCGATCCAGGATCCCACGACCG
>JAGRPC010000376.1 GCA_020439925.1 Verrucomicrobiia bacterium | reverse complement strand
GGCTCTACCAGATCAATCACAACACCTGAACGGAATCCGTGCAATCTTCCCGTGGCGATCTCGTGGGGAGAGTCGGCCCGCTCAGGATTCTGACGATTCCGCCTTGCTGACGGGCACGATGATTCCAACCACGGCCATGAGGGCAAAGAGGGCGAGGGCGACGAAGGGTGGCGTCCACGCGAGGGTGGCGGAGAAGACCAAGACCTTCGCGGCGAAGAAGAGAAGGGCCGCGACAAAAACGGCGGGCACGAACTTCGCACGGGGCAGACGGAAAAGCGCCACGGCAACGAGAAGGATGACGGCGACGGCGATCCAGCGCCCCCAGGCCGGCCACCATTCGATGTAGCGTCCGCTCTGGATGGTGGCAATGGTGCGGGCGAACAGGTTCGTCTCGGAGAGGGATTCGCCGGAGGACGTAACGATGCGACGGTCACCGGTGCGGTCGAAACCGATCAGGACAAGATTCTCCCGGAGCGAATCGAAGCGCGATTGGAAGCTCGCGAGAATGCGCTTGGCGACTTCGTCGTTCTCCTCGCCCGTGTAAGCGAGCTCGTCCACGGTGAGGCTGGAGAAGAGTTCGACCTCCTTGCGGCTGCCATCTTCTAGGGACACCGACTTCTTCATCGGGGCGTTGATGCCCGCGCGCATCGGTATGACGAAGGTGCCGTCGCTGGAAACGGGAATGGTATAGGTTTCGCCAACGAGGATGCGCGCTTGCCCGTCATCGAGTTTCACGGTGATCTGGTCCGGTGCGATGCCGGCGTGGTTGGCCACCGCCGCGAGGATGAGGGAAGGGGCGACCTGATCGCCCTTCCGGGCGAGAAGCGGGAGGCGAATCATCTTGTCCGAGGCCAGGTCGCGGGCGGACTCGATGGCCTTGAAGGCGGGGGTACCGTTGACGAGGATCTGCGCGTCGGGATAACGAATCGTGCGGGTAAAGGCGAGAATGGAAGACGGATCTCCTTCGACCTTCACGGGCGGATAGGCGAGGGAAGCGGCCTCTTTTGCCTGCTCTCCGTCGTTCGAGACCGTCGAGGCCACGACGAGCTTGGGCAGTTTCATGGCCGCGTCCTTGAGCGGGGCGATGTCGGTCTTGTTGAGGGTGAGATTCTCGTCGAAAACCGGAGTAGGAAGGAACGCGACGGAGCGCGGTTCGAATTTCGCTACGAACGCAAGGATGGTGGCGTAATCGAGGCGGGAAAGGGTGCCGTCGTTGGGCTGATTTTCGTCGCCTCCGATGCGGAGTGGTTCGTAACCGTCGTCGATGCGGACCACGGTGACAGCTGGATTGCCGAGTTTTCCGCCCGCGTTGCCGATGCAGAACTCGAGCCACGAATCGTCGAGTGACTTGAACTTGCCGGAGCGCAGGCCCCACTCACCGAGGGCGACCAGGACTATACCGAAAACGGCGAACGTGAGGAAGCGTTGACGCATGAGGGATCTGGGGGTTCCGGAGCGGAGAGAAACCGTTTCGAATTATGGTTTCTCCACACGGAACAGGTGGACTGGCTTGGTCCGGGGGTCAAGGGACACGAAATTGGTGGAATCGCGCCATGTGTAGGTCTCCTCAAAGAGTACGTCCTCGACCACGTAGTCACTTCCCGGAGGGATCCCGAGAAGATCGAGGGGCAGGTGAAGAAGCGTCTCCTGCTTCCGGTGCGGGTCGAGATTCACGACCATGAGCATGAGGTTGCTGCGGTCGTCGGACCATTTGCACCAGGCGAGGATCTGGTCGTTGTCCGAGGCCACGAACTCGATGTTCGCGTAAGTCTGAAGCGCCGGGTTTTCGCGGCGGATGCGATTGAGCCGGGTGATGAAAGGTTTGATGTTCCCTGGCTTGTTCCAGTCGCGGGCCTTGAGCTGGTATTTTTCGCTGTCGAGGTATTCCTCGCGACCGGGCAAGGGAGTTCCTTCGCAGAGCTCGTAGCCCGAGTAGATGCCCCAGGAGGGAACGAGGGTGGCTGCCAGGGCGGCGCGAATCTTGAAGGCCGCGGGGTTGGCATGCTGGAGATGGCGGGGAAGGATGTCGGGCGTGTTTGGCCAGAAATTGGCACGATAATACTCGCGCATGTGACCCTTCGTCAGTTCGGTGACATACTCGCGCAACTCGGCCGCGGTCTCGCGCCAGGTGAAGTAGGTGTAGCTCTGGGTGAACCCGGCCTTGGCGAGCGTCTGCATCATCTTGGGACGGGTGAAGGCTTCGCTCAGGAAGATGATTTCCGGGTCGACGGCGTGGATTTCGGCAATGAGCCACTCCCAGAAAGCGACCGGCTTGGTGTGGGGATTGTCGACGCGAAAGATCTTCACTCCCTTTTCCACCCAGAAAAGAACGACGTCTCGCAATTCCTCCCAGAGTTCGCGCCAGTCGTCGCAGTGGAAGTCGAGCGGATAGATGTCCTGGTACTTCTTCGGCGGGTTCTCCGCATACTTGATCGAACCGTCGGGACGACGGTAGAACCACTCGGGATGTTCCCGAACGTAGGGATGGTCCGGCGAGCAGTTGAGGGCGAAATCGAGGGCGATCTCGATGCCGCGGGAGCGGGCTTCACCGAGGAGCCAGACAAAGTCCCCGACGGTGCCAAGGGCGGGTTCGACGGCGAGGTGTCCCCCGGCTTCACCGCCGATCGCCCACGGAGAACCGACGTCGCCGGGTTCGCAGGACACGGCATTGTTTTTGCCCTTGCGGTGCGACATCCCGATGGGATGGATGGGCGGAAAGTAGACGACGTCGAACCCCATCGCCGCCGCGTCCTCGATGCGGGGGAGGCAGTCGCGGAAGGTGGAATGACGGTTGGCGAGTCCCTCGGCGCTCCGGGGGAAAAACTCGTACCAGGCGGAGAAGAGAGACTGTTTTGTTTCGACGACGAGCCGCAGGACCTGATCGCCGGTGGTGGCAAGCGTGCGGTTGGGCCAGCGCGCGAGGAGCGATTTTACTTCGGCGGGTTCCATCAGATGGGGAACCTCCGCGGGCACCGTCTGCATGAGGTGGGTGGTGAGTGCCTCGATGGCCTCGGCATCTTTCGAGGATCGGCCGGTCGCCGCCCGAATGGCGGCCTGGTTGAGGATGACGCGGCCTTCCTCGATTTCGGTGGAGAGGTCGGTCTGTCCGCCGGTCAGGCGTCGCTCGAAATCGTGGAGCCAGGTGAGAAAGTCGTCGGCCCAGGCGGTGATGGCGATTTCGTAGTCGCCCGTTTCGGAAAAGGACAGTTCCGCGGCCCAACGGTCGTTGTCGACGTGGTGCATGGGGATCTCCGCCCAGAGCTCCTCGCCTGTGCGCCGCCTCCCGAGGACCGCGACCGTCTGATCGTGGCCTTCCTTGAAGATGTCGGCCTCGACGCGAAGGGACTCACCGACCACACGTTTGGTGGGGTAGCGACCTTCTTCGACAAGAGGCGAGAGATTCGAGATGACGACGGTGGGCAGGCGGATTCCGGAGGGAAGCATGGGCAGACAGGTTCGGGAAACCTTCCACCGGGATCGGTCAACTGTCCACCGATCACCGATCACCGACCACCTTCCTGCGGGAAGACTTTCTCTCGGACCGGTGCTGCTTGGCGACCCGCATTCTCGCCTTGGCGGCGCGGGACGGCTTCCGCTTCTGGTAACGACGACGGGCCCTTTCGCGCGCGGCGGCAAGTTTCGCTTCGGCAGCGACGGCTTCGAGATGATCGCAGAGGCGTGTGCGCGCGACCTCCCGGTTCTTCTCGCGGGATCGGGATTCCTGGCAGCTGATTTCGTGTCCGCTCGGCAGGTGCTTCAGATAGACGCAGGACGAGGTCTTGTTGATCTTCTGACCCCCGCTTCCCGATCCCAGGACAAAACGCTCTTCCAGATCCTCTTCACGGATCCGGAGTCGTTCCATTCGTTCGTCGAGGGATTCCATGGCGGCAGTCAACCCATCAAGGAAGGGAGTTGACTCCGGGACTATACCCTATTGATTGGCAAAATACCATGAAGGCCGAATTGTCAGACGTGGAGCGCGCCCATGCGATCTACACCAAGAGGAATCTCGCCTTCTACGATTGGTTGGTCCTCGGCGTTTCGAATTCGCACGTCTGGCACTGCCCGACCGAAAAGATCCTCGATCTCTACCGGGCCCACATCACGTCGAACCACCTCGAGGTTGGAGCAGGAACGGGATTTTTCCCGGCAAGGACGGTCCCCTCGACGCAGCCCCGGCTCGCGCTTCTCGACATCAACCGGAACTGTCTCGAAAAGGCTTCGAAACGTCTCGCCGCCTTCCGTCCGGAGGTGTATCAGGAGAATGTCCTCGAACCCATCGATTTTCATGGGGCGCGTTTTGATTCGATCGCGGTAAATTATGTGCTGCACTGCCTGCCCGGGCGGCTCGATCAGAAAGCGGCGGCAGCGTTTGATCACCTCGCACCTTTGCTCAACGACGAGGGCGTGGTTTTTGGTTCGACGCTTCTCGGTCTGGATATCCAGAG
>JAGRPC010000375.1 GCA_020439925.1 Verrucomicrobiia bacterium | reverse complement strand
CACCAACGACACCTACAAGGCCCCTCTCGTGGCCTTCGGAAGGCGTGGCATCGGACGCACCGCCGCCGTTTCCTTTCCGCTCGGAGGCGACTTTTCCGAGCGGGTCCGCGCCTGGGAGGAATACGGGGACTTCCTCCAGACCCTGACCCGATGGCTCATGGGCGAAGACCTGCCTGCCGGCATCGGCATCCGCCAGAAACTGGCTGGCGTGGAATGGACCATCGATCTCTACTACGATGACGACCCCTGGGAAGCCCGATTCGGCAACGATCCTCCCCGCCTCGTCCTGCAGAGCGGCTTCCGCGACGGACAAAGGCGGGAGATCACCTGGGAGCGACAGGCTCCGGGACACTACTCCGTTTCCACCTCCCTGCCCGAGAGTATCCCTGTCAGGGCCGCCCTTCAGGTCGGCAGTGGAGCGATTCCCCTGGGCCCGGTCGTGGTGGGATCGGAAGCGGAATGGCAATTCGACCCGGCCCGTGTCGCGGAATTGAGAGAAACCGCCGTTGCCAGTGGTGGAGGTGAACTCCTCGACCTGAGCAAAGCCTGGAGAAAACCGCCCACTCCGGGACTCGAACCCGTGTTTGCTCCCCTTCTGGCAGTGATTCTCGTTGTCTTTCTCCTCGAGGCCCTCATCACTCGGACCGGGTGGCGGCCGCCTCTCATCGGCCATTGGAAGCTACCGAGTTTTTCCCTTCGCAAGGCCGCTGCGCCGGTCGCTCCCACGGGGGACTCGTTAACCGAAACCTCGACCGCCTCAGAGCAGGTCGCAGCCAAGGATGACACCGGTGCCGACCCTTCCTCGGAGGAAAGGAAAAGCCGTTTTAAACGCGCCAAGAAGGGCCTTTAACCTTGTCCTTTGCCAACTCACAGAGCAACATTCCGCCCAGTCATGAAAAAACTCACCCTCGCCATCGCCTTAGGAGCCTTGACTTCGGTCTGTCTCCTCCTCGCCCAGAATCCGGCTCAGCCCGAAAAGCCCAAGACCTGGGAGGAAAAGGCGGCGGAACGCTTCGGAGCCAATCCCACCGCCGAGCACAAGGCCCTCATCGAGGCCAATCTGCCCACCGCCACGGCAAAACCCAAGGCCCCCCGCAAGGTGCTCGTCTTTTACCGGTGCGAAGGTTTCATCCACACCTCCATCCCCTTCGGAAACCATGCTCTGAAGTCCATCGCGGAAAAGACCGGCGCGTTTTCGGCGGACTTTGCCGACCAGTATGAGGTCTTCACGAAGGAAAACCTCGCCCGCTATGACGCGATCCTCTTCAACAGCACCACCGCACTGAAGCCCGACGACGCGCAGAAGGCCGCGATTCTCGATTTCATCAACGGTGGCAAGGGCATCGTCGGCTTCCACGCCGCGGCGGACAATTTCAACGGATGGGACGACGGCATCGCAACAATCGGGGGGATCTTCAACGGACACCCCTGGACCGCCGGTGGCACCTGGGCCTTCAAGGTCGAGGATCCCTCACACCCGCTCAATGCGGCTTGGGGAGGCAAGGGCTTCTGGCACAAGGACGAGATCTACTGGTACAAGCCCGAAAGTTTCCAGGGCCGCGACAAGCTCCGCGTTCTCCTCAGCCTCGATATGTCGAAGGCCGAGACCCG
>JAGRPC010000374.1 GCA_020439925.1 Verrucomicrobiia bacterium | reverse complement strand
TGCCCCGCTCGCGCTCGAGGTCCATCGAATCGAGAAGCTGGTCCTGCTTTTCGCGCTGGGAAATGGTCGCGGTGGTCTCCAGGAGACGGTCCGAGAGGGTCGTCTTTCCGTGGTCGATGTGGGCGATAATCGAGAAATTCCGTGTCAGTTCGATGGACATCGTCAAAGGGCCGGAAACCTAGGGGATTTCCCGGGAAAGTAAAACGGGATTCGGCCCGGCGGAACCTCCCTGCCCGAGAGGGCCTTGCGCCAGGTGGAACCGGGGAAGCAAGGGGCTCCGCTCAGGGTTCCTCGGGAGCGAGGGCCTCGCGAAGGGTCCCGGTGTTGGCGAAATCCCAACTCCCCCCGTAACGCATGTCGTCGACCCGCCAGCCTTCCGGTGTTTTCAAAAGAAGCAGCGTGTCGGTCCACTTCACCGTGCTCCCGCCCTCCGTACGCTCCTGCTCGACGCGGACACTGGCCCGGTCCCCCTTGATCTCGGCACCGATCACCTGGAAACGGTGCGGTCCTTCGAAGAGACTGCTGAAAAAATCCCCCTCGATCCACGGCGGTTTCTCGTCCGGGAACATTTTCATGAATTCGAGCTGTTCGCGCTTCGCGGCCTCCATCAGGGTCCGCAAAGGCTTGGAAAGACAAGGGGCGAGTGTCTCCCATGCCTCACCGCCGGGAAGGCCGGTGACCCGGAAACGGCGCACCTCCGAGAGGAAGAAGCGGGCGGCGGACTCGGGATTGCCCTCCATGCCTGCGGGATCGGCCGCCGGGAGCAGGCCGGTCGCAAATAGGGCGCAAAGGAGAAGCGCTCTTCGGGTCATCGTGGGGAAGCATGCGTCCGGGGAAGTCGGCGCGCAAGTTCCTTCACATCCTTCCCCGGCCTCGTTTCCCCGGAAAAAAGGATTTTCCTGCACCTGCCTCTCCGAATGCCCGATCGAATTCAAAGGACCGGCTAACCAGCCGACAGGCAAGCGGGACAATTCTGCACCCAATGTCCCCCGCCCACCTCGATGAGTTCGGGACGCACCGAGGCATGGGAGGAGCTGCCCTCACGGACTTCGCATCGCGGTGCGAAGGCACATCCCGGGATCTCGTTGGCGAGGTTCGGAGGGAGGCCGGGAATGGTGTAGAGCGCCTTGCCCTTCTCCTGCATCGCCGGGATCGAACGTTGCAGGGCCCGCGTGTAAGCGTGCCGGGGCTGATTGAACAGGGTGTCGACCGGAGCCCGCTCGACGAAGCGTCCGGCATACATGACGTTCACGTAATCGCAGACCTCGGAGACGACGGCGAGGTCGTGGGTGATGAAAATGACCGCTGTGCCGAGTTCCTGTTGGCGCGCCTTGATGAGGTCGAGGACCTGTCGCTGGATCGTCACGTCGAGGGCCGTGGTCGGCTCGTCCGCGATGAGGATCTCCGGCCGGGTGATCAGGGCCATCGCGATCATGACCCGCTGCCGCATCCCGCCGGAGAACTCGTGCGGGTAGGATTCGATGCGGCTCGCCGGGTCGGGAATCCCCACGGCGGCAAGTTCGTCGATGGCCTGGGAAAGAGCCTTCCTCCGCGAAAGGCCGAAATGAAGCTGGAGCGGCTCAACCAGTTGCGTCGAAATCCGCAGGTAGGGATTCAACGAGGTCATCGGATCCTGGAAGATAAAGCCGATGCGGCGCCCGCGGAGGGAGCGGAGTTCCGTTTCCGGAAGCTTGAGCAGGTCGATTCCGCCGAAGCGGGCCTGCCCCCCCTCGATGCGTCCCGGCGGCATGGGAATGAGCCCGAGCAGCGAATAACAGGTCACCGACTTGCCCGATCCCGACTCGCCGACGATCCCGACCGTCTCGCCCGCCTCGACATCGAAGGACACGCCGTCGACCGCCCTCACGATGCCGTCGCGGGTGTGGAACCAGGTCTTGAGATCGCGGACTTCGAGGAGGGCCATGCGTTCGGGTCACGGGTCACAGATGCCAGCCGACGAGGCGGCACTTGCTCATGTCGAAAGGGGAAAAATGGAGCGCCACCTCGCGCCCGAGCGGATCCTCTCCTTCCGGCAGGCGGGGCCCCTTTCGCTCGACAACGGCAAAGGCGCGGTAACCGTTCGCCATCTCGACGCGATAAAGACGGCCGGGCTCGCGCTCCTCGACAATGTGGCCGATGGCTTCGATGGGGGGACGTTCCGACATGAGAATTCGCTTCAGTCTGAACGCGCTTCAGGAATTCGCAACGAGAGAGCGGAGAAACTCGTAGATCTGCGACTCGCGCGCCTCGCGCACGGGTTTGGTCGTGCTGGCCTGGACGAGGTAAAGATGGGTGCCGGTATCGAAGATGAAGAGGTAGAATCGCATCTCGAAAGACTCCGACCCCTTCACCACGGTCGCTTCGACGGTGGTGAAGATGGCCGGCCATTTCCGGGACTTCCCGGGCACATCCCCGGTCTTCGCCTTGCCCACATCCCTGACCTTGAAGGTGGCTTCATAATTCGCGATCGTTCCGTCGAGCAGATCCTGCATCCCTCCCCCGAGGCCGGCCTCCATCTCGCGAATGAAGAGCGAGCTGCGGTTGTCCTGCGTCGCGAACCCGGCCACGACATCGCCGGCGTTGAGATCGGTTTTCTCCCACCCATCGGGGAGGATCAGGGAGAGGCGACCTTCAGCGATGTCGAAGCGTTCCCCCCTGCGAACCGGAGCATCCTCGGCATTCCCGCAGGAGAAAAGACAGGCACAGATCATCGCGAGAAAATCGGCCCTCGGGGAAAAAAGGCGTTGCTCACGGCTCATCTTCAACCTCTATAAGTCCCCGCATTTAAACTCAGGATCGACCCCATGGCACGCATTAACGACAACTTTCTCAAGCTCAAGGCCGGCTATCTCTTCCCCGAAATCGGACGCCGCGTCTCCGCCTTCAACGAAGCCAACCCCGAGGCGGCGAAGCGGCTGATCCGTTGCGGCATCGGAGACGTCACCGAACCCCTGCCCGAAGCCTGCCGCCAGGCCATGCACGAAGCTGTCGACGAACTCGGCAACTCCGCCACTTTCAAGGGCTACGGTCCGGAGCAGGGTTACGCCTTTCTCCGCGAAGCCATTGTCGCCAATCAATTTGCCGATCTCGGCATCTCCGCTGACGAGGTCTTCATCTCCGACGGCTCGAAGTGCGACACCGGCAACATCCTCGATATCTTCGGACCCGGCAACGTCATCGCCATCACCGACCCGGTCTATCCCGTCTACGTCGACACCAACGTGATGATAGGCAACACCGGCGAGGCCGATGCGTCGGGAGCCTATGCGGGGCTCGTCTACCTGCCCTGCACCCCGGAAAACGGTTTTGTCCCCTCCATCCCCGACCGGCACGTCGATCTCGTCTATCTCTGCTACCCGAACAATCCCACCGGAGCCACCGCGACCCGGGAACAGCTCGAGGCCTGGGTCGCCTACGCCCGCCGGGAAAAGGCCATCATTCTCTACGATGCGGCCTACGAGGCTTTCATCCAGGACCCCGCCGTGCCGCGCTCGATCTTCGAGATCGAGGGGGCCCACGAGTGTGCCATGGAGTTCCGCAGCTTTTCCAAGAACGGCGGTTTCACGGGCGTGCGCTGCGCCTACATCGTCATTCCGAAGGCGCTGAAGGGATACACCGCGGACGGAACGGAGCAGGCGATCCACCCGCTCTGGTCGCGCCGCCACAGCACCAAGTTCAACGGAGCCAGCTATCCGGTGCAGAAGGGCGCCGCCGCCGTGTTTTCCGAAGAAGGCAAGAAGCAGGTCGCCGCTCTCATCGATGGATACATGGGCAATGCCACGCTTCTCCGCGAGGCCTGCTCCGCGGCCGGACTCGCCGTCTACGGCGGGGTCAACGCCCCCTATGTCTGGGTGGGTTGTCCGACGGGCCTCACCTCCTGGGACATGTTCGACAAGATGCTCAACGAGGCCAACGTCGTCATCACGCCCGGCTCCGGCTTCGGAGCGGCGGGCGAGGGATACTTCCGGATTTCCGCCTTCAACTCGCGGGCGAACGTTGAGGAGGTGTGCCGTCGGATCGGCGAGATTTTCGGGTGAACCTTTGAATCCATGACTCCCTCCGCCCCCGGCCCGCATGCCCGCCGCATTCGTGTTGGCGTCGTCCAACTGGCGATGCGCCCGATGTCGGGACCAGAGGAGTTTTTCGAACACGCTTCGTTTTTCCTCGAGGCCATGGCCGGATATGGGGCCGACTTCGTGTGTTTTCCCGAATACGTGAATGCCCCCCTCATGGCCCCTTGGAAAACCGAGGGGGCAACGGCCGCGATCCGCAATCTGGCCGAACTCACCGCGCCGACCCTCGATTTCTTCTCCCGCGAAGCCGTGGCACGGCGGATCAACATCATCACCGGGAGCCTGCCGGTGATCGAGGGCGACCGCCTCTACAACGCCGTCTACCTCTGCCGTCGCGACGGCACGATGGAGGAGCAGCGCAAGATCCACGCGACTCCGAGCGAGGAATCGGAGTGGCAGATGAGCGGAGGCGACCGGCTCCGGGTGTTCGAGACAGACTCGGGAAAAATCGGCATCCTCATCTGCTATGACGTCGAGTTCCCCGAATTGGGACGGCTCCTCGCAGACGAAGGCCTGCAGATCCTTTTCGTGCCCTTCTGCACCGACACGGCATCCGGTTTTCACCGGGTCCGCTACTGCGCCCAGGCCCGGGCCATCGAGAACGAGTGTTACGTGGTCGCGGCCGGCAGCGTCGGGAACCTGCCGGGTGTGGCGAACATGGATTTCCAGTTCGCACGGTCGGCGGTTTTCTCTCCGAGCGATTACGATTTCCCCGAAAATGCGATCGTGACCGAGGCCCCGGCGGGACTCGAGACCGCCCTCATCGCAGACCTCGACCTCAAACGCCTCGAGATTCTCCACCACCGCGGCAGCGTGCGGAATCTGCGCCAGCGACGGACCGACCTCTACGACCTGAACTGGCGGAAGGGCTCGGAATGAGCTTGTGAAATTTTTCACAAAGCCCCTTGCCGGGGCCCGGCGGAGACGTAACCTAGCGGGAACGAAGCCCTTTCACTCCCTCGTCATGGCCGAGACCACCGCGCATCACGCCGCCTACGATTCCAAGATCGAGGGCAACATCATCTTCACCCAGCTCGACACCGCGATCAACTGGATGCGGAAGAACTCACTCTGGCCGATGCCGATGGGTCTCGCTTGCTGCGCCATCGAGCTGATGGGAACCGGGGCCTCCCGCTTCGACATCGCCCGTTTCGGCGCCGAAGTGATGCGATTCTCCCCCCGCCAGGCCGACGTCATGATCGTGGCGGGAACGGTAACCTACAAGATGGCCCTGGCGGTGAAGCGGGTCTGGGACCAGATGCCCGCTCCGAAATGGTGCATCGCCATGGGAGCCTGCGCTTCCTCCGGCGGGATGTATCGGAGCTACGCGGTCCTCCAGGGCATCGACAATCTCATCCCGGTCGACGTTTACGTTTCCGGGTGCCCTCCCCGCCCCGAAGCGCTTCTCGAGGGGCTCATGAAGCTGCAGGACAAGATCTCGAAGGAGCATTCCGCGCTGGCCCACTTCCAGACAGAGGAAAGCGCCTGACCCCGGTTTAACCCTCTCCGGTCCCGCCATGAACACGGTCGTCACCATTCTCCAGGAACGTTTTTCGGGCTCCCTCCTCGACACGGTCGAGTTCCGCGGCGAGCAAACCGTCATCGTCGAAAAGGCGCGCGCCCTCGAGATCCTGCGCTACTGCCGCGACGAACTCGGCTTCGACTACCTTCTCGACATCAGCAGCCTCGACCACTATGGCGAGGAACCCCGCTGGGAGATGGTATACGAGCTCTATGCCCTCGGCAACGGTGCCAGGCATCATCTCCGACTCAAATACAAGCTTCCCGAAGGCGAAAAAGCCGATTCCGTCTCGGGCATCTGGCCCACGGCCGAGTGGCACGAGCGTGAAGTCTACGACATGATGGGGATCGAGTTCGAAGGTCTCGCCGACCACCGCCGTATCCTCATGTGGGAGGGTTATCCCTATTTCCCCCTGCGGAAGGACTTTCCTCTCGCGGGACGCCCCAGCGACATGCCTGAAGTGGCTTTCACCGAACGAGCACCGTTGGCGGGCGGTCCCTTCGTGACCTCCCCGACCTCGGAAGGCACTCCCCACCGCGAACCACGCTCTCGCGAGATGGATTGATTCCGCCCGCGCGCGGGTGAATCTTTCGCGACCTATGGACTGGTTTCGCGAGCAGTGGTCCCGGATCGGCGGGAACGAAGAATGGCTTGCCTGGATCGGAGCGATCTCGCTGGCGACGGTCGTCGTGAGCGCCGTGGCCGTCCCCATGCTGATCCGGCGCATGCCGCCCGACTACTTCCTCGAAGACAGCGCAGGATCGGAGTGGATGCGCCGACAGCACCCCGCCCTGCGCCTTGTCCTGCTGATCCTGAAGAACCTTTTCGGCGGCATCCTCGTGATCGGGGGACTCATCATGTTCATCACGCCGGGTCAGGGGATCCTCACGCTGCTCGCGGGAATCCTGCTTCTGAATTTTCCCGGAAAACGGCGCTTCGAGATCTGGCTGGTGCGGCGCAAACCGGTTCATCGCGCCATCGACTGGATCCGGCGGCGGGCGGAACGTCCCCCGCTCGTCCTCCCGGAAGATCAGTCGAAGATGGGATAGAAGGTGTTGAAGGCGGCTTCGCCGAATTCGGCGGGATCGTTGAAGCGGCGTCCGCGGTCGAGCCCGTCGAGGCTGCCCATCTCTTCCCCGCTCAATTCGAAGTCGAAAATGGCGAGGTTTTCCCGGAGGTGGGCCGCGGTCTGGGTTTTCGGGATGGTCACGGTGCCGCGCTGCACCGCCCAGCGCAGCACGATCTGCCCAGGCGAGCGTCCGTGCGCCGCGGCGATGCCCGTGACCACCGGATCGGCGAGGACGGACTCGTTTTCGCCCGCCATGTTCAGGGGCACATAGGAACTCGCCCCGAACGGCGAGAAGGCGGTGACGGCAATGTTCTCTTCCTGGCAATAACGCAGGAGCCGCTGCTGGGTGAGATAAGGATGCATCTCAACCTGCAGCACCTGCGGCTGGATCGAGGCATAAGCCTGGAGGTCGCGGATGAGTCCGGTGGTGAAGTTGCAGATACCGATGCGCTTGACGAGACCGGCACCGACGAGGCCTTCCATCGCGCCCCAGGTGTCGGCGAGGGGGACGCGCACGGGTTTCATCGAGGGGTTTTCCGCTTCCGGATCAAAGAACCAGCCGGGAGGATAACGCTCCTCGAAAGGCACGTAGGCGAGAGTGACCGGAAAGTGAATCAGATAGAGGTCGAGCACGTCGAGCCCGAGGTCGCTCAAGCTCCGCTCGCAGGCGGCCCGCACATGATCGGGATGGTGATAGGTGTTCCAGAGTTTCGAGGTGACCCAGAGATCGTCGCGCGAGCAGGCACCGGAATCGAGGACCCGTTTCAGCCCCTCCCCCACGGCCGTCTCATTTCCGTAATCGCAGGCGCAATCAAAGTGCCGATAGCCGATCTCGACGGCGGTGGGAATGAGATCGGGCAATACGTCTGCCGGGATTTTCCAGGTTCCAAGACCGACCGAGGGAAAAGCACCGCCATCGGCGGTTTCGAGGAAATGGGGGGACGCGCTCATGAGCCGATGATGTAGGCGGGGAGCCGCAGCGAGGCAAGCGGCAAGCGCTCCCGCGATGGCGTTTTCCTCGGGATCATTCCTTCTTGAAACCGTAGACCCTCATGACCACGGCAAAAAAATAGGCACCGGAAAGGCTGCTCATGAGGATCCCCGTCATCCCCTCCAGGGGAGCGAGAAGTCGCCACTCCTTCGGAAGAACGAGATCGCCGAATCCAACGGTGGTGTAGGTCGTGCCGGAGAAATAAAAGGCGGTCCCCGCATCCTCGAAACATCCCAAAATGCGGTAGGTGGCCGCCCAGAGGCAGACCCCGGTCCCGTGAAGGAAAATGAGAACCCAAGCGGTGCGGATGAGGAGCCAGCTCAAGCCGCCGAACCCGCGCGCACTGCCGACGGTGGCGAGGAGATGCCGGGTGAGCCACGCGAGGCCGAAAGCGTGCATCGTCACGTTGGCGGCAACGAGAAGGAGACCAATGAGGATTTCAGGGATCATGAAAGCGGGCGAAACTCGCTCCAGTCTCTCTTCACCCGTCGGCCCGACGCAAGCCGTAAGTTTACGGCAGGGGTCACTCTGTCTTCGCCCCCTCCCAGATCCAGCGGATCACGGCGAGAGTTTCCTCGGGGGTGAGCCTGTCCTTGCCCTCGGGCGGCATGGCCATGTCGTCGTCCTCGGGCAGGGTGAGGGTTTCGACGAGATAACTCTCCATCGGATTTCCCTTCACGACGGGATCGAGTTCGCTTTCACCCGCGGCGAAAAGACCTTCGACCGTGTCCATGCGGTAGTCGCCCTTCTGCTTTTCCTCCCCATGACACTGAAAACACTTCTTCTCGAGAATCGGACGAATCGCCGTCGCAAATTCACCTCCACCCGACTGGCTGGAAACCGGCCCCTCTCCTTTCGATGACTCGACCCATTCCTTGACCCAATCCGGGGCATTCTCGGTGAGATATTTCGAGCCATGGGTCAGGTTCCCTCCACCGTGGCCGGCGATGGTGAGAAGAACGAGGTCGCCCAGGAGCAGCACCCGGTAGAGCGCTGCTCCCGCCTTCTTTCCGTCCCCGCGAAAGACTCCCGCATGAACGAGGGCGATCACGACCGTCAGCGCCCCGACGGCGATGCCGAACCAGCGATGATGTTCCAAGGTTTCCGGCTCGTAGCCTCCGCCCTCGGCGCGGAAGATGCCCAGCAGGACGACCAGGACCGAGGTCGCCGCACTGAAGAAAAGGACGAGCCCGATGGCATTCCGCAACTGGCGGCTCGGACGGAACCAGTGATACCCCTCGAGAATGGCCGCGATCATCACGAAGCCGATCGGCAGGTGAAGGGTCACCGTATGGAAGGGTGCGAGGAAGGATCGCAGATCGAACGCACCCTTCGCCGGCGCGGTCTCGGCGGCACACAGGAGGATGGGAAAAAGGACAAGCGCAATGGCAAACAGTCGAACAAGCCGGTTCATCGCGCCTTTATGAAGGAAGTGCCCGTCCCTTGCAATGGGATGCCAAACCATGCGCGGAAAAGGCAAAGATCTGCAATCCAGAGACTTGCACCTGTCACACCAGCTCCCGGATCGGCATCGGGGAGGTCATCGTGGTGAGCAACTCGTTCGAGAGCCCCTCCATCACACGAACCTTTCCGAGATCGAGGAGGGAGTGGAGGATCGTCGCGGTGAGGTTTTCCATCTGGATCGCATTGCCGTCTGGCTCCCCGCCACGCCGGTCGCTCCGACCGATCACCTGCCCGGTTTTCAGTCCTCCTCCGTAGAGGATCAGCGGCGCGAGGTTCCCCCAGTGATCCCGCCCCCCTTTGGCGTTCATCACCGGATTCCTTCCCATTTCCCCGCAGCAGACGAGGAGGATCTTCTCGGAAAGGCCCCGGGCCTCGACATCCTCGATGAAAGCGCTCACGGCGTGATCGAAGGGAGCGCCGACATATTCCATGCCCTCGACCATCGTCGCGTTGTTCACATCGGCGTGCATGTCCCACACGAAATTGGTTGTCACTGTCACGAAACCGGCGCCCCGTTCGCAGAGACGACGGGCAAGAAGCATGAGCTTGCCGATGGTCTGCCCGTGGTCTCGGTAACGCTCGTGATTTTTCCAGACCTTCCGGATCCTGTCCGGGTGCACCAGGGAAGCGGTGTCATAGCGGGCGAGAGTCCTCGGATCCTCCCTGGAAACATCGAAGGCTTCCGCGATGCCGCCGAGGACCATGTCGAAGGCCTGCCCCTGGAATCCACTCATTCCGGCCGCACCGGTCTCATCGAGATGACGACGCGCGGTGTCGAGATCGCCGAGGAGGAGGCGACGGT
>JAGRPC010000373.1 GCA_020439925.1 Verrucomicrobiia bacterium | reverse complement strand
AGCAGAACTTCCCCATCCGCACCGGCGAGACCGCGTTTCTGTTTCTCCAGCACTTCATCAAGATCCTCCGCGCCGGAGGCCGGGCCGGCATCGTGATCAAGAACACCTTCCTCTCGAACACCGACAAGGCCTCGGTGAGCCTGCGAAAGAAGCTGCTCGAGGAATGCAATCTCCACACCGTGCTCGACTGCCCGGGCGGCACCTTCCAGGGCGCGGGGGTGAAAACCGTGGTGCTGTTTTTCGAGAAAGGCGCGCCGACGCGGCGGGTGTGGTACTACCAGCTCGATCCGGGGCGGAATCTCGGAAAGACGAATCCGCTGAACGATGCGGACCTGGCGGAGTTCGTCGAGTTGCAGAAGACCTTCGCCGACTCGCCGAAGAGCTGGAGTTTGGATGTGGGGGAAATCGATACAGAGATCTGGGATCTGTCGGTGAAGAATCCGAACGGCGGGGAGGAGGTGACGCATCGCTCGCCGCATGACATCATGGAGGAAATCGCGGCGCTGGATGCGGAGAGCGCGGAGGTGTTGGGGAGAATTCGGGAGTTGGTATGAAGGCGCGGTGGGTGACCAAGCGAATTGGCGACGTTGCCAAAACGCAATACGGCCTTTCAGAGCCGATGAATGAAGACGGAAAGGGATTCCGTATCTTCCGAATGGGCGAAGTTCAAGACGGTCGATTGATCGACACTGGCCGTATGAAGTTCGCTAATATCACTGCCAAGGAGTTTGAACCATACAGATTGCGTCGGGGCGATGTTTTGTTCAACCGGACGAACAGCTTCGAGCTGGTCGGGAAGACAGGGATTTTTCAACTCGAAGGCGACTATTGCTTTGCCTCGTATCTCGTTAGGTTAAATCTTGATCGCCACGTCGTTCTTCCTGAGTTCCTGAATTACCTCATGAACACCGACGCGTTCCAAGAGAGCGTGAAGGGAAAGGCGTCTAAGTCGATCAATCAAGCGAACATCAATGCGACGATCCTTTCGAACGAAGTAATTCGCTTTCCAGAATCCCTCCCCGAGCAGCAGCGGATCGTTGGGGTGCTGGACGAAGCCTTTGCGGGCCTCGCCACCGCCAAAGCCAAGGCCGAACGGAACCTCCAGAACGCCCGCGCCCTCTTCGAAAGCCACCTCCAATCCGTCTTCACCCGCCGGGGGGAGGGGTGGGTGGAGATGAGTTTACAAAGGGCGACTGGAGGAATCTTCACCGGACCTTTCGGCTCGCTGCTTCACAAGCACGATTACATTGAGAATGGCATCCCGCTAGTGAATCCCGCCCATATCACTGACACCGGAGTCGAACCGGATTTTCGCAAGACTGTTTCCGAAAAGACGGCAAAGCGCCTCCAAAGCTACATCATGCGCGACGGTGATGTGGTGATCGGTCGACGAGGCGAAATGGGACGTTGTGCGTTAATCACTTCCACAGAAGACGGTTGGTTGTGCGGAACCGGAAGTTTTTTCATCAAATCATCTCCTCGCTGCGACATGGGTTTTTTGGTGCGATATTTGCGCTCGAAGAGCTGCAAACAGCGACTGGAACAAATTGCGGGCGGTGCAGTGATGCCAAATTTGAGCAACACGTCGCTTGGCGAATTAATTATTTCTCTGCCACCAGTTGAGGAGCAGAAGCGCATCGTCATGGAACTCGACGCCCTCGCCGCCGAAACCCAGCGCCTCGCCGGACTTTACGAACGCAAGCTCGCGGCGCTGGAGGAGCTGAAAAAGTCGCTGCTGCACCGGGCTTTTTCCGGTCAGCTCTAACCACGTTTTCCCAATTCCAACATGACCAAAGAGAATCACAAGATCGATGCCGACGACCGAAAGGTCTTCGATGTCCTGAACGAAAGGAAATACACCGTCGATTACTTCCAGCGCGAGTACAGCTGGGAGCAGAAACACATCGAGCAGTTGGTCGACGATCTTACGTCCACCTTCCTTGACGCCTATTCCGAAGGTGATCAACGTGCCGCCGTCGAGCACTACACCAATTACTATCTCGGCCCCTTTGTCGTCAGCAGCAAAGATGGCGTGAAGAGTATCATCGATGGCCAGCAGCGGCTAACGTCGCTGACATTGTTTCTCATCTTCCTGAACAACCTTCAAAAGGAACTCGGCGGCAAGGAGACGATCGAATCCCTGATCTTCTCCGAGAAATACGGCCAGAAGTCTTTCAACATCCAAGTCGAAGAGAGGAGGGTATGTCTGGAGAAGCTGTTCCTCACTGGAAGTTACGAGGTCCAGCCGGATGACGATGAATCCACGCGCAACATGGCCCTCCGCTACGCTGATATCGCCGAGGCGTTCCCGGAGGGACTCAAAGGCAAGGCGTTTCCCTACTTTCTGGACTGGTTGAAATACAACGTCGTCTTGGTGGAAATCACCGCCTACTCGGACGACAACGCCTACACGATCTTCGAATCGATGAACGACCGGGGCCTGAACCTCACCGCCACGGAAATGCTCAAGGGCTACATCCTCTCCCGCTTCAACGAGGCGAAAGACCGCGACAAGGCGAATCGATTCTGGAAGGAGTCCATCCAGGAACTCCACAACTACAGCAAGGAGGAGGACCAGCGATTTTTCCAGGCGTGGCTTCGGGGGCGGTACGCCGACACGATCCGACAGGGGAAGGCGGGATCGTCAAACGAAGACTTTGAGAAGATCGGTACGAAGTTCCATAGCTGGTTCCGAGACAATCTGGAAAGGGCCGAATTGGATGCGGACAAGCCCGAGGACTTCCGAGCTTTCGTTCATGAAGAAATGAAGTTCTATTTGAGGGCGTATCTGGACATCCTCAAAGCTCAGGATCAGGAGTTGCCGGGATGGGAAAACGTCTTCTACCACCGACAATGGGGAATTGCCGATTCCCTGAGCTATCCCCTGATGCTTTCGTCTCTCGAGTCGGCGGATTCACCCGAGGTGGTTCGCCAAAAAATCAACGAAGTGGCCCGGTTCCTCGAGGCGTTCGCCGTCAGGCGGGCCATCAACTTTCGTAAGTTCGGCGCGAGCTCGATCCGCTACACCATGTACTCGCTGGTGAAGGAGCTGCGCGGAAAGGACCTTGAGTCCTTGAGGACGACGTTACGCAAGAAGCTGGGAGAAATGGAAGAGACTTGGGGCGGGCTGGCTCACTTCAGGTTGCATGGAATGAACCGGCGATTCGTAAAGTTCCTCCTGTCACGAATCACCGGGTTCGTCGAGCAACGAAGCGGAGCGTCCACGAGCTTTACGACCTATTTCATCAGCCCTGGCACCAAGCCCTATGAGGTGGAGCACATCTGGGCAGACAAATTTGCAGAACACCGGGATGAGTTCGAGCAATTGCACGAGTTCGACAATTACCGGAATCGAATCGGCGGTTTGGTCCTACTGCCACAGGGGACGAACCAGTCCTATGGATCCATGCCGTATGCGGAGAAGATGGATCATTACTTGAAGGAAAACCTCCTTGTGAAGTCCCTTCACCCCAAGTGCTACGAAAACAATCCGAATTTTGCGGGAATGGCTGCCGAGTTGGGTCTCCCGTTCAAAGCGCATCTCCATTTCACCAAGGCGGACATCGACGATCGGCAACAGCTGATCCAGGGGATTTGTGAGGTGATCTGGGATGGAGAGTAGATCCGCAATGAGCCTTCCATTTCGAAATTCCGCCGCCTTTGGGAAGCGAATCGAGTTCTATGTTGTGGGCTTGATGCTCAAAGAGGGCCTGGACGTGTATCTCCCATTGGTCGATGACGACGCCATCGATGCGGTGGTAAAGCGCCCGGACGGGCGATTTGTCGAGGTTCAGATCAAGGCAAGATCGAGGACTTCCGCATTCGGTGACGCCGCACTATTCGCCGCAATGAGCCACGAGGTCCGCAGGAACTACTGGTTTGTCTTTTACTCGGAGAGAATGGACACGCTTTGGATCATGTCGTCTCTGGAGTTCATTGCAAACTCGCACCAGAACAAGACCGGCAAGAATGCCGGGAAGCGGACGGTGTGGCTCAATGGAAAAAACACCAAGGCCCATACCGAGCACGTAAAGCCCCAATTTCAGAAGTTTGTAGCCCCGAACTTTCTTAGGATCCTCCAAGACGATCCGGATGTTCCGGTAGCGCCAAAATGGAAGAAACAATAACGGGGAGGTAAAGATCCTGTGAGTCCATGAGAGACGACCGACGACTGAAACACGCAGCGGCGCAAATCGCGGATGAGCTTCGTTCGCTGAAGGGTGGATTCCCGCTTCGAATGGCATCCTCGGGGAAGGTTTGGACGACGGAAACCGATGGATGGTGCATCCCGCTGGCTTATTTGCCGAATAAGGGAGCGCACATGGAAGTTTGGATTGATCGATTCGCAGGCCACAAGCAAATGACCTTCTGGGCTGGCTTCTTCTGTGAAGATGAAAAGGTGATTCGTGATCTGGTTCGGAAGGTTCAAAGGAACTGGCCGGTCGTATTGGAGCTAACCGGAGACGATGTGGAGGGTAAGCGAACCACGAAAATGAAGACGCCACTGCCAGCTTCTAAACTTGGAGCTCAGGTGGCAGAGTATTACACGAGCCGGAGTTTTTTTGGATTCTTCCAACGTCCAAAGGGTTCGAACGGCTTTGATTCCAAATTCTGCCGCCAAGCAGCGGACTTTTTCCTCGACGTGATCGACCGCTTTCGTGACGAGAATGATTCCTCCCGCGACGAGGAGGTCTATCCTCGTGTCGAGCGGACCGTCGTGAAATCGCACCTCACCCGGGAACGGAGCCGTTTCCTCGCCAGCCAATGCAAAGAGCGTGATGGCTATCAGTGCGTCGTCTGTGAGATGCGCTTCGAGGAGGTCTATGGTCGACTCGGGCGCGACTTCGCCGAGGCCCACCACCGCCAGGCTCTCGCCTCGCTGGACCCGGCGGTCCCCACAAAGCTGAAAGATCTCGCCACCGTCTGTGCGAACTGCCACCGTATGCTTCACCGGATGGAGGGCGTGCCGGGCGACATCGCAAAGCTTCGGGCCATCGTGAAACGTCGGAGAAATGGTTTGCGATGAAGACAAGCACGCCGATGCCACACGCTTCCCGGCTTGACCCTTCTTTTGAACTGCGGTACTGATGGAACATGCCGAAGACGGAGGAGGAGATCGTGCTGACGCCGCAGATGTTGCGAGCGTTCGCTGGCGTCCGTGGCCGTGTCCGAGCTGCGGTGGCAAAACAACCGCAATCGGTTTCCTTGTCAGATGCCTTGGCTCAAATCCGCCGGTTCCGAACCTCGCGCGAAATGAAACCATCGACTGGTTTAAGGACTGGGAAGCAAGACAACTCTTGAGTTGGGTTGAGGGGTGTTCCCATTTCTCATGGACGGATTTGACGCTGACCCGCCTGGACGAGGGATCGGAGCACCTCGTTCTTTTCGATCATGGGACGAGCGAGGTGGTGAAAATCACTCGTCCGGGGACATACGGTGATTACTACGAGGTTGCCGAAGACCGGGTCCACCAATATGACTGCACGCCGTCGGAATACCTTCTACGTATGATCTGGTGGCAGGAACTGTTTTCGGCCGCTCCGGTTACGATTGGCATCACCGAATCAGGTCGGATGGTTTCTCGGCAGAAGTTTTTCGCCGGCGAGCCGCCTACCCAGAAGGAAGTGGACGAGTTTCTGATCGACGCGGGCCTGACAGCAGTAAAACCGTCGTGTTGGCTTTGGAAAAAGTCCGAGGCCAAAGTTGGTGCTGAAATCTGGGTGGGAGACGCACGTGCTGACAACTTTGTGTCCGCCGAAGGTGGGATCATTCCGATAGATCTTCGTATTTGGAAGGTTCCCAACTCGGCCTAGGAGTGCTAAACACCCGATGGCATGAACGAAGCCGAGACCCGCGCCGAGCACATTGATCCCGCCCTGAAGGCGGCGGGCTGGGGCGTGGTCGAGGGCAGCCGGATCCGTCGCGAATATCTGATCGCCCCGGGCCGGATCGAGGGCGGCGGCAAGAAGGGGAAACCCCTGACGGCGGATTACGTGCTGGAATACCGCAACACCAAACTGGCGGTGATCGAGGCGAAGGCTTGGGATCGTCCGCTGACCGAAGGTGTGGCCCAGGCAAAAAACTACGCAGGCAAGCTGAAGGTGCGCTACACCTGCGCCACGAACGGGCAGGGTATCTACCGGATCGACATGCAAACCGGGGCGGAGGGCGGGATCCCCTGCTACCCGACGCCGGAGGAACTGTGGCACTACACTTTTTCCGAGGAGAACGCCTGGCGCGACCGTTTCGCCGCGGTGCCCTACGTGGAGAAGGGGGCCGATTGGCGCGTCCGTTATTATCAGGACATCGCGGTGCAGCGGGTGCTGGAGGCGGTGGCCTCCAGGCGCGATCGCATCCTGCTGACGCTCGCGACAGGCACTGGCAAGACCTCAATCGCCTTCGAGATCGCGTGGAAGCTTTTTCAGGCGCGCTGGAATCTCTCGCGCGAGCCGACGCGCAGGCCGCGCATCCTCTTCCTCGCCGACCGCAACACGCTGGCGAACCAAGCCTTCAACGACTTCACCTCATTCGCCGCCTTTGAGGACAATGCGCTGGCCCGGGTCGCTCCTGAAGACATCCGCAAGAAAGGAAAGGTGCCGAAGAACGCGAGCGTGTTTTTCACGATCTTCCAGACCTTCCTGAGTGGACCGGGGGAGACCGGCTTTTACGGCGAATATCCCGCCGACTTTTTTGACTTCATCATCATCGACGAGTGCCATCGCGGCGGGGCCCACGACGAGAGCACTTGGCGCGACATCATGGAGCACTTCGCGCCGGCGGTGCAACTCGGTCTGACGGCGACCCCGAAGCGCAAGGACAACGCCGACACCTACCTCTATTTCGGCGAGCCGGTTTTCACCTACTCGCTGAAGGACGGGATCAATGACGGCTTTTTGACACCTTTCCGCTTGAAGCAGATCAGCACCACGCTCGACACCTACACCTACGTGCCCGACGACCGGGTCGTGGAGGGTGAGGTCGAAGCGGGAAAAGTCTATGAGGAGAAAGACTTCAACCGAACGATCGAAATCAAGGAACGCGAGGCCCACCGGGTGAAGCTCTTCATGGGGATGATCGACCAGCGCGAAAAAACCTTGGTCTTCTGCGCGACCCAGGAACACGCACTGGTGGTGCGCGACCTCGTCAATCAGACCAAATCGGGAACGGATCCGAACTACTGCCAGCGGGTCACCGCCAACGACGGCGAACTGGGCGAGCAGCATTTGCGCGATTTCCAGGATAATGAGAAGTCGATCCCGACGATTCTGACGACCTCCCAGAAGCTCTCGACCGGAGTGGATGCGCGCAACATCCGGAACATCGTGCTGATGAGACCGATCAACTCGATGATCGAATTCAAGCAGATCATCGGGCGAGGCACGAGGCTCTACGACGGGAAAGACTACTTCACGATCTACGATTTCGTGAAGGCTCATCAGCATTTCCATGACGAGGAGTGGGACGGTCCGCCATCCGAGCCCGAAGCCTGTGGAAAATGCGGAGCCTACCCGTGCGTTTGTGAGGAGTCACCTCCGGAGCCCTGTTCAGAATGCGGAAGGCGGCCCTGCGTCTGCCCCTGCGAGAAGTGCGGGCACTTTCCCTGCACCTGCGAAAAACGGAAGAAGGCCAAAGTGAAGCTTGCCGACGGCAAAGAGCGGACCATCCAGCACATGACGGCGACCAGCTTCTGGCATCCTGACGGCACGCCGATGAGTGCGCAGCAATTCATGGAACTGCTTTTCGGGAAGTTGCCCGATTTCTTCCGGAACGAGGACGAGCTGCGGGCACTCTGGAGTGATCCCGCGACCCGCCGCAAACTTCTCGACGGTCTTGCCGACAAGGGCTTCGGAACCGCTCAATTGGCGGAGATGCAGAAGATCATTGACGCGGAGAAGAGCGATCTCTTCGACGTGCTCGCTCATGTTGCTTATGCACGGGCGCCGCTAACTCGGGAAGAGCGCGCTGCGAAGGCGAAGGTGGAAATCACCACGCACTTCAACACGAAGCAGCAGATCTTCCTCGATTTCGTGCTCTCGCACTACGTCAGCGTCGGCGTGGAGGAACTGGATCAAGAAAAACTCGCGCCGCTTCTGAAGCTCAAGTACCACAACTCAATCGCTGATGCGGTCGCGGACCTGGGAGCCGACGTGAACGAGGCGTTCACGGGATTCCAAAAGTTTCTCTACCAAAGTGCGGGCTGAAAGGCGTCAGATCGTCAGGACAAACTCTACCGTTTCCGCGAGCCTCTCCCCGTTCACCTGAA
>JAGRPC010000372.1 GCA_020439925.1 Verrucomicrobiia bacterium | reverse complement strand
CGGCGGTGACTCCGTTGGACGGAATATAGAGTTCGTCGCCGAGAGCTGACGAGGAGGGAATGGTGGAGGCACCGCCCCCGATTTCAAAGGCAGTCGAACCGCTCGCCGGATGGATTCCCACGATTCCGTTGCCCGATTGCAGGGCAACGAGGCGTTCGTCATCCTTCTCCAGGATCGTGGGAGACGTCCAGTTGGAGGTCTTGGGACGATCGATCTTCCAGCGGTTTGTACCGGTGAGAAGGTCGAATCCGGCGGCAAAGGATTCTGAGTCGTTCTCGATCTGGGCGACAAGCGTGTCTCCGACAACGAGTGGCGAAGAGGCCATCCCAAGGCTGTTCGAGGCGTTGGGGTAATCGAGGGTGAGCGCCCGCATCCACTGGAGGTTACCGTCGAGGTCGACGCAGATGAGGTCGTTGGACGAATAGAGGGCATAGATCCTTTCTCCGTCGCTGGCCGGGGTGGGAGCGGCGACGTTGGTCTTGTTGTGGGACATGGTGCGGCCGGTCGCCCAGAAGCGTCTCTCCCAGAGGGGCGATCCGTCGCCTGCGGAGAAACAGAGTATATGAAGCTGCTGCTGATCGGGGCCGCTCGCCGCAGTGATGAAGACCCGGTTCCCGACGACGACGGGGCTACCGAGACCTCGGCCGGGCAGGGCCGCTTTCCAGTCGAGTGTCTTTTCACTCAATTCGCCGACTGACTCGTTGATTCCGCCGGCATAACCCGAACCGTTCGGGCCGCGGAAATTGAGCCAGTCGCTCTTCGCCGGGACAACGAAGGAAAACAGGACCAGGAAAGTCAGGAAGAGCGAGAGGAGAGCCTTCATCAATGAATTGGGGAAAAAATGGGATGAGATCGTTTCGGGGAGGACTCAGTTGTCGCGGTTGGGTCGGCGGCGGACGGGAGCGGTTTTTTCCGGGGTGGGACGACGGTCGCTTGCGAGGATGGCGGTACCGGTGGCGTCGCAGACCCTGAGCTGAAACTCCCACTGCACCGTCCAGTCCTGTTCCTGTTCGTTCTGGCAGGCTTTCACAAGAATGGTGTTTTTACCCTTCTTCAGCGTGACGGGCAGCGAGTACTGGTCGATGCGCTGGCCGCGGTGATATTCATCCCGTCCAAAAAGGAGTTCCCCGTTGAACCAGATTTTCCACGCGTTCTTGCAGCCGAGGCGCAGTTCGGCGAGGCGTTCCTCGCCGGCGTTGAATTCGGTATAGGCATAACCGACGACCTGTTTGAGCGGCCCGAAGGGCTGGTTGAAATCGACTTTGCCGTAGTCGTCCGGCGTGGAGTAATCCTGCCATTTCACCTTGGCGCCGTCCTTGCCCTCGTATTCGGCGTTCAAATCGATTTCCTGCTCGGGAGAATAGGTGCGATCAAATCCCTGGCGCTCGATGTTGTCGAAAGGGGCGATGAGATGCCAGTAGGAGAGAAAGCCGAAGTGCTTTGGAAGGTCGACCTTTTGCTCGAGTTTCTCGCGCAGGAGCTTCGTAACCGCGTCGATCTGATCCACATCCCGGGCGGCATCGAGGGCCTTGCCGAGAATAGCCAGGCTGGACTCCTTGTCACCGGCCTCGAGGCGGGCTTTTCCTTCGGCGAGCAGCTTCGCAACCGCATCGCGGCGAAGCGCGGGGCTCGGATCGTCGGCAAAACCGGGAACCAGCGCTTCGGCGGCGTCGGGGGCGAGTTTGACGTAGAGATCGAAAGCGAGACGCCTCGCATTGGGTTCGTTGTTTCGGTCCTCGACAAAAGCTTTGATGGCATCGCCGGGAAGAGCACCTCCTTTCCCGAGTTCCCTGTCGAAGACGGTTTCGACGGCGGTGCGCATCCAGTTGCGGGCCATCGGATTCGATCCTTCCATGGCCGTCAGGACAGGTACGAGCATTTCGGGACCCAGTGCGGTCAGCTCGCTCCAGGCAGAAGCGGCCTCGGCGTTTCCGGCTCCTTCGGATCCGACCTTGCGGAGCTGTGCGAGGGGCTCTGTCCAAGGGGCGGCGAGGGCCGTGAGGGGAAGGAGAATGGAGAGGGAGAGCAGGAGTCGCATCATGGGCAGGGATCTTAGTCCCCGTCGGGCCCGTCCGGCAAGTCCCGTGAAACGGTCATTCGGCAATCTTTTCGTAGAGTGTCAGCGTTTCGCGGGCGATCTCCGCCCAGCTGAATTTTTCGAGCACCCGGGTCCGGCCCGCTTTTCCCATTTGGGCGCACAGGTCGGGATCGCGCATGAGTTGATTGATGCCGGCGGCGAGGTCGTGGGCGTAGACGTCGGGATGGATCGCCTCGAAGGGGGACTCGAGTTGTTGGGCGAGGGGAACGAGCAGTCCGGTCTCGCCCGGGAGAATGATCTCCTTCATTCCTCCGACAGCCGAACCGACGACCGGAGTTTCACAGGCCATCGCCTCCAGGTTGATGATGCCGAAAGGTTCGTAGATGGAGGGGGTACAGAAAACGCGGGCGTGGCTGTAGAGAACGATCTTTTCGTGAGCGGCGATCATTTCTTCGATCCAGACGACGGGACCGTCGTGGTCGACGCGTGCGGCCGCGACGGCGTTCTCCATCTCGACCTTGATTTCAGGGGTGTCGGGGGCCCCGGCGCAGAGGACGACCTGGGTGCCCGGATCGAGATGCCGGATGGCATTGACGAGGTGGACGATGCCCTTCTGGCGAGTGATGCGTCCGACAAACAAGACAAAAGGCACGGCGGGGTCGATCCCGTGCTTTCTCAGAACGGATTCGTCGAAAGTCGGGGTGTACTCGTCGGGATCGATTCCGTTGTAGATCACATGTACCTTCTCTTCCGCGACGTCGAAGAGCCGGAGAATGTCCGAACGGGTCTCGTGCGAGACGGCGATGACGGCATCGGCCATCTCGATGGCGGTCTTTTCGAGCCAGACGGTGAAATCATATCCGCCACCGAGCTGCTCGCGTTTCCAGGGCCGCAACGGTTCGAGCGAATGAACGGTGAGCACCATGGGGATGCCATAGTTCATCTTGGCGAGTATCCCCCCGAAGTGGGAATACCAGGTATGAAGGTGCACGACGTCCGCATCGATCGAGCGGGTGTTGAAGTCGAGACACTTCTGGAGCGCTCCAAAAACGGAGTGCAGCGGCTTTGGAGCGGAGTAGGAAGAAGTATCCGAAGAGAACCCCGACACCTCCGGATTGGCTTCTTCCGTATGTTGTTGTCCGAAACAGCGCACTTCCACGGAGCAGAGCCTGGCGAGTTCCCGGGCAAGATATTGAACGTGAATGCCCGCGCCCCCGTAGACGTTGGGAGGATACTCGTTGGTGAGAAGCAGGGACTTCATGGTCTGGGAAGAGAGCGGCTTTGATGCCGTTTTCAAGGAAAAGAGGGTCAGGTCATGCGCGACACCCGCTTGCCTCTCCGGTCCGATACGGAATTCTTCGGGATGTGTGTAGTTTTGTCTGCTAGACCTCCACACTGGAACGCCACGCCGGCACCTCGATCTGTCCGTTGTGCCGCTCCCTTAGGGTCTCACAGAGAGCATGGGCACTTTCCTTTTCCCCGTGAACGAGAAAGACACGTTCCTTCGGGCCGGTCATCGTGTCGAAATAATGGAGCAACTCGCTGCGATCGGCGTGACCGGAGAAGGAATCGAGGATCTCGATCTTTGCGCGGACCGAGAAGCGGTCACCGAGAATGGGCACCTCGGCGTCTCCGCGACGGATCTTGGCCCCCAGAGTGTGCTCGGCACAATAACCGACAAAGAGAACGGTGTTGCGTGGATCCTCGATGTTGTTGCGAAGGTGGTGAAGAACCCGGCCCGCCTCGCACATGCCCGAGGCCGAGATGATAATGGCAGGTTCGTGTAGATCGTTGAGGGCCTTCGAATCGGTGACCTTGCGGATGAGGGAGAGGTTTTCGAAGCCGAAGGGATCGCGCTTCTCAAACAGGAAGTTGTAGACCTCGTCGTTGAAGCATTCGGGGTGCAAGCGGAAGATCTCGGTCGCTCCGACCGCGAGGGGACTGTCGACGTAGATCGGGACGTTCGGAATCTCACCGGCTTCCGAGAGACGGTGCAGCACGTAGATGAGTTGTTGTGTCCGTTCGACGGCGAAAGAGGGGATGATGACCTTGCCCTTCCTTTCGAGAGCGCGAACGAGGATGTCCCGGAGGAGGTGATTTGCCTGAGTGGGCAGCTCGTGTTCGCGATTGCCGTAGGTGCTCTCCATGATGAGATAGTCCACATCCTCGGGAACCGCCGGATCGCGAAGGAGCTCGTTGTTGCCTCTCCCGACATCGCCGGAAAAGAGGAGCCGCCGCTTGCGACCCTTTTCATTGAGATCGAGGACGACCTGGGCCGCACCGAGAATATGTCCCGCGTCGATAAAGGTAAGGGTGACCCCGTCCGCCACGGGAATAGAACGCTCGTATCCGATGGTGACAAACTGGCGGACACATTCTTCCGCCTCCATCTCGGTATAGAGGGGCTCAAGGTCGGGTTTGCCTTCCTTGGCGCGATGTTTGTTGAGCCATTTCACATCCTGGGCCTGGATCCGGGCGGCGTCCGCCAGCATGATCTGGCAAAGGTCTCGCGTGGCGAAGGTCGAGTAGATGCTGCCTTTGAAGCCTCGGCTCGTGAGAGAAGGAAGATTGCCGCTGTGGTCGATGTGTGCGTGAGAGAGGATCACGGTGTCGATCGAGGCTGGATCGAAGAGAAAATGCCGGTTCCTTTCATTCGCTTCATCGCGTCGCCCTTGATAGAGGCCACAGTCGAGAAGGATGCGCGAGCCATTGATGTCGATGAGGTGTTGTGAACCCGTGGTCGTCTCTGCCGCTCCGCAAAAGGTGATCTTCATGCCGCATTCCTAGCGGGAACGATGTGGCAGGTCAACTGGGAGGGGGCGAAACTCCGGACTTTCGCTCCGTTGGTTCCGCTTTCCGTGTGTGCTTCACATCCGGACCCTTAGCGATGAATTGGAAAGGATCCTCTGCCAATCAGGTTTTAGCGGAAAAACCACAAATCCGTCCGCATTTTTTAAAAGTATTTCGGAAAAATTAACTTTCACCTTGATTTAATTTTAAAGATCTCATAAAATCCACAACATGAACCGAATTGCGACCTCTCTGACCATTCTCTCGGCTCCTCTTTTTCTCGGCGCTGCCGAGCCGGCGATGCAAACGCTGGAGTCCCGCCTCAGTGCGCTGGAGGCACGCCTGATCTCCATCGAAAAAGCGCTGACTGAGGAGAAGGGTTCCTATTCCTACAACAACGCCGCTACTCTCGAGGCGACCAATGGAGGTAATCCGGCTCCCGCCCCGGTCACGACACCTTTGTCGGCACCGACTCCGGCAGCTGCTCCCGGCAGCACCCTTGCCGCAACCACGCCTTCCGGTCCCTCCCAAACTTATGTCATCCAGGATGGGGACACCCTCGGGAAGATTGCAGGGAAATTCAGCGTGGAACGGTCCGCGCTTCTGGAAGCGAATCGCCTGAGCGAAGGCCAACCGATATACATCGGGGAGACGCTCCTGATTCCTGGTTCCGCTCCCCAGCCTGCACCACAACCGGAGGTCGCCAAAACTCCGGAAAAGCCGGAGGCCTCGCAAGTTCAGGCGAGCATCCCTGCGCCCCCGGTTCCCCCGACCGAGGGAGCCGATGCGGGAAAACCTGCTCCGGTGAAAAAGGACTCGATCGTTGTCGGTGAGACGAAAAAGCAACCGGCCCCGGCCGCAACGAAGACCCATACGGTGGTGAAGGGCGACACCCTCATGTCGCTGTCTAGGAAGTTCAATACCTCGGTGGAAAGCATCAAATCGGCAAATGGACTCCGTTCGGACACGATCAACCTTGGCCAGACCCTGAAGATTCCTACCGCGGCGTCACAGGCATCGAATACCGGAGATTCGGAAAAACCAGGGCAAACGAGCAATTTCCAGTACGACAATCCCCTTCTCAAGGACGGGGAGACCTACGGCTACTACACCGTGGTGAAGGACGACAACCTTTACGCCCTTGCCCGCGACTTTTTCACGACGATGGCGGAACTGCAGCGCATCAACAATCTGGGCAGCAGCACCCTCATCCATCCCGGTGACGACATCATCGTCCCGACCTCCAAATACAACGCCTATCACAACAGCAAGAACGGCGAAGTGGCGAACCGCTGAGGCGATTCGCGAGGTGTGAACGAATTTGTCTCCGTCGCAGTTCCCGAGATTGTTGAGAGACAAAGTTGAGTGGTCAAATAAAACCCGGTCCCGAGTGGGGCCGGGTTTTTACCATTTCAGGGAGCGGGTGGTGTCGGCGACTGCGATTCGCCGGAAGGAGCGGCTACCTCACCTTCCGGACCGGGAGTGTTCGCCGGTTCCGGATCGGGAGGAGGCGGCAGCTCCACGAGGATGCGGACTTCTCCGGCATCGACGGCAGAGACTCCTTCGACGGTGCGAACGGAGAAACTGGCCTCATCCACACCACGCTCGACTAGGAGTTTCAATACCTCAGCCGACCTGCGTTCACAGAGGTATTCATTGAAGGCCGTCGAGCCGCCAAGCGCTTTTACGGCCTCGAGCCGGACCAACGCACCGGAATAGGCCGGGGAAAGAAGTTGCTTGGACACGGAGTCGATCACGGGGACCTGGTTGGCCTGCAGAAGGAAGGAGTTCCTTGAAAAAAGGATCGAAGGAAAGGACTCGGCCTTGATCAGGGGGACAGCGAGGACGGGACCGGCAGGGGGTTGGAGAGCAACGTTTTCCATCGGGCTGGCCCGGAGCGGTTCGTTTCCCGAAAGCGAAGAGGCCGGAGCAGTCGAACTGGTCAGTTCCCCGATCCGGGAGAGCATTTGAAGGGTGGGGAGCAGCTTCGCCAGAGACAGGCCGGAGAGATCAAGGGCGGACGGCGGCGGAGCCGCATTCTCGGTCACTTCCCTGGACGTAGCTGAGTCGCCCATTTGGTTGGGTGTGAGAGAGACGGCGATTTCCGGTAAGTCGTCGGTTCCCACGAGGCAGATATGATCGTGAAGCGCTCGACCTTTCAGGACGGGTTCGGCGCGAATAAAAAGTGCACTCCTGGTGACCTGGCTGTCGGTAAGTCCCCCGATGACAAGGTGGTCGGACGAGAACTCGAGGAGACCCTCGTGAGTGGAGAGCCCCACCTCGGAGATGAGACTGCGCCATGCCGGTACTTCTTCGAGTTCAACCGATGGATCGATGACCAGTCCGCTTCGGTCGACGGTCAGGTCGGGGCGGGCCTGGCTCACTGCAGCAACAAGGGCGTCCGCGACCGCTTCCGAATTGACCCGGCCTGAAATGACGGCTCGTCTCGTTTCGAAGGACAGTCGGAAAAGAGACTCGCCGGCGCCCTTCGCCGAGGGATTCACAAAGAGAATCATGGGGACCATCAAGGAGGCAAGGATCCCGGATAGAGTCTGGGAGGCGAGGGGAGACATGGTGCCGTGGTGGCAGGTGTAATTAGACCACCGGTTGACGGGGAAAGTCAATGTCCGCTCGGAAACGAGACTCGGAAGGCTATTCAGGGCGTCTTCCTGCCAATTCGCAGAGGCGCCGCCTCAGCGTGTCGAGACCGTCGCCCTTGTCGGCGGAAATGGGAATGACCTCCTGGCGAGGAAAACGGATTTGCAGGGCTTCCAGTCCCGCCGCGGCCTCCGGAAGGTCGAGTTTGTTGGCGACAATGAGCCAGGGACGTTCGGTGAGACGTTCGTCATAGAGCTTCAATTCCTGCCGAAGCACCTGAATGTCGGTGACCGGGTCGCGCTGGTCGACACCTGCGGCGTCGACGACAAACAGAAAGATGGAGCAACGGCTGATATGGCGCAGGAAATCGTGTCCGAGACCGACGTTGCGGTGGGCGCCCTCGATGAGTCCGGGGATGTCGGCCACCGTGGTTCGGAGGAATCCCGGGAATTCGACCACTCCGACCATCGGCGTAAGGGTGGTGAAGGGATAGGAAGCAACCTTGGGCGAGGCATTCGAGAGCGCTCCAAGGAGGGTCGATTTGCCGGCGTTGGGAAACCCGACAAGGCCAATGTCGGCGATGCGGCGGAGTTCGAGGTAAAACCATCCTTCCTCTCCCTTGGTGCCTTCGGTGAACTCGATGGGGGCCTGGTTCGTATCGGTGCGGAAACGCCAGTTGCCTTTTCCTCCGATGCCCGCCTGGCACAGAACAAAACGTTGGCCCGGTTCCGTCAGATCCGCAATGATTTCGTTTTCCTCCTCGACTGGGTCACTCGTATCAGAGAAGTCATTCGGCTCGATCCCGTCGGATTCTTCGGTTTCCGCTTCGAACTCTTCCTCCTTCGCCGCCTTGGCCGCTTTCGGGACGGGTGGGGTGGTCCGATAGACCACGGTGCCTGGCGGAACTTTGAGAATGAGGGGCTTCCCCGACCTTCCGGTCATCTTCTGGCCTTGGCCTGCAGCTCCCTTTTCGGCAAGATAACGCGATTGGAAAAAGTAGCTGCGCAGGTTGTCCGTGTGGGGGTCTACCACGAGGACGACCTCACCGCCGGCTCCTCCGTCTCCGCCGTCCGGGCCACCCTTGGGTACAAATTTCTCGCGACGAAAGCTGGAACAGCCGTTTCCGCCGTCGCCGGCTTTGGCAAAGATTCGAATGTGATCGACGAACATGGGAGATCGAGCGTGGGGGGGAGTAGGAGGGGGGAGCGTATCACGAAATCGTCGTTCTGGGAAATTGTGGTGAGAGTAGCCGTCGAGTCTTTTGAGAGGTTTTTCAGGACTTTTTCACCAAGTTATTCACATTGGCCGGAGGCACGGAGGCCTTACCCTGACTGGGTCTGGAACTCTTGTTGGCTGGTTTTTCCGGGTTATTCACAGACTTTTTCACAGGTGGTGAAAACTTTTTCACAAATCTTCGGGCACTCGCGATAATTGCTTGGCCAATCCGGCAAGCGCGCTTGTATTGGAGGAAATTGGTTGAAAGCCGAAAGCGAGATTTCATGGACCCCGTTTCCCCAGTTCCCGAGTGCCCCGAAATCAGACTGGTTCCGTCGAACTTCCAGCGGCGAACCCTGTGGAGTGCGATCACCGCGCTTTCCATTGTGGTCATCGGGGCGATCACCGTAGGGATGGTGATGTTGACGGGGACGGTTCTCAGCTACCTGCAGCCCATCCTCGTGCCTCTCGCCGTGGCGGCGATTATTGCCTACCTTCTTGAGCCCATCATTGGATGGCTGTGCCGGCGAGGCTGGTCTCACCGGAAGGCCATGCTCGTGGTCTTCATCGCCTTTGTGGTTTTTGTCACCTTGCTTGTGGTGGCAGTGGTCGTGCCGACGATAGGCCAGGCCCAGGAGGTCTACAAGAATCGCGACTCCTACAGCGAGCGAGCCACGACCCTTGTGAAACTGGGCATCGATTCGATGCAGGATTATTTCGAGACCGGCGTGGCCAAGGAATATTATGACCGTGGAGTGGAATGGCTTTCGACGGAGGGACCGCGCCTCGGTGCGGAAATCGGCCAGAAGATCTGGGAGAGGCTCCGGGGGGCCTTCGGTTTTTTCGGCTACGTTCTGGGGCTGCTTCTCGTGCCGATTTATCTCTACTACTTCCTACAGAATGGTCACACGATCTCCCAAACCTGGTCTGATTACCTGCCCTTGAAGGCATCGAGTTTCAAGGACGAGGTGGTGGGAACCCTGACGGAAATCAACGGATATCTTATTTCGTTCTTCCGAGGCCAGA
>JAGRPC010000371.1 GCA_020439925.1 Verrucomicrobiia bacterium | reverse complement strand
CCCGTCCCCTTCCGCGGGAAACCCTGCGAACCGGCCATGGTGGTCCACACCAGCAACTGCCTTGCGGAACTTCACGGACTCAGCCCGGAAGAGATGGCAGAACAGACCTCACGAAACGCGGCCACCTTCTTCCGCCTCGATGGCCCGCTTCTGGCGGCAGCGGCGCAGGAGACGGGTTGCGCGACGGAAAAGGCGTGATTTCTTAAGTTCCTGGAGAGCCGACTCTCCCGTTCCTTCCATGAGCACTCCCCACGATCATTCCATCCGGGAAAAGCGCTTTCTGCCAAACCCTTCCGAAGGAAGCCGTCGAGGTTCTCATTCGAATGCCACGCTGACGGACGACCACACGCTCTTCCTGCTCAATCAGCAGCGGGAACGTCGCTCCAAGATCGAAAAGCGTTCGTGGATCTCACGGCTCTTCCGCCGCCGCTGAACCGCTCGTCAGCATCGCGTTCAGGTCATCCTCGGAGATCACTGGCACGCCCAGGGAAACGGCTTTGTCGAACTTGGATCCGCCCCCCTCGCCGGCGAGGAGGTAGTGGGTGTTCTTGCTGACGGAACCGGACACTTTTCCGCCAGCCGCAAAGATTTTTGCGGCGATTTCATCGCGGGGAGCCGACAAGGATCCCGTAATCACTAAGGTTTTTCCCGCCAGGGTTTTTCCGACCGTCCCCACGGTATCCGAAGGCTTGGGAGCATAGTTGTCAGAGCGGGGATCGATTCCCAGTTCCTCGAGTCGATGCAGCACGGCCTGCCCGGCCCGACTTTGGAAAAAGTCGAGGGCGCTGTTCGCCACGGCCGGTCCGACTTCGGAGGCGATCTCGTAGGGAGCGAGGAGCGGATGGTCCTCCTTGCGCTCTCCGGTCTTGAGCGTGCGCAACTCGGCAAGCAATTCCGATTCGGCGATTTCACGGAAGTTTCGATGCAGGCGCGACAACTCGCGAGCGGCCGACTCGCCGACTTGAGAGATGCCCATCGCGAACAGCCAGCGTGACAACGGCATTTCCCGGGCGGCACGCTCGCGGGTTTGCACGATCTTGGCCGCATTCTTGTCACCGAGCATGCGCGGGTTCTCGTCCGTCCCCAGGTTCAGGGCTCCCAGGGTGGCCTCCGGGATCTCGAACAGGTCGAGAGGCGAATGGATCAGTCCCCTTTCGACCAGTTTTTCGGCGACGATGGTACCGATGCCTTCGATATCGAGAGCCTTGCGACTGACGAACTGCCTCATCCGGCTGGCGACCTGCGCCGGGCACTCAAAATTCACGCAGAAATGGGTCACGATGGTCCGCTGATCGGATTTTGATCCCGAAAGCGTCTCGCGGCGCTCGATCGGCCCGGAGCACACCGGGCAGACGCCCTTGAGGTGGTCGTGCATCGAGAACCGTGCCTCGTCACCGCCTTTCTTGGCGACGACCCGGATCACCTCCGGGATGATTTCCCCGGCCTTCTGGATCAGGACACGGTCGCCAATGCCGATGTGTTTCTCGTTGATGAAGGATTCATTGTGCAGGGTGGCGCGCCTCACCGTGGTGCCCGACACGAGGACCGGATCGAGTTCGGCCACGGGGGTGAGTTTGCCGGTCCTTCCGACCTGGACGGTGATGTCCAGCAAGGTCGTTTCCTTCTGTTCCGGAGGATACTTGTAGGCGGCGGCCCATCGGGGGGCGCGACTGGTATACCCAAGCTGCTGCTGTGCATCCCGGTCGATGACCTTGATCACCGCCCCGTCGGTTCCGTAGTCGAAACCGTGACGCTGCTCGTCGAGAGCCCGAACCGCGGCGATGACCGCCTCGACCGAGTCCGCCTCCCACACCGGGGTGTTTTTCCGAATCCCGATGCGGTCGAGCAGGGCATGAAACTCCGTGATGGAGCCGATTTCCCCTCCCTCAACGAGGCCGAGACCATGGGCGATGAAATCGAGGGGACGTTTCGCCACCTCCCTCGGATCGAGCAGTTTCAAGGTTCCGGCGGTGGAGTTTCGCGGATTGGCGAAGGTGGGCAATCCCTCCTCGTCGCGCTCTTCGTTCATCCTCGCGAAGGCCTCGTTCGGCATGAACACCTCGCCACGGATCTCGAGGACCGCGGGTGCACCGGCATCGCCGGGCAAGGCAAAGGGAATCGACCGGATGGTCCGGATATTGTCGGTGATCACATCCCCGGTGGTTCCGTCTCCCCGGGTGGCCGCGTAATCGAGCCGCCCCTCCCGGTAGACGATCGAGACGGCGACCCCGTCGATCTTCGGTTCGATCGTCACGGGCACACGCTCCGCCCCGAGGCCTTTCTGCAGGCGCCGGTAGAATTGGATGAGTTCCTGTTCCTTCGGGGGACGCTCGCCCGTTTTGGCCTCGATCTTGTCGAGCTCCTCCTCCGGGATCTCGAACAGATCGTCGATGCTCAACATCGGAATCGGATGGCGGATCTGCTGGAAACCCTCGCTGGGAGCCCCCCCTACTCGCCGGGTGGGACTGGCGGGATCGGCAAAGAGCGGAAAGGCGGTCTCCAGTTCCTCCAGTCTCCGGTAGAGCTGGTCGTATTCGGCATCGGAGATTTCCGGCGCCGCATTCTCGTAGTAGAGGCGATTGTGTCGCTCGATCTCGCGAGCGAGCCGCTCCATCTCCTCCTGCGCCGCTCCCGGGTCCGTCATGATGGCCAGAAAGCGAAATCAATGACGATCCCCGTTGCGATCGGGGGCGCGATCCGCCTGCTTCCCGACCTCCTCCTCGAGACGTTCGGCCAGCCACTGCTTGATCATGCTTTGGTAGTTCAGGTAGCGATGCCGCGCGAGACGCTTAATCCGGCTCAGCATTTGTGGATCGAATCGCAGGGTGATTGTCGTCGATTCGCGCACCGTCTGGCGCTGAATGGCCGAATTCATGAGCCGGGGATCGAGCGAGTGGGATGCCCAGAAAACGGCTTCCTCGCCTTCATCTTCAAATTCGGGGATCTGATTCCAGCGTTCGACGACTTTCACGCTCCTAAGAGGCAGGAGATTCCGGGGGTTTGCAATCACGAAAACGGAAAATCCCGACCGGCCGGGCCCGCCTGTTTTTAGTGGCGAACTGAAGCTGGTCCTGCCACTCTAGTCCCATGGAGAATCACCGGCTTGTCCTCCCTGAACACATGAACCAATACGGGTTTCTTTTCGGCGGGTATCTCCTCGGGTGGGTCGACGAAATGGCGTGGATGGCTGCCAGCCGTGACTACCCCGGGTGCCAACTCGTCACCGTCGGGATGCGCGAGGTGGCTTTCAAGAAGAGCGTGCGCGATGGAGCGATCCTGCGATTTGAGGCTCAGCGGATCCACACGGGGACCACCTCGGTGACCTATTCGGTGATCGTTTCTAAGGACCGCGACGATATCTTCTCCACGGACGTCACTCTCGTCCGGGTGGACGGAAAGGGACGTAAACAATCCCTTCCCAAGAGTTGAGGATTTGGTAGCGTCCCGGATTGTTGCCCATGCCCTCGCCAGTTTCCCCCAGCACTCCCGGCCGGATCGCTGTCGTCGGTTCACTGAATCTCGATTATTTTACCCGGGTCGATGCCCTGCCCCGTCCTGGGGAGACCGTCGCGGCGAGCAAACTGACCCTTTTCCGCGGCGGAAAGGGCGCCAACCAGGCCGTCGCCGCCGCTCGCCAGGGAGCCACCGTTTCCCTCATCGGATGCGTCGGAGCCGACGAAGGGGGCGCCGCTTACCTGAGGTCTCTCGAGGAGGAAGGTATTGCCCTCGATCATGTGCGCGTGGTTCCGGGCGAGACCGGGTCGGCTTTCATCACGGTGGACCGCGCCGGAGAGAACATGATCGTCATCGCACCGGGGGCCAATTTCGAATTGAGAAGGCCGGAGATCCAGAAGGCCCGTTCCCTGATTGAGTCCTGCGACGTTCTGCTCTGCCAGTTTGAGGTTCCCACCCCGGCGCTGGTCGAAGCCATCCAGATCGCCAACCGGGCCGGAGTCACCGTCGTCATCAATCCTTCTCCCCTCCATCCGGCTTTTCCCTGGGAGGAGATCCTTACCGACTATCTGATCGCCAACGAAACCGAAGCCGAGGCCCTCCTCGGTTTCGAGCCGACCGCATCGGCCACCGAAGAGATCACCGAGAGACTCCGAGAATTAAGAACCAACACGCTCATCGTCACCCGGGGCGGCGATCCTACGCTCTCTTTTTCGCGGGAGGGAGCATTCCACGAGGTTCCCGTCCTCACGGTCCTTCCAGTCGATACAGTCGGCGCCGGAGATGCTTTTGCGGGCTGTTTTTCCGCCCGGATTGCCCAGGGCACTTCTCTCGACTCCGCCCTCCGTGCCGCCAACTGCGCCGGAGCCCTGACCACCCTCGGAGCCGGTGCCCAGGACCCGATGCCCGGTCGGGGCCTCGTCGACCAGCACGAAACTTTTCTCCCAAGACATCCCTGATATCCCTTAAACCGATGAAGCACAAAAGCCAAGCTACACTTTTTCTACTTGTTGCTTTCTCTTCCTCTTTGATCGCAGCGTCCCCCTGGCCACAGTTTCGAGGGCCAAATGGAGACGGTATCGCTCCGGCGGAGGGCGTTCCGGTGAAGTTCGGGGAAAGCGAGTCGTTGAAGTGGAAGACGGAGTTGCCCGGTCGGGGCTGGTCCTCGCCCGTTTTCGACGGAGAGACCCTCTGGATGACCACCGCCGAAGAGAGATTTCCCACCGAGGAGGAAAAGACCGAGATCCTCAAGGCGGCCGGGGAAGAGGAGAGAACCTTCGCCCAGCGCCAGGTCGCGACCCGCATCGAGCTTTCCATCCTCGCCGTGGACTATGAAAGCGGGAAACTGAAAAGCACGGTCCCCTTGACTTCGATCGACAACCCCCAGGCCATCCATGCCCTGAACAGTTTCGCCTCCCCCACCCCGGTGCTTGAGGGAGATGTCCTCTTTGCCCATTTTGGGGCCTTCGGCACCTTTGCCTTCGACACCAGGAAGAAGGAGATCCTCTGGCAGACGAAGATCGACCTGGAACACGGGGTCGGCCCGGGAAGCTCTCCCGTCGTTCACGGAGGGCTATTGGTCCTGATCTGCGACGGGGTCGACCGCCAGTTCGTCACCGCCCTCGACCTCAAGACCGGGAAATCCGTATGGACGACCGACCGTCCCGCGATGCGGGCCCCCAAGGGCGACCAGAAAAAGTCCTACAATACCCCCATCGTGATTCGCGACCGCAGCGGACGCGAACAACTCATCTGCATGGGCGCCCAGTGGCTCGTCAGCTATGATCCCGCCACCGGCGAGGAAATCTGGCGGCTCGACCACGGAGATGGCTTTTCCGTGGTGCCCCGTCCCATCTACAGCCCCAAGACCGGCCTGATCTACCTCAGTACCGGTTTCGGAAAGCCTGTGCTTCTTGCCGTCAGACCGGATGGAAAAGGCGACATCACCGGTTCCGACAAGATCGCCTGGAGCGAAGCCAAGAGGATTCCCGCACGCCCCTCTCCCATTCTGGTGGGAGACGAACTGTATGTCATCGCCGACGGAGGGATTGCCAGTTGCCTCGACGCCACGACCGGCACCCTTCACTGGACGGAACGGGTCGACGGCAACTACTCGGCTTCCCCTCTCTTTGCCGACGGCCATCTCTACTTTGCGAGCCAGGAAGGTGTTGTCACCGTTCTCAAACCGGGCAAAACCTTCGAGATCGTCGCGCAGAATCAACTCGAAGGCACGATCATGGCCTCTCCCATTGCCTTTGATGGCAGCCTCGTCATCCGCACCGGGACCGCCATCTATCGATTCGTGAAATGAGGGCAATCCCCCCGTGGTGGAGCAGGTGTCAAACCCTTAACATTTCCTAATTGGTTTCCCGCCGGCACGGGTCCATAATGGCCACCGTGAAAGACTGGCAATCGGTTCTCTTCCTCTGCACCGGCAACTTCTACCGGAGTCGTTACGCGGAGGCCTGGTTCAACTATCATGCGCCCCGCCAGGGACTGCTCTGGCGGGCGGAATCCCGGGGATTCCGCCCTCACCTGGAGGAAGCGCCACTTTCTCCCCACGCCGCAGATCGGCTGAAGGAGAAGGAAATCCCGCGTGTTCTCACCCGTCGGGCTCCGGAACTCCTTCTCGAATCGGACCTCGCCACGGCGACGATCATTATCGCCCTCTACGAGTCCGAGCACCGCCCCATGATGGCGGCACGGTTTCCCCGATGGAGCGCTCGGACCCGCTACTGGGAGGTTCCCGATATCGACGAAGTCGGCCCCCATCAGGCACTCTCGTCGATCGAGGAGGAGGTGGACTCGCTTATCCAGCTCCTCGTGCGAGGTCACGCTCCCGGAATCGCCACGGCTGTGGGTGCTGAATTTTAATTTTCCGAAAGTTTTGACTTTCCGAAACGATTTGGCCAAGATTTCGCTTATCCCTGCGTCAGGGTCCTTCGTGACCGATTTCCCCTGAACCTATGACCGATACCCCCTCCGAGGCCGGCTCCTTCGGCCCTCTCAACGGTCCCCTCCAGTCCGAGATGTTTGTCATCCACGGCGGCGCGCGGAAGAAATCCGAGGACAAAGGCCGACGGCGTCCTCTCTACGGAAACGGCTTGAAGGCACCTTCCCCCATCGGGAAGAACTTCGTTCTCGACACCAACGTCCTCCTTCACGATCCCGACTGCCTCGAACGTTTTGCCGACAATCACGTCTGCATCCCGCTCGAGGTTCTCTGCGAACTCGACAAGTTCAAGAACGAACAGACCGAGCGGGGGGCGAGTGCCAGGTCCGTTCACCGCAAGCTTGCGGCCCTCTTCTCGAAGCATCCCGAAAACGCCACCACCGGCATCCCCAATCGCGAAGGTGGTTCCGTTCGCCTCGTCCCCGCCCAACCGGGAAGCAACAGCCGCAGCAACGTGGTGGACGATCTCCTCGAATTGTTCCGGGGACAGGACTCCAACGACAACCGCATCCTTCTCTGCACTCAGCTGATCGCGGAAAAGAACACCGCGCCGACCCTGCTCGTGACCAAGGACCTCAACCTCCAGCTCAAGGCGCACGCCATCGGGATCCCCTGCGAGGACTACCAGAACGACAAGGTGGACAGTTCGAAGGTGGGGGCGGCCTCGCCTGTCATCATCGACATCAAGCCCAACGATCTCCAGCGCTTCGCAAGCACCGGAGGACTGGACCGACCTTCCAGTGTTCGCCGAATCGCCCCGAATGAGTATGTCCTCCTGAAGGCAGGCGAGAAGCGCACCATGCCTGCCCGTTTCGGCACAGACGGGTCCTTCCACAAGCTCAACATCCCGGAGCAGATCCGCATCCAGAGGGGAGCCCCGCTGCGTCCTCTCAATCTCGGGCAGCAGTGTTTCCTCGACGCGCTCCTCAACCCCGACATCTCCCTGGTGACCTGCTACGGTTCCGCCGGGACGGGGAAAACTCTCCTTGCCGTGGCCTCGGCTCTTCACGCGACCTTCAACGGCGAATACAACGGTGTCACCGTGAGCCGTCCCGTCATTCCCCTCGGGGACACCCTCGGCTTCCTCCCCGGTTCGCTCGAGGAAAAACTGGACCCGTGGCTGAAGCCGGTCTACGACGCCCTCGAGTTTCTCCTCACCCCCGAACAGGGCGCGGCGAAACGCAAACAGGCTCAACGCTCCCCCCGAAAGGGCGGACAGGAGTTCCCTCCTCCGGGCGCGGGCAAACGCAGCTACGATCCCTTCCTCGAATCGGGCCTCATCGAGATCGAAGCGCTCTGCTACATCCGGGGACGCTCCATTCCCAACCGCTTTTTCATTCTTGACGAGGCGCAGCAACTCACCCCTCTTGAGGCGAAAACGATCGTGACGCGCATGGCCCGCGGCTCGAAACTCGTCCTCGTGGGCGACCCGGCCCAGATTGACAACCCTTATGTGGATCGACTTAGCAACGGTCTTGTTTACACTCGCGAGCGTCTCCGCGACGAGGCATGCAGCGCACACGTCACGCTGGAGCGGGGCGAGCGCAGCGAGCTGGCGGAAGCGGCCGCCCGCAAAATGTAATTCAGGCACGGAAGCCGCCTTTTGTTTGCGAAAGCACGAGGTCCGGGGCATAAGGTCACCGGAAGATGGCCCGTGAGTATACCGTGCACCGCGTTCCCGCGAACGCGAAGTCGAGGATCGATTACGCCGCCGAACTGAATGAAAAGCAGTTCGCCGCCGTGACCGCTCCTCCCGGGCCATCCCTCGTCATCGCCGGGGCCGGAAGCGGCAAGACACGGACGCTCACCTACCGGGTCGCCTACCTCCTCGACAACGGGGTGCGACCGGCGAACATCCTCCTTCTCACCTTCACCAACAAGGCCGCCCGCGAGATGCTCGAGCGCGTCGGCGAGCTGGTTCCCTTCGATCTGCGCGACCTGTGGGGAGGCACCTTCCACTCGGTGGGCAATCGCATCCTCCGCAAGCATGCCCGCGAAGTGGGCTGGGAACCCGGCTTCACCA
>JAGRPC010000370.1 GCA_020439925.1 Verrucomicrobiia bacterium | reverse complement strand
GCGAAGCTCAACGCCCTCTTCTATCTCCTCGACCAGCTCCACGAGGAAGGTCACAAGGTCCTTGTCTTCTCGCAGTTCGTCTCCATGCTCGACATCATCAAGGAGGAGCTGGAGGACCGAGACCGCCCCTACAGCTACCTCACCGGTCAGACCAAGAACCGTCACGAGGTCATCAGCGACTTCCAGGAGTCAAAAGAGGCCAAGACCTTCCTTCTTTCGCTCAAGGCAGGCGGCAGCGGCCTCAACCTCACCTCGGCGAGCTACGTCATCCTCTACGATCCCTGGTGGAACCCCGCGGTCGAGAACCAGGCGATCGACCGTTGTCACCGGATCGGCCAGGAAAGCAGGGTCAACGCCTACCGGCTTCTCATGCGGGACTCGGTGGAGGAAAAGATCCGCATTCTTCAGCAACAGAAGAGTGCGATGATGACCAGCGTGCTCGGCGAGGAAGGCTTCACCCGCAATCTCGAACTCGAGGACTTGAGATTCCTCTTCAGCCAGGGACAAACGGCCGAGCCCGAGGTCGCACTGAGCCTCCGTTGAGGCGCTTCTGCCCGCGAGACCGGAAAATCCGACGGGGCTCGGACTACTTGCCCGAGCACTCCTCGCGGAGGCGATGCAGTTCCTCGTCGAGCTTGGCGAGGTACTGGGAGGTGGCCTTGAGCCGCTTGGTCGTCAGCTTGGCGATGAATTCAAAAAGGCAGGCGTAAAAGGCGGGGTTGTCTTCCTTGGGAAGAATGTGCTCGAGGAACTTCTGATCGACGGCGAGACAGAAGGAAGGCTCCACGGCCACCACGGAAGCCGACCGGACTTCATCCTCGAGAGCGGCAAGTTCCCCGAAGATATCGCCGGCGTGGCTCATCCGGACGAGTTGCTTGCCTTCCTTGACCACCGCGACCTCTCCTGCGAGAAGAATGAAGATGCGTGAGGCTTCGTCGCCTTCGGCGATGATCACGTCACCCGGTTCGCACTCGATAAAAGCCGATGCGTGGAGGACCTGATCGAGGTGCTCCTTGGAAAAGGCTTCGAGGAACGGCACCTCCAGAAGGGGGGCGGGAATATCATCCTCGTCGTGAATGTAGGCGTACTCTTGCACGACGCGAACTATAAGGACCGGCCGATGCGGTGTCGAGACCGGATTTCGGGAGCTTTGTTTTTTGTCAGGCCCCTCCCGGACTCACAGGCAAAAGAAAAGCGGCGGGGAAAAATCCCCGCCGCTCCGAAACTTCGATTGGTCGCAAACCTGCGATCAGATGTTGTAGGCCGGCGCACCGTGCTCGGCCACGTCGAGCCCCTCGTGCTCTTCCTCGGGGCTGACACGGACACCCATGATCAGCTTGAGGACAAAGAACACCGCGAAGGAGAAGATGAAGGCGAAAGCCGAGATCGCGAGGGTTCCCAGCAACTGAGTGCCGAAGCTGTGGTCTGGGCTGAAGGAGAAGATTCCCACGGCCACCGTTCCCCAGACCCCGCAAACCCCGTGGACCGAGATCGCTCCGACCGGGTCGTCGATCTTGATCTTGTCGAGGAAGAGGATGGAGAAAACCACGATTGCCCCGGCGATGAGTCCGATGAGGATCGCGGACCCTTCCAGAACCGTGTCGGCCCCGGCGGTGATTCCAACGAGACCGGCAAGGATGCCGTTCAGCGCCATGGAAAGGTCGGGCTTCTTGAGGAGCACCCAGGAGGTCATGATCGCACCGACAGCACCGGCCGCGGCGGCAAGTGAGGTCGTGACGAGGGCGAAGGAAACAGCCAAGGGGTCGGCACTGAGGGCGGAACCTCCGTTGAATCCAAACCAGCCGAGCCAGAGGATGAGGACACCGATGGTGGCCAAAGGCATGCTGTGGCCCACGATGGGCTTGATGCCGTCCTTGGTGTACTTGCCCTTCCGGGGGCCGAGGATGAGGACGCAGGCGAGGGCGGCAAAACCACCGAAGGCATGGACCACGGAAGATCCGGCGAAGTCGTAGAAACCCTTGGCTTGGAGCCATCCGTTCCCCCACTTCCAGCTTCCGGTGACCGGATAGGCAAGACCGACGAGGAGCAGGGCGAAAATCATGAAGGTAGTCAACTTGACGCGTTCGGCGACGGCACCGGAAACGATCGTCGCGGCAGTGGCGGCAAACATGGCCTGAAAGAGGAAGTCACCCCACTTGGTGTAACCGGCGTTGTATTCCGCGGTGGAGGTGGCAGCATCACCGAGGCCACCGCCAAACCATGAACCCAACGCAAAGAAGCCGTTCCATGCCGGCTCCGCACCCTCCTCTAGGGCGGATGCGTAGGCCCCCGGGTACATTGCGTTGAAGCCCCAGAACGCATAGAGCAGGATGCCCGTTGTGACGATCCAGACGTTCTTGAAGAGGATGTTTACGGTGTTCTTCGACTGGCTGAGGCCGCTCTCCACCGTTGCAAAGCCGAGGTGCATGATGAACACGAGGGCCGCCGCGATGCAGATCCAAAGGTTATTGACCGTGAAGACGGCATAACCCGGGTCCGAAGCGTAATCCCCTGTGTAGGCACTCAAGGCGGCAGGCGCTTCGGCGGCAGGTGCAGCTTCAGCTGCGGGAGCCGCGGGTGCCGCCTCCTGGGCGATCAGGTTTCCAAACAATAGAGGCATTGCCACGAGGGCCGCCAACAGCATGGTTTTCAGGTTGAATGTATCTCTCATTTGTTTTTGGGGTTGGTTCACAAGCGACTCAAATCGAAGCTCTTGCTCACTGGTTCACCCCCAAAAAGCACCAGCCATGCCAATCCGGAAATTTTTGCTGTTTTTTTTGCAATTTGGCCTGCAACCCCGATCTGACGGGGCTTCAACCAATGTGCCAACCCTCCGGGAATTGCCCTCAATTCCTCGAAAGCCTCGTTCGAAGAGTGAGTTACGAGGTTTTTGGCACGAGAGTCCGAGCGACAGGAACGAGAAGGAAGACCGGTTCTACCGGGCTAACGACAACCCTCGGAGATCGTCTCCTCAGACCGTGCGAGGAACACCGACTCCATCGCAGAATTCCTGCGTTCAGGTGTCGCGGACAACCTTGCCCCCCAGGGAGAGAATCCGGGCCTTTCCCTTCGCATCCTCGGCCTCGCCAATCTGCCCATCCTGAACATACATCTGGGAGAGGGCGGTCCACGCCAGCAAGTCGTTCGGCTGCAATGTGATCGCCTGAAGACCGGCTCCGATGGCTTCCTTGAGGTGCCCTGTTTTCATGAGAGCCATCCCCAGCGCGTGCCAACCGTCAAAAAAATCGGGATCCAGTTCCACGCAGCGGCGGTACTTCGCAACCGCAGAGTTGAGATCTCCAACGGCGAGATCGCCGTTGGCATCGTCGAAGAGTTCCTCCACCTCGGAGCTCACTGGAGCATCGTTGGGGTGTCGGGCCGACGCGATCCGGACTCCTTGCGCCGCTGATTAAACCAGGCGGTGAACAACGTGCGATCGGTCCGATTTTTGATCGAGGCGGCGAGGGAGCTCTTCTTCGCCTCCGCCTCCTCGTCCTTGTAGATGACGATCTTGTCGACATGGGCGACGAGATAACCCGTGCCTCCGGTGCGCTCCGTCACTGCGGAGATTCCCTTTTCCTCGAGGCCGCTCACGGCCCGAACCAGAACCGAAGCGTCCGCGTATCCTGCCGGAGGTTCGCTCTCGGAGAACGCTTCCAGCGTCTCGGTCTTCAGGTTGAGTTCCTTCGCCGCGCCGGCAAAGGATTTTCCGGCCTTGACCGCCTCGTTCAACTTGGCGAGAGCGGCACTGGCGGCGTCATTCACCGCACGGTTGGATCGGGTAGCAGCGAGGGCTTCCCTGATCGCCGGAGTGGCTTGTTCCAGCGTGAGGGAAGTCGGTTCAATGGACTTGGTGAAGTGAAAGACCAGATACGCCCCCCCTTCACCTGACACCGGAACGGAGACTTCCCCAACCTGGGCTGCGCCGCTGAACAATTCGCCCACCGCTTCGGCATTGTCCTTCAGAAGATCCGGAGCCTCGTTTCGGGGAAAGGGCTCGAGAGTGGCCACTTCCCCCGTAAAATTCGCTTTCTCCCCGGTGTATTGCTTGGCGATTTCCATGAACTTCGCCTCGTCCGCGGCAAGGTCTGCGTAGGCCCGGTTCACAGCATTGGCGAAATCGAGATTGGCCTTGGCCTTGGCTTCGTTCGTGGCATCCTCGGGCAGGGCTTTGGGAGAGAATTTCACGTAGTCGAAACCGCGCTTCGGCTCGCTCAGGAGTTCATCCTTGTTCTCCTCGTAATACTTGGCAATGTCCTCGTCGGTAATCTTGAGGTCCTTGGCGTAGTCATCACGATTGAAGGCGACGACCGTGGCGGTGTAGCGCTGGTTTGCCTGAATATACCGGCGTCCGGTTTCGCTGGGAACGGCGGCAATCCCTGCCCCGATGAGGTCGCGGAGTCGTTGGAAACTGAGGTAGTCCTTGACCAGCTGAGCAAGGTCACCCTGGGTAAACCCATTGGGACCGAGAATGCGATTTTCCACCATCTCGGCGGTGACCCAAGGCTGCTGGAAAATGGGAAGAGAAGGAATCGCCGCCTTGATCTCTTCAGCACTGGGCTCAATGCCCAGCTTTTCGGCTTCCCGCCTCAGGATCACGAGACTCATGATGAAGTCGGTGCGGTCCTGATCCTGCCGGTTTTCGCCAAAAAGCACGGTCGCGAAATCGTACATGCCGAGTTCGAGGGCCACATTGAAATGATTGGCGAGCTGCTGCGCTTCCTTGAGCCGGTAGCAGTGGTCGTAGACCTTCACGACACAATCCTGGCGGCCCAGGGTGCCTTCGACAAAGTCGAAATCAGAGTAGAGGAAGGCAAACGACACCACGATGATGACGGTGACAGCGATGAGGACTCCCTTTTGGATGTGGCGAATCTGGGTGAGCATGGGTCGACGCGGGTTGCCCCTGAAAACCGGGGGGTCGGGCAGGGGCGGGGAAGGTAGTGAGGTTCGTTTGCCTCTTCAACCCCTTTTTGGCGCGCTCAAAGAACCGAATCCCCATCCGGCGAACGGAAATGCGCCACGCTTTGCGCTTGCCGGAACGCTCCTTCGCCTGCCAGCCTCGCCCTCCGACGACATGAAAAGGATTCTGGCCCTCATTCCCGCTTTCGCGGTGTTATTTGCCTTGCCGCTCCCGGCCCAGCAAAGCAGCCCCCCGCTGCGTGCCGGAGCAGCCACGAGCGTGATCACTCCGCCGCTCGGAGAATCCATCGTCGGTGGTTTCACCCCCTTCCCCGCGGAACACATCCACGACGAGTTGCATGCCAGGTGCCTCGTCCTGGACGACGGAAAAACGAAGGTCGCTCTCGTCGTCTGTGACCTGCTCGGCATGCATCGCTCCCTTGCCGTCGAGGCCAAGTCCCTCATCGAAAAGGAACTCTCGATCCCCCCCAGTCACGTCGTCATCTCGGCCACCCACACCCATTCGGCCACCAATGCACTCTATGGAGAGGTGAGGACCTATTCGTCGGATATCGAGCTGACCGACTACCAGCATTTCGTCGCCAGACGGATCGCGGACGGGGTGCGCCGGGCCTTGAATCTCCTGCGTCCGGCAGAAATCGCCTTCGGTCACATCGATGTGCCCGATCACGTATTCAACCGTCGGTGGTTCCTCAAAGAAGGCACCATGCCCCAAAACCCGTTCGGAAAGTCGGATGAAAAGGTGAAGATGAATCCCGGGGCAGGCGGGGACAACCTCATCGAACCAGCCGGCCCCATCGACCCGCGCGTTTCCTTTGTGGTCTTGCGTGAGCCGGGCGGCCCGATCATCTCGCTCTACTCCGCCTACTCGCTTCACTACGTCGGCGGTGTCGGTCAAGCCCATGTGTCGGCCGACTACTTCGGCTACTACAGCAAGGCGGTGGAACGTATCCTCAGTTCGGAAAAGCAGGATCCCCCGATTGTCGCGATGATGGCAAACGGCACGAGCGGTGACATCAACAATATCAACTTCCGGGAGCCGCGCCTTCGCAAACAGCCCTACGAGCAAATGCAGCTCGTTGCCGACGACCTCGCCGCAAAAGTGACCGGCGCCGTTTCCTCTCTGGAGTGGAAAGCCAGTGCACCTCTCGATGCACGTTTCCGTGAACTGGATGTGAAGTGGCGCACGATCCCGGATGAGCTGATGAAATGGGCCCGGGAGACCGAAGCCGACGCTCCGCGTATCGGCGACAAGGCTGTCCTTCCGCTCGCCTACGCCGGTCGAGTACAACGCCTCGCGCAGGCATCGCCGGAAACGAAACTTCCCGTGCAGGTGTTGCGCATCGGAGAAATCTGTATCGGCACTTCTCCCTGCGAAACCTTTGCGGAGACAGGGATGGAGTTCAGGGACAGAAGCCCCTTTGCAGAATCCTTCATGGTCGAGCTGGTCGGAGGCTATTACGGATACATGCCGACTCCCCGTCACTTCGAACTCGGCGGCTACGAGACCTGGCCCGGCACAAACAATCTCGAGCCGCAAGCCTCCGTCAAATTGATGGACGCACTTCTCGAGATGGCCACGGAGGTGAAGACGGTGGAATAGTCGTGTCGATGGAACCCGCGCTCCTCCTTCGCCAGAAACTCGACTCCGGCAAAATCGTCACCGGAGTCCTCGCCACCCAGCACTTTTGGCCGGGCCTCGTCGAGGTCGCCCAAAATGCCGGACTCGACTATCTGATCATCGATCTGGAACACCTCACCCACGATCACGAAACCGTCGCGGAGGGCTGCAGACTAGGGCGCCTCACCGGTTTTCCCGTGCTGCTCCGCCCTCCTCAGGCGGAATACACGCCAATCCGCCTCGCCATGGACCTCGGACCCTGCGGGCTCCTCGTCCCGTGCGTCGAGTCCCTCGAGACGATGAACCTCATCCAGGACGCCGTCTGGATGCCTCCCCGTGGAAAACGCCGTCCGGGAGGACCAGGCAATGCCTGGGTGCGGGATTTCGACTACGAGACCTGGAAGACAACGGTTGAGGACAGGCTGATCATACTCCCGCAGATCGAAACGCGAACGGGACTCGCCAACGCTCACGAAATCGCCGCCCATCCCCTGACGACCGCTATTGCAGCGGGGCCCTACGACCTGTCAGCCGACCTCGGGGTGTGCTGGCAACCCGATTCGCCCGTGTTGCAGAACGCGCTCTCCCAGATTCGTGAGGCCGGACTCGCGTCCGGAAAAACCATGTGGATGATCGGCAACGGTTCCGATCTGGCCAAACAGGGGCACACGTTCATCTGTCTTGGCGAACCGGTCGCCTGCCTGCAGGCCAGACTTTCGGAACTGGATCGGGAGGCCAGAACTGCCTGACCCGTTCCCGGGATTCCGGTCACCATCCTTCCGGGAGGTCGGGAACGGTTTCCCTGACGATGGCGAGAATGTGTCCTCGCTCCGCTTCTCCGAGATGGGAGAACTCGGGCCAATCGGCGGGACGGGTGAGAATTCCGTGAAGCTGCTGAAGAATGCGGGAACGAATCGCCTCCGGAAGGTTGTTGAAAGCCTCCGAGTAGATGAGGTGGCTGCAGCGATACTTCATGAGCCTTTCGTAGAGGCGGAAATCCCGCAAGGAACGGCCTTCGGCACTCTTCTTCCGTCCTTCTTCAAAGGCCGCCTGAAACACTCCCGTGCCCTCGATTCCACCGGGAAGCTGCACCTCCTCCACATAAAGCATCTCTTTCAGAACCCTCGTCGCCAGTCGCTGCAGGATGCGCTCGTTCGTTTCCGAAAGAAGGCTGTCGACCGGTTCCCCGAATGCCTTTTTCATCTCCACATGGCGATGCAAGGTCGCCTGCGTTGCAAGATTGGCCTCGATCAGCACATTGTGCACGCCGACCTGGTGTTCGAGAGTCATCAGGGCGACGACGTCGCTCTGCCCGCCATTGAGATAGGGGCTGCAGCCGAACAACTCATCGAGCTTGAGGACGCGGCCTTCGGCGAGGCGCTGCAATTCGACGCCGGGGCCACCCGGAGCAGCCTGGGCCAGGGCGTTTCCGAGGTGCTCCCTCCCCTCTACCGATCCGGTTACGTACCATCCGCCCCACCGTTCCTCGACCGGACTGCTTTGCCGCGTGTGGAACGTTCCCGCCTCAAAGAGGGGCAGTCCCGTCGCGGTCGGGTAGACCGAACGCACCATCAGCCCAGGCAGATCATGATTCGAGGAACCGGCGTGGCAGTTCAGGCAGGACCGCTCGCGTGCCAGGGGAGGAGGCGATCCGGGCCTCCGCTCGGTCAGCTTGATCAGATGGAAGACCATCCCGAGGCGCGCATCGAAACTGGCGGCCTCGATTTCACCCCCCTGAACCCAACCGAGGTAGAGATCATCGGAAAAATAAATCGCGCGTGGAGTCTCGGGAGCAATCCGGCTGTTCTGGGCGCTCGTCTTGGAAAAAACCAGAACCTGGGACTCGACCGGAACTTTCAGCTTTTCGAGAAGCTCCGCGAGGACTTCCCTCGGACTTCCGTTGCACAGGACAGGGTTATTTCCGGCCGTCTGGAAAAACCGCGTCAGCTTCGTGTCCGGCTCGGTTTCGTGGTAATAAATGGGAGCCCGTTCGTAAATGGGATCGAAAGCCCGCAACGTGAGTGGCCCGGCGAACAAGACCACTGTTGCAATGGACAGAAACCTCCCGTTCATGGCTTTAACCTATATTTCAAATACAGTTTTTCCCCTCCGCAATCATGCCAGTCTTCTTCTCGAAGAGTCCCTTTGCCTCTATGATTACAAAGCCCCGACACGTTTGTAGTCGTAAGACGGGACCGGATGTGGTGCAATGGCGTCGTTCCGTTCTCCTGCCGATTTCAAACTCCACCCTCCTTTGCCATGGAAGTCATCGAAACGTTGTGTGTCGCCCTCGGTTTCGCCACCCTCGCAGGGCTCAATCTCTATCTGGTCGTCTTTGTCACCGGTCTTGCCATCAATCAAGGCTGGGTCGACGTCTCCTCGACCTACCCTGAACTGGTGGTCCTCGGTGATCCGCTCGTCCTCACGGCAGCCGGGATCTTCTTCTGCATGGAGTTTTTCGCCGACAAGGTCCCGTGGGTCGACTCGCTCTGGGACTCGGTTCATACCCTGATCCGCCCGGTCGGCGGGGGACTTCTCGCGATTCACACGCTCGGGCCCACCGACCCTGCTTTCGAGGTGGTGGTGGGCCTGCTCGCCGGCGGCACAACCCTCGTCGCCCACGGGTTCAAATCCGGAACTCGGCTCGCTCTCAACGCGTCTCCCGAACCGGTTACCAACATGGTGGCCAGTGTCGGAGAAGATGTTGCTGTCCTCGGCGGACTCGCCCTGATGAGCGTGAACCCCATCCTCGCAGCGGTGGTTTTCCTCCTGTTCCTCGGCTTCAGCCTTTACCTCACTCCGAAGCTGTTTCGCCGCATCAAGGCCTTCTTCTGGCTCCTTTCCCGAAAGCTCGTTTCCTTCGTTTCGCGTCCCGGCGAAGAATTGCTCTACGCCGGCCTCAGTTCATCGGAGCACCAGAACCTCAGCGTCTCGCTGGGCGGCCGCAAGGGGGATCCCGAATGGTCGGCCATGGTTGTCGTCGGCTCGGTGAAACGGTTCCCCGGATTCACCCCCATGACCTTCGGACGCGTCATTGCCGAGACCTCCAAGCCCGGACATCTCCATTTCGTGGGGCGCCGCTGGTTCCGCCACTATGCCGCCGACCTTGCCCTTGACGGACTTGAAATCACACAGGAACACCGCTTCCTCAGCGAGGATGTCGTGCTCTACGATCTTTCGGGTGCACGGAAACTCGTTCTCAAGCTCGCCTCGGGGCACACCGCGATGGCCAACCGTATCGTCGAGAGCCTCATTTCGCGTCGGGACGGCCGCCTTCCCGGAACCCTCACCCCAACCGACGTGATGCCCCTGCCTTCGGACCGGGCCATGCTCGCGGAGAACGAGGTTGAAGCACCCGTCGACCGGGCTTGAGCCTATGGTTTCCTTTTTCGAGACTTTCGAGGTTCAACGGTAACCAGACGTCCCCTGGGAGACCGGTGACGTTGAACATCGAACCCCATCTCACATCGGGCCCGCCACGATTGCGGACCCGTGAAATGATCGAATCATACCAAAACGCACTCCCTGTGTCCAAGACGCGGGAAGTTGCCGAGAGGATCGTAGGAGAAGGTTTTCCTCCTCCCCCCCCAATGATCCCCGGAAACCGAAATCTCTCCCGGTTGATCCCGCCGCTCATCCTCGGCGCGAGCGTGATCAATGCAGCCGAGCTCCCTCCCGTCGCAGATGGATTCGACTTCCATCGCGACATCAGACCGATTCTCGAGACTTCGTGCGTTTCCTGCCACGGACCTCGCCAGCAGAAAGGCAAATTCCGGCTGGACTCGGCCGAGCACCTTCGCAAGGGCGGTGAAAGCGGGGCTCCTTTTGCCAACGGAAAGAGCGAGGAAAGCGATTTCATCCAACGCGTCTCGCGCCTCGATCCGGACGAGGCCATGCCTCCGAAGGAATCTCAGGCCCTGAACGCGGAGCAGATCGGAAAACTGCGCGCCTGGATCGACACCGGCGCCCCCTGGCCCGAGGGATTTGTCATACGCGACACCTCTCCGCTGAAACTGTCCGAAGCCGATCTCGCCAGTCTCCCAGCCCCGGCCGCGCGGAAGATCGATTTCGTGAAGGACGTTCAGCCGATCTTCGCAGAATCCTGCTACCAGTGCCACGGACCAAAGCACCAGGAAGCCGGCTTCCGTCTCGATCACAAGCCCTCCCTTTTTGCCGGCGGAGAACTCGGACCTGCCCTCGAAAAGGGGAATAGCGGGGCGTCCACCTTGATTCACTTCGTCGCCGGTGTTCGCCCCGAAGGTCGTATGCCGAAAAAGGGCGCACCCCTCACGCAGGAACAAATCGGCATCCTGCGCGCCTGGATCGATCAAGGCGCAGATTTTCCCGACGAAGCCAGCGTCACCGTCGAGGACAAACGCGATCACTGGTCCTTCCGTGCCCCGGTGCAGGCGCCGCTGCCGAAAAATGGCGAATCCAATCCCATCGATGCCTTTATCAGGGAACGGCTCGCCCGCGAAGGGCTCGACTTCTCGCCCGAGGCCAATGCGATGACCCTGTTGCGACGACTTCACCTGGACCTCACCGGTCTGCCCCCAAGCATAGAAGAACAACGCAACTTCAGGGCCGACCAGATCGACAAGGTCATCGAATCGCAACTCGCTTCTCCCCATCACGGCGAACGATGGGGACGCCACTGGCTGGATGCGGCGAGATATGCCGATAGCGACGGATACGAAAAGGACAAACCACGCATCTCCCATTTCTATCGCGACTGGGTCATCGACGCGATGAACCACGATCTCCCCTATGATCAGTTCATCATCGAACAGATCGCCGGCGACCAGCTGCCCGGGGCGACCCAGGATCAGGTTGTCGCCACCGGCTACCTGCGCAACTCGATGCTCAACGAGGAGGGGGGAGTCGATCCTGAGCAGTTCCGCATGGAGGCGATGTTTGACCGCATGGACGCGATCGGGAAGGGAATCCTCGCTCTCGGGCTGAACTGCGTGCAGTGCCACGACCACAAGTACGACCCCATCACGCAGAAGGAATATTACCAGCTCTTCGCTTTCCTCAACAACGACCACGAAGCCCAGCCGCGGGTCTACACGCCCGAGGAACTCCAGCGCCGAAGCTCCATCCTGCGGGACATTGCCGCGATCGAAGCGCGCCTCCGCGAGGAAACGCCCGACTGGGAGGAAAAGCTCGCTGCCTGGGAAGATTCGTGGAGAGCTTCCACCAAGCCTGCGTGGACCGTGATTCGCCCCGAAGTCGACAAAAATGCAACCGGCGGCCAGCGCATCCTGCCACAGCAAGATGGGTCCTTTGTAGCGGCTGGATTCCAGCCCACCAAGAGCACGACGGTGTTCCGCCTGAAGTCGGAACTGAAAGGCATCACCGGCTTCCGCCTCGAGATGCTGAACGATCCCAACCTGCCCGCGAACGGGCCGGGGCGCTCCTTCATGGGAACCTTCGGGCTTTCCGAGTTCGAAGTCGAAAGCACCGACTCGGCCGGAAAGGTGGCCAAAGTCGCCTTTGCCAAGGCCACCTCCGATCTCGCTGCTCCCGAAAAGACCCCTGTGCATCCGCTTTTCAACGAAAAGGAACCCAAGGAACGGTACTTCGGTCCGGCGGGTTATGCGATCGACGGCAATCCCGATACGGGATGGTCCTCCGATCTGGGCCCGGGCCGCCGCAATCTGGAAAGTGTCGCCGTCTTTGCCTCTTCCGCTCCGGTCGACGGATCCAACCTCACCTTTAAACTCTCCCAGAAAATCGGGGGCTGGAATGCCGACGACCTTCAGGCGGCCCAGATGGGGAGATTCCGTATCAGCGCGACGACCTCGCCGGATCCCGAAGCCGATCCCGTGCCGCCCCGGATCCGGAAGGCTCTCGGGGTGCCGCGTGAGAAGCGCAGCCCTCAGCAGGTGGCGACGATCTTCGGTTACTGGCGAACCGTCGCGGGCCAATGTCATCCGGAACTCGCGGCACGCTACGCCAAGGCCAACGCCGAAATCGAAGCACTCTGGGCCGGGCATCCCGAAGGCGTCACCCAGTTCACCCTCAAGGCCCGCGAAGAACCTCGCCTCACCAGCATATTGAAGCGCGGAGACTGGCTCAAGCCTGCCGATCCCGTCACTCCGGGCGTGCCGGCCGTCCTGAATCCTTTGCCGGAAAATGCAGGGGACGACCGTCTTGCCTTCGCGAAGTGGCTCGTCGCCCGGAACTCCCCGACCCCGGCGCGGGCGATCGTCAATCGCGTCTGGCAGGCCTATTTTGGTACCGGTCTCGTCGCCACCCCCGAAGAATTCGGCACCCAGGGTGAAGCGCCGAGTCACCCCGAGTTGCTCGACTGGCTTGCCGTCGACTTCATGGACCATGGCTGGAGCTTGAAACACCTCCACCGACTCATTCTCACCTCGCGCACCTACCGGCAGGATAGCCGTGTCACCCCGGAGCTGCTGGCACGCGATCCCGATAATCGCCTCCTCGCGCGCGGTCCACGTTTCCGCGTCGAAGGAGAGATCATCCGCGACATCCAGCTGTCCGTGAGCGGCCTTCTTCATCTCGAAGTCGGCGGTCCTTCAGTCATGCCGCCGGCACCGCAGTTTCTCTTCGAGCCGCCGGCAAGTTACGCTCCCTTCCCGTGGAAGGAAGCCACTGGCAAGGACCGCTACCGCCGCGCGGTCTACACCTGGCGCCGACGCACGACACCCTACCCTTTTCTCCAGACCTTCGACACGCCCGAAGGCAACGTTGCCTGCGTCCGACGCACCCGGGCCAACACACCCATCCAGGCCCTCGTTGCCCTGAACGAAACCGTCTCGATCGAGGCCGCCCGCGCTTTCGCCCATCGCATCCTCGAGGAAGGCGGAACGACCGATGCCGAACGTCTCGATTTTGCCTGGCGCCTCGCCCTCGCCAGGTCGCCCGAGCCGGAGGAATTCGAGACCGTTTCAGGGCTGATGAAAAAGCAACGCGAGGTTCAACCCGGGACCGAAGGCGACAAGGCCGCCTGCACCCTTGCCGCGCGCATCCTGCTGAATCTCGACGAGACCTTCACCAAGGAGTGACCGAACAAATGAAGCACCTCACCGAACTCCTCGAAGAGCAGCGCCGTTTCCACACCCGTCGCTGGTTTTTCCGCGACTGTGGCGTCGGACTTGGCGGGATCGCATTGACTTCCTTATTGGGACAGGATCGGGCCTTCGGCGCTTCATCACCGACAGGCCAGCGGCCCCATTTCGCCCCAAAAGCCAAGAGGGTCATCTTTCTCTTCCAGGGAGGAGCACCGAGTCATCTCGAGCTCTTCGACAACAAGCCGGAATTGACCAAGTGGGACGGCAAACTCCCTCCCGCCGAGCTCCTGCGGGGTTACCGCGCCGCCTTCATCTCGCCGAACAGCACCCTGCTCGGGCCCAAATACAAGTTCGCCCGTCATGGGGAGAGCGGGGCGGAGATCTCGGAGCTCCTCCCGCACACCGCCGCGATTGCCGACGACCTTTGCATCGTGAAGTCGATGGTCACCGACGCTTTCAATCACGCCCCGGCCCAGATCTTCATGAGCACGGGCTCGCAACAATTCGGCCGCCCCAGCATGGGGTCCTGGGTGACTTATGGGCTTGGATCGGAAAACCACGACCTTCCCGGGTTTGTGGTTTTCTCCACGGGAAAGAAGGGGGCCAGCGGCGGTGCGAACAACTACGGCTGCGGCTTCCTCCCGACCTCCTACGCGGGAGTGCCTTTTCGCAGCGTCGGCGATCCAGTACTATACCTTTCGAACCCAGAGGGTGTCGACGATGCCTTCCAACGCGACACCATCGAAGGCGTGCGTGCCCTCAACCAGAAGCGCCTCGGCCTTGTCGGCGATCCCGAGATCGCGACCCGGATCGGCTCCTACGAACTCGCCTACCGGATGCAGCAGGTTGCCCCCGAGGCCATCGATATCACGAGGGAAAACGCGGCGACGCTCAACCTCTACGGAGCCAAACCGGGCGAGGCTTCCTATGCCAACGCCTGCCTCACCGCCCGGCGTCTCGTCGAGCGGGGTGTCCGCTTCGTGCAGATCCATCACGAGGCCTGGGACCACCACGGCGGCCTCACCAAGGGATTGAAGGAGCAGTGCGAGGCCACCGACCGGGCTAGTGCCGCCCTCGTCACCGACCTCAAGCAGCGCGGTCTGCTCGAGGACGCCCTCGTCATCTGGGGAGGCGAATTCGGCCGCACCCCCATGGTGCAGGGTGGCAACGACGGACGCGATCACCACCCCAATGCCTTCACGATGTGGTTCGCCGG
>JAGRPC010000369.1 GCA_020439925.1 Verrucomicrobiia bacterium | reverse complement strand
GCATCCGGATCGAAGTCCGGATCGCCCGCGTCGATCGCCGGACTGCCGACCGCCAGAGCGATGGTTTGAGTCGGGCCACCGTTGTTTGTCAGTACACCCGCGTCCACGCCACCGATATCCACCACCTGCGCGAAGACCTTGGAGGCGGTCGTCGTGCCGGTAGGCATGCCGTCGAAGGAGATTGTATCGCCGATGATGTTGCCCCCTGTGAGGGTTGGGCTTCCGCTGATTTCGGGGAAATTCGGCGCAACATTCCCGAGAACGACGCAGTTGGTGAGTTGCGCCGATCCCGAGAAATCCAAGGCTCCTCCGGAACGTCCGCCGCTTGGAGCCGTCACGGAATTCCCGGACAGGGTGCAGGCGTTCATCACCAAGGTATTGCCGCTGTGGATGGCTCCTCCAGTTGCGGATCCGCTCCCACCTCCGTTGGCCGAATTTCCGGCAAAAGTGCACAGATTCAGGGTGAGGTCGCCCGAATTGTAGATGCCACCACCTCTGACGGAATCTTGTCCGGAGACGGAATTCCCTGAGACGGTGGAGCGAATCATTTTCAGCGTTCCACCATTGTTGATCCCGCCTCCGAAATCGTAGGGACCGGTGGCCGTGTTATCCGAAATCGTGCTCTCGGTGATTGTCAGGATCCCGGCATTGAAGATCCCTCCACCGGCGGAGTTTTCAAAACCGGTCCCGACGGTGGAATTGCCCGAGATGATGCAGGAACGGATCTCGAGGCTGCCCGAGTTGAGAATCCCCCCACCGACGTTGTTCGTTGCTCCGGCAACAAAGCCTCCTGTGATCGTCACGCTTTCGATCGCAGCGTTCACATTTCCGACGTTGAAGACCCGGCTGGAACGGTTCCCATTCACCGCCAACAGATCCGCCCCCGGCCCGGTGATCGTAAGGTCGCTGGCGATCGCCAGTTCCGTTCCGTCCATCGTGATGGTCTGCGCGTTTCCATCGTGGAAGTTTACGGCACCACCGGCTGTGCTATTGGAGAAGGTTACCGTCTGCGGCCCGATCAAGGTCGCCGCATACGCGATCGCCTCGCGCAGGCTGGTCTGGCCGTCGGTGTTGGTCGAGCTGTCGCTGGTGGTGGTGACGGTGAGGCTGGGCGTTTCCGTCACCGTGATGTCGAAGGTCACCGGGCTGCCGCTAGTCGGCGTGAAGGTGAGCGTGTACACGCCGGCTCCGGCCGCGCCGGGGTTGAAGGTGTTGTTCGTGACGCCGGAGCCGCTAAAGCTGCCGCTGCCGGACGCCTGGCCCGTGGCTGCGAAGAGATCAAATGCCGCGTCCGCCTGCTTTTGCGAGAGATTGGCGATGCCGGCGGTCAGCGTTACCGCAGTGGCGCTGTATCGGATGGTCATCGGCGTCTGGCCTAGGGTGAACGTCGCGCCGTCCGCCAGCCCGGCGAAGGACCCGGAAAGCGTCCCGGTGGTCTGAACGAGCGTCAGCGGGATCCCGGCGGGAAGTGCCGTATTGCTGGAAAGGCTGAGCGTCGCTCCGCCGAGGGCAACATCGCCCGTGGCGCTGAGCTGATCGTAGCCGCTGCCTGCGGTGGAGCCGTTGAGGCGTGCGCTAAACGTGGTGCCGCTGGCAAAGGTCGCTGCGCTGGTGGTCAGCTTGCCCGTCGTGCTGGCGCTGCCGGGAGCGATCGTCGCGCCGCTATTGAGGGTCACCGCACCGGCCAACGTGCCGCTGCCGCGAAGGGTCGCGCCGCTATTGACGGTCGTCGCCGAACCCACTGCCGTAAAAGCGCCGTCCACCCGCAGCGTGCCGCTGCTCACCAGCGTGCCGCCGGTGTGGCTGTTCGAACCGGAGAGCACCAGCGTGCCCGCACCGGTCTTGGTGAAACCACCCGTGATCAGCGCATCGGTGCCGCCGCCAAGACTGTCGTCGAGGGTCACCGCCTCGCCGCTGGTGACCTCCCAAGTCGCGCTGCCGGCGAGGAAAATACCGGAGCCGATGCCTTGGCCGTTCATTCCCCCTGAAGCGTTGAAGCCTGCTCCACCGAGACCGCCTGCAACAGTTCCTCCAGACAAAGATCCGTCCGCCATTTCAAGTGTCGCGCCTTGTCGCACAAAAATCCCCGCACCGGCCCCCAGCCCTCCTCCAGCGCCGCCAAAACCCAAGTTTGGAAACTGGACGAAGAATCCGTCTTCGCCGTCTCCTCCTCCAAAACCCGCGCTGCCCCCCAAATTAAGGGAACCACCACCGCCACCGCCAAATCCACCGTTTCCACCAAACACTCCTGAATTGCCGCCAGACCTACCTCCACCACCCCCGAAACCACCCTGACCTCCCGAAAATGAGTTCGAAGCGCCGCCGCCACCTCCAAAACCACCAGCACCGCCTGAAGAGCTGTGTGCGCCGACCCCGGCAACTCCACCGCCGCCCGCAGATCCCGCAGAAGAAAAGTTCCCTCCGCCGCCACCGCCGTCGATTCCTCCAGCGAAATTGGAGGATAGATTCACACCATTCCCACCAGGAGCACCACCCGGGAAACTTCCCGCCGAGCCAGCCATAGATGCGCTTCCTCCCTCTGCTCCGAGTCCAAACCCGCCGCCTCCCCGTTGGCCGTCGCCCCCCATTCCTCCCCCGCCTCCCATTTCGCCTGATCCGTTGATACCTCTACCATTGCCCCCTGACGCGCGATGGTTCATCAAAGAAACATTTTCTAACCTGGCGCGGCCCGCGTTCACGAAGATGCCGCCACCGAGTCCCGCGCCACCGCCACCACCGGGTCCCCCATTCCCGCCTCGCGCATTCCCATTCCGAATTGTCAGATTCCGGATCGCCCACGCCGTGTGCTTCGTTGTCACCAGCGAGCCAAACCCCGTCGCCGCAGCCGCTTCCCCATCGCTCACCCCGATGAAAAACACCCGGTCTCCCGTCGTGTCGCTCGTCGAGCCGCCATCGATCATGATCGCTCCCTGGCCGCCGTTCGCGCCATCGATGGTGATGCCGTTCGGGTTGGTCAGGATCGGCAGCATCCGCGCCCCCACCGCATTCTGCTCAGCTAGCGCGATCGTTCCGCCACCGGGGATATTGAAAGTAATGTCCGCCTGCGCACCCAGAGTGTTGGCATAGGTGATCGCCTCGCGTAGGCTGATCTGGCCGTCGGTGTTGCTCACTACGTCGCTGGTGGTCGTGACGATCAGGCTCGGGGTTTCCGTCACCGTGATGGTGAAGGTAACCGGGCTGCCGCTGGTCGGCGTGAAGGTAAACGTGTGGACGCCCGCACCCGCCGCGCCAGGATTGAAGATATCGCTCGTCACGCCGGGACCAACGAAGCCGCCGCTGCCCGGCGTCTGGCCGGTGGCCGCGAAGAGGTCAAAGGCGGCGTCGCCCTGCATGCGGTTGAGATCGGCGATTCCCTTGGTGAGCGTGACCGCGCTCGCGCTGTATTTCACCTGCAAAGTCGTTTGCCCGGTGGTTATCTTGGCGCCGTCGGCCAGCCCGGCGAAGGTCCCGCTGAGCGTTCCCGTGGTCTGCACGATATTCAGCGGTACTCCGAGGGGAAGGCTGCTGTCGGCAGAGAAGCCAAGGTTCGCGCCGCCGAGCGCCACGTTGCCCGTGGCACTGAGCTGATCATAGCCGCTGCCCGCTGCGGTGCCGTTGAGGCGCGTGGTAAGAGTCGCGCCGCTGGTGAAAGTCGCCGCGCCGGTCGTGAGCTTGCCTGTCGCGCCGTTGCTGCCCGGGGCGACCGTGGCGCCGCTGTTCACGGTCACTCCGCCGGCCAGCGTGCCGCTGCCGCTCAGGGTCGCGCCGTTACTGACCACTGTGACCGCACCTGCGGCGGTGAAGGAGCCATCGACCTCCAGCGTGCCCGCGCTGACAGTCGTGCCTCCGGTGGAGGAATTGACGCCAGTGAACGTGAGAGTTCCGTCGCCCACTTTGATGAGATTGCCGACACTCGCACCGTCGGTGATTTTGTTCGCCAAGCTGATGCCGACGCCGGAGGCGGTGCCAGGATTGAGGCTGAGAGAACCGCTGACGGCGATGTTTCCATCAAGCGTGCCAGTGGTGCCGCTGGAGCTGAGGGTCAGGAGGCTATTGCCGCCGGTGAAAGCGAGCGCCGCAGCGCGCGTTGTGCCATCGCCGGAAAGGCCACCCGAGATGGTGCCGGTATTGACGATCGTAAGTCCAGAGCCGGACGCGCCAGGCCCACCCGCTCCATCACTCCCCGAATATACTCCGCCCCCGCGGCTCCCTCCCTGCCCGCCAGAAACGGTGCCCGTGTTGATCAAAGTCGCGCCAGCAGTGTTGAAATAGATACCGACACCACCATCGCCGCCATTTCCACCTCGGAAACCGAACCCACCGGCGCCGCCCCCGCCACCTTGCGCCGATCCATCGTTGGTCGAATTGGCCGTCCCGGTGACGACTGCGCCATACCCGCCCTCGCCACCGCCTCCACCACCGCCATTCCCAAACTGAAACGTATTCCCTCCAGCCCCACCAGTGCCCCCGCTCAGGGAGACCGCGTTATCAAGCACGGTTCCGCTGAAGGCGCTGTAACCGCCGCCACCACCGCCGCCGCCAGAATTGGATGGAGAGCCATTGGATCCGCCAGCGCCGCCATCCCGATTGGATGCCGTACCACCAGCACCAGCCGATCCGCCCGCTCCGTTGTTACTCAATCCTCCGGACCCACCCGCACCACCATTGAAGGAGCCGGCGCCCGCGCCCCCACCCCCGCCGCCCGCGCCACCCTGGCCGGGATCGGAGCCGGACGTAGTGCCATTGCCACCCGCTTGCCCAGAGGGCCCGGAGCCACCAGCGCCTCCCGCCCCGTTGCTGTAGGCATCACCTCCCCTGCCACCCTTGCCCTGAGCGCACAGCTCCGGGGCGAGGGCGAGGAGGAAGATGCCTGCCAGGCTAAGCGGAAATTTCAATTTGGTTTTCATGGGAATCAAGTTCGGTATGCAGTAAAGCGATCGGTGCCGGCGGCCAGAAAGTTGATCGTTACCGACGATCCACAAGAAAAATAGAAAGGTCGGGCGGATCGACCACTGCGAGATCTGCAAACTGCCTCGGTGCCGGAAGGATTTCGCCAACCTGGAACACACGCTGGGAAATGGAGGCAAGAGATGAAGTCATGCGAAAAAAGTTCGAAATACGATCGCGGTAAGGCTGATCACCGCCTTTTTCTCCCGAGCAAGTAAATTCTGGGTCCGGTTTTGATAAACTCGCGCCGACCCCCCACCGACCCCGGGCCTTCGGCGGGAAGAGAGCCGAGGGGGTGAAAAAGGGAATTCCTAGCAGTAATTCTCCACTTGAGTTTCTTTCGATTTTTCCCAATGCTGATCGCGTCGGCATTGTTCGAACTTCCGATCCTTCGATGAAGTCTCCGTTCTCCGCGATCGCCTGCCTCGCATGTTTGCTGGCTTGGTCGGCTCCCCGGCTCGGGTTGACTCAGGGATTCAGCTTTCCCTACGTCATCGTCGTTGATCCCGCAGGAGGTCGGCTCGTTGAATTCGTTCTGCCGGATGTGAAACCAGCGGGCGAGTTCGAGTTTCCCCAGGGGTTCTCGCCAACCGGGACCGCTTACTACACGATCGAAATGGGAAGCCCCGTCATCAAAGTTCCCGGCCAGCCTGAAACTCTGACGGTCCAGTTGCACGACATCACTCCGATCGCAAACTCTTCCCCACCACAAGCCGGCCTTCTCGAACCGCCGCCATCCGCGCCTCCCTCGTTCGACGCGAACGACGGTGATCTCGGATGCGGAACCTGCGACGGAAATTACCAGGTTCGCGCCGGCACTAGCAACCAGAATCCCAAGACACCCGTCGCCCTACTCGACGGCGCGACTTCCGCAGTGTTGGACACCTTCGACTTCGACGGCTTCGCGACGGGAATCGCCTGCTGTGACGACAACGCCACGATTCTGGTGGGTTTGCTCTCGACCGACCAATCCGCCTCGCAGGTCCGGAAGCTGACGATTTCGACAACCGGCGAGCTTGTCGACACGGGGGCCTTGGTCGATCTCACCGTCGGGCAATTCCCACCCGCGCCGGCTGAGATTCTCTGCGTTTCCGGTTCGTCTTTCGCCTTTTTCCGTCTCGGTGATGAGGTCATCTCCTTATCAATTGCCGCGATGCAGATCGTCGACCGGGTGACACTCGAAGGCGACCGCGCCAACGGATTGGCGATGAGCTGCGAGCTTTCGCGGATCTACGCCCGAAGCGGTGACGGGATCGACCCCGATTCCATCGAATGTTTCAGTTTCGATCCCGGAACCGGCGACATCGCGACTCCACGCTTGTTCTCGGCGAACGCGGCCCCTCTCCTCCCGAGTTTCCTTCGTTCTCCCCTCGCTGTTTCCCACGACGGAAGCCGGATCCTCGCGATCGAGGAGACCCCACCGGGGCTGCGAGTCTTCAACGGCCAGAACGGTTCGAATCTAGGCCTCGCGGCGGATCCCGGATTGGTCCAGCCTTCGAGCGTCAGCCTCATTCCTTGTTGTTTCACTGAGCCGGTGGACCCGCGGATCGCCGTCTATCAGCGCAAAATCCAAGCCTTGACCACACAGATCGGACTTACAAAACGGAAGCTCGTCCGTTCTCGAAAAGCAAGGAACGCCAGGAAAACGAAACAATACTCGGCCGGGTTGCGCACGCTTCAGCGCCAGTTGCGTCAATTCCGCGCGAAATTGGCGGCGCTGAATTGAGAGAACCTCTGAAATCCCAGGGGAAAAGGAATGACGGTCTCTGTCGTCGGATTTCAGGTTCACTGCCTAGTGACCGGAGTCCCTGACCGATCAACAAACCCGCCACCTCGTCGAGCGCCTTCAGGCATTTGTCGCCGCCTTGGTTGGTGCAGGCGATCATGGCGAAATCCTTCTCCGAAGCCGGCCAGGGGACGCTGTAGTTCATCGTGTTGCTGCCGTTGTGGGTGAGACCCGGCCGCCCCACGGTCTTTCGAGGGCGAGCCAGCCGAAGACTTACGACTCGCCCACTAGCGCAGCGGTATGGAGATGTTGATAGGTCTCCTGCTTCAAGAGTTTTCCTTCGCCCACCCGACCGGCGAGGTGTTCGGAGATGTCCTTGCCCCAGTCGAACCCCCATCGACCCCGGGCCTTCGGCGGGAAAGGAGCCGAGGGGATGTAAAAGGGAATTCCGCTTAATTGCCGAGCCCGCGCTCTGGCCGGAATGCGTCCACGGCGGTCCTTGCCGGCAGGGAAGAGGGTCCGGTAGATTAGCTGACCATTCGGGAGCCGTTCCATGTCATCGCCTTACCAAAGGACTTTCCCCTGCGTGGTCGGCCTGCTCGCGACCATTGCACCGGTGCGGGCGGCAGACGACAAGGCCGGGCTCGCCTTCTTCGAGTCGAAGATTCGTCCCGCCCTCGTCAAGCACTGCTACGAGTGCCACTCCGAGGACGCCAAGAAGCTCGGCGGCAAGCTGCGTCTCGACACGAAGGAGGAGACCTTGAAGGGAGGCGAATCCGGCCCGGCTCTTGTCGCGAGCAAGCCCGAAGAATCCCTCCTGATCTTCGCTCTGAAATGGGAGGACAACCTCGAGATGCCGCCGGAGGAACCGCTCCCGCCCGCGGTCATCGCCGACTTCGAAAATTGGATCTCGATGGGGGCACCCGATCCCCGCTCCGGGCCAACGGTGCCGGTGGCCCCTCCGGTGGAGACGAAGACGACGCACTGGTCCTTTCAGCCCGTCAAGGATCCGCCGGTGCCGCCGGTGAAGGAGGGCTCCTGGCCGCGCGCGGACATCGATCGTTTCCTCCTCGCCGAAATCGAAAGGGCGGGACTCAAACCCGCGGGCGACGCCCCTCCGGAAACGCTCGTGCGCCGGCTCGGCTTTGACCTGACCGGGTTGGCTCCGTCGTACGACAGGGTCAGGTCCTTCGTCGCCGATTACGGAGCACGGGGAGAGGAAGCCGTCGCGGACCTCGTCGACGAATGGCTCGCCTCTCCGCAGTTCGGGGAACGGTGGGGCCGTTTCTGGCTCGACGTGGCGCGTTTCGGCGAGTCGAACGGCAATGACGGCCTCAGCCGCAACCCCACCTTCCCGCACGCCTGGCGCTACCGGGATTATGTCATCGACGCCTTCAACGGAGACCGTCCCTTTGATGTCTTTGTCAGGGAGCAGATTGCCGGTGACCTTCTCGCGGCGGAGAGCGACGCCGAGCGCGACCGCCAGCTGGTGGCGACCGGTTTCCTCGCCCTCGGCGCGAAACCCGCCAAGGCGATGAACGAGAATTTCGACATGGATGTCGTCGACGACCAGATCGCCGTCGTCGGGTCCGGTCTGCTCGGGGTCAGCGTGGCCTGCGCACGCTGCCACGACCACAAGCACGACCCGATCCCGACGCGCGACTACTACGCCCTCGCCGGCATCTTCAAGAGCACCGAGACGATGTGGGGCCTCGCCGCGCACGAAGGCCTCACCGCTCCCTCAACCGACCTGCACGTGCTCAAGGCCGCGCCCCTCGCGCCGCCCCCGGCGGGATTCGTCGAGACCGTCGTGCCGATCCAGTCGGACACCGGAAAACCCAAGCCCATCCCGAAATCGAAGTGGCCCGAGGGCACGCCGCTCGCGATGGGGGTGCGCGACCGCCCCGCTCCGGAAGACGCCCGCATCAATCTGAAGGGCGAATCGACCAAGCTCGGCGACCGCGTTCCCCGTGGTTTCCTCAGCGCCTGTGTCATGTCCGGGGAGAAGACCGTCGAAAAGAAGAGCGACAGCGGGCGGCTCGAGCTGGCCGAATGGGTCACGCGTCCCGACCACCCGCTCACCGCACGCGTCTTCGTGAACCGGGTCTGGCAGCATCTCTTCGGCGAGGGGCTGGTCGCCACGCCCGACGACTTCGGCATCTACGGGGCGAAGCCGACCCATCCGGAACTGCTCGATTATCTCGCGACCCGTTTCGTGCGGGATCACCACTGGTCGATGAAGGCCCTGATCCGCGAGCTTGTCCTCACCCGCGCCTACGGCCTCGACAGCACGGCGGATCCGGCACTCGTCGAGGCGGATTCCGACAACCGTCTTCTCGCCCGCCACTCCCGCCGTCGCCTCGATGCCGAGGCCATTCGCGACCGGCTCCTCGCCGCGACGGGCGAACTCGATCTCACTCCTCCGGACGGTTCCGTGATCCGTCACCGCGACATCATGGTGCAGCTGGCCGGCAACCTTCACGAGCCGAGCCATCATCGCAGCGTCTATCTCTGCTATCTTCGCAACTCCCCGCCACCCGAGCTCGCTCCCTTCGACCTGCCCGATGCCCTCGCCGTCACCGGGAAGCGGGAGTCGAACGCCTCGCCCGCGCAGTCCCTCTTTTTCCTCAACAGCCCCTTCGTTGTCGATCAGTCGCGGATCCTCGCGCGCAAGCTCCTCGCCCCCGGTCGGAGCGACGAGACCATCGCGGGCGAAGCGATCCGCCGGATCTTCGGACGTGACGCTCTCGACGGAGAGATCGCCCGCGCCATTTCTCTGGTACGGGACGCGGACGCGCAATTGTCTCAAAGTCAGCCGGATGCGAACCTTAGGCGTGAGTGGGCGTGGGCCACCGCTTGTCAGGCTTTCCTCGCCACAAACGAGTTCCGTTACGTCGACTGACGCGATCCATTCCCGCCTTTCCGTCATGCATCCGTCCGTCTCCCGCCGCCGACTCCTCCGCAGTGCCTCGTGCGGTTTTGGCTACCTGGCCTTCTCGGCGCTTTGCCAGGAACGGGCGGCGGCCGCCACGGCCGATCTTTCGGCGAAACTGGCCAGGTTTCCCGCGAGGGCGAAGCGCGTCATCTTCCTCTGCATGAGCGGTGGGCCGGCCCAGCTCGACACCTTCGACTACAAACCCCAGACGGGGAACAAGAAACATCCCGGTTCGGTTTTCAATTTTTCGCAGCACGGCGAGAGCGGACTGTGGATCTCGGAGTTGATGCCCGAAACGGCGAAACACGCCGACAAGCTCTGCCTCCTCAACGGGATGCATGCCGATACCGGCAACCACGCCCAGAGCTTCCACCAGCTCCACACCGGCGACCGTCTCCGCAAGCGCCCCAGTCTCGGCGCGTGGATCAGCTACGGTCTCGGAACGGAGAACCAGAATCTGCCCGGCTTCGTCAGTCTCAACACCGCCAAACCGCAGGTCTACTCGAGCGCCTTTCTCCCGACGGTTTATTCGGGAACGCCGCTGGGGATCAACGGCGAGGACATGTCGAAAGCGACGATCCCGAACATCTCCGGCGACCACCTGCCCGCCTCGTTGAAGCGACGCCAGCTCGACCTGATCCAGGCGATGAACCGCGAGCACCAGTCATTGCGGGACGAGGACGAGGCCCTCGAATCCGTCATCGCCTCGATGGAGCTCGGCTTCCGCATGCAGACGGAGGCGCCCGGATTGCTCGACACGAGTACGGAGCCCGCCGAAGTCCTCGAGCGTTACCGGGTCGGTCACAGCGTTTCGACCGGGACCTGCAAGCCGTCCGATTTCGGGCGCCAGTGCCTCCTCGCACGCCGCTTCATCGAGGCGGGGGTGAGGTTCGTCGAGGTCAATCATGGCAGCTGGGACCAGCACCAGAACCATCGTCGTGACCTTACGGCCAACTGCGACGCCACCGACGCCCCCATCGCCGCGCTTCTCGAGGATCTCGACCAGCGCGGTCTGCTCGAGGACACCCTCGTGGTCTGGGGAGGCGAGTTCGGGCGTCCCGGGCTCACGCCCGAAGACGGGAAGGACCAGACCGGACACAACGCGAACGGCTTCACCTTCTGGCTCGCCGGCGGCGGGGTGAAGGGCGGCCATGTCCACGGCAAGACCGACGACACCGGCGCCCGTGCCGTGGAGGGCAAGGTTCACTTCCGCGACCTTCATGCGACCGTCCTGCATCTCATGGGTCTGGAACCGAACGAGCTGACTTATCGTTATGAAGGCCGCGCCCACCGCCTCACCGGTCCGGAGGGTGGCAAGGTGGTGACGGAGATCCTGGCGTGAGCCTGCGGGTCGCCGCCCGGGGCGGAATGTGATCGCTTACCAGGCCGCTCCGAGGGTGGGCTGGGCGTTGACGCGGTAGGGCATCCAGGCGACACCGACGGCCTTCGTGCTGCAGTTCTTTTTCAGCGGAGTGGAGGTCACGGTCTCGAGCTTTTCGTTCAGGGGATCGAGGGCCTCCTTGAGTTTCTCGATCTGCTCCTCGCACTCGCGTTCGATGTCCTCGAGGTCCTCCTGATAACCGTCGACCTTTTCCTCGGCGCGGGCCACGTCGCGGCTCTCTTTCCAGGCGCGCGAGGCGCCGGACATGGCCGAGCGTCCCGAGGTGGTGGAGACCCGTTTTCCGAGCAACGCTCCGAGGATGGTGCTTCCGACGCGCATCGCCGTGTCCATCTTCGCGCTGTTGGCCTGGGCCTTCTGCTCCTCGACCTCGTCCATGGCCCGGGCGATCTTCTCCTCGACCGACTTGATCTTCTTTTCGAAGGTGGCGCGCAACTCGTCGACCTTCTTGTCGCGCACTTCGCGGGCGGCGTGGACGAGGCGTGCCCGGAAGTCGCCTTCGCTTTCGCCCGGGTTCGAAAGTTCTCCCGTGAGCGGACTCTTGTAGACGGTGACGCGGTGATTTCCGTAGAGCCAGTCGACGAGTTCCTTGTCGAGTTTCGACCAGAGCTTCTCGTCGAGGAGGGACTGCGGCAGGTCGGTGAAGGCGGCTCCCTCGACGGGCTCGGTGCCCACCTGGCTCAGGGGCAATTCGTTGGGAAGTCCGATGTTGCGGTTCCAGTCAATATCGCCGCTGGCAGGATCGACGGGATTGACGAGAACGACGGTCTCGCTGCCCGCGGCTCCTTTCCCGTTGTCGTCGTATCGCACTTCGCCGATGCGGATGACGGCGGGAACATAATGGATCTCCGCAGCGGGAACTCCCGGTCCGGCGGGGATGAAGAAATCCTGTGCGCCCCGGGGGAGGCGAGGCCGCAGTGGCTTGGGGGCTTCGGGTTTCGGAGCGGAAGGGTCGGGTGCGGGAGCGGCGGCCTTCGCGGCGGCAATCTCGGCGCGCTTCGGATCCATCAGCTTCCTGATCTGTCCGCGGGCGAGCGGACCGGTCAGGTAGCTCATGACCCAGCGCACATGAAAAACGGTGGGCGCGTCATCGTTGACGTTGTTCATGAGGAAGACGCGGTTGCCGAGCCCGGCGAGGAGCTGCTCCATCTTCTGCCGGTCGAAGCCGCTGTTGTTGCTCGCCGCGGCCCCCTCGAGGCCGTCGAGAACGCGGGCCTTGTCGCGTTCGGTCTGGAGTCGTCCGAGCCACCAGGTGCCGATATTGGAGAGGGCCTTGTAGTCGAGGTCGACCGGGTTCTGCGTCGCGAGGAGGACGCCGAGGCCGAAGGCGCGCGCCTGCTTCAGCATCGTCATCATCGGCTTCTTCGACGGGGGCATGGCCGAGGGTGGCAGATAGCCGTAGATCTCGTCCATGTAGAGAAGGGCGCGCAGGCTCGTCGTGCCCGACTGCGCCCGCATCCAGCCGAGGGTCTGGTTGAGGAGCAGCGAGACGAAGAACATGCGTTCGGCGTCGTTGAGGTGCGAAATGCAGAAGATGGAGATACGGGGTTTGGCCTGCGCGGTGTGGAGCATGCGCTTGATGTCGAGCGGTTCGCCCTCGAGCCAGGAGGAGAACCCGGGCGAGGCGAGGAGATTGTTCATTTTCATCGCGAGCTCGAGGCGGCTCTTCTGAGGGCAGACGGTCTCGAGGTCCATCACCCCGATCTTGTCGAAAGGCGGGACCTGGATGTGCCGCACGAGGCTTTCGAGGGTGACGCCATGTCCGGCTTTCCAGGTGTGGGAGAAAATGTTCGAGAGGAGAATGTGCTCCGGGTCGCGGAGAGGATCGGCGTTGTTTCCCACGAGGGAGAGCAGGCTCGAGACGGTCGACTCGATCCGTTCGGAAAAGGCCTCGGCATCGTCGAGGATCTCGAAGTCGGGCACATCGAGAGAACTGAGGATGGAGACGGGCAGGCCCGCGTTCGATCCCGGCGTGTAGACCGCCAGATCGACCTTGTCGCGGAACTGGCGGATCCGCTCGCCCGATTGGCCCCAGTCGCCGAGGCCCTTTTGCCACAACGCTGCGGTTTTCGCCGCGTGTTCGTCGGGTGAGATTCCTTTCTTCGCGGCGTCGTCCTCGTTGATCCAGGGGCGGAAGTCCCCCGGAGCGAGGTCGGGGAAGGTGAGCAGGAGGTTCGCAATGTCGCCTTTTGGGTCGATGACGATGGCGGGAATGTTGTCCATCGCCGCTTCCTCGAGCAAGGCGATGCAGAGGCCCGTCTTTCCGGAACCCGTCATCCCGAGGACAACGCCATGGGTAACGAGATCCTTGGAATCGTAGAGAACGAGATCGTCGCCGAGCACCTTCTCTCCGATATCGTAGGTGCGACCGAGGTAGAATTTGCCGAGCTGTTCGTAGTCTTCGGTGCGGATGTCCATGAGGAGGAGGGATTGAGAGGTGAGAAGGGTTGAATGGCGAGGTGGGAAGAGTTGCGATCACGCCTTGGCGGATCGCTTCCTTCTATGTTAAAAACGCCTCTCCGCCGATTCCAAGCATTCTTATGAGCAAATTCTCCGTTCTCCTCCCCGTCCTGCTGTTTGTTCTGTGTCCCGGCGCCTCCCGGGCCGCCGAGCGTTCCCCCAACGTTGTCATCATTTTCACCGACGACCAGGGCTACGGCGACATCGGGGTGAACGGGGCCGAGGGCTACGAGACGCCGAATATCGACCGGATGGCGAAGGAAGGCCGGCATTTCACCCGCTGGTATGCCGCTCAGGGAGTCTGCTCGGCCTCGCGCACGGCCCTGCTCACCGGCTGTTACCCGAATCGCGTCGGGATCCATGGGGCGCTGGGGCCGGGAAGCCGCACGGGGATCGCCGCGGAGGAGACCACCCTCGCGGAAGTATTCAAATCAAAGGGTTACGCCACCGCCGCCTTCGGGAAGTGGCACCTCGGCGATCACGAGAAGTTCCTTCCGCTCCAGCACGGCTTTGACGAGTACTTCGGGATTCCCTACTCCAACGACATGTGGCCGCAGCATCCCACGGCGAAGAATTTCCCTCCGCTGCCTCTCTACCAGGGCAACGAGAGGCTCCGCATCGTCGACGAGCACGACCAGCGCATGATGACGACCTGGCTGACGGCGAAGGCGGTCGACTTCATCAACCGGAATCGCGAACGACCTTTCTTCCTCTACGTGCCTCATCCCCAGCCGCACGTGCCGCTCCATGTGAGCGATCGTTTCGCCGGGAAAACCAAGCGGGGACTTTTCGGCGACGTCATTTCCGAGATCGACTGGTCGGTCGGGGAAATCCTCAACGCGATCGACACGAACGGCCTGGGTGAGGACACCCTCGTCATCTTCACGAGCGACAATGGCCCCTGGCTCTCCTACGGCACCCATGCCGGCTCCGCCGGACCGTTCCGCGAGGGCAAGGGAACGGCATGGGAGGGCGGTGTGCGAGAACCGACGGTGATGCGCTGGACGGGCAGGATTCCTGCCGGCACGGTCTGCGGAGATCCCGGCATGAACATCGACCTCCTCCCCACCCTCGCCGGACTCATCGGAGCGGATCTGCCGCCCCGGAAGATCGACGGGAAGGACATCCTGCCCCTCATTCTTGGCGCGGAGGGCGCGAAAAACCCCCACGAAAGCTACTGGTATTACTACAAGCAGAACGAGCTCCAGGCGGTCTCGAGCGGGACGTGGAAACTGGTCCTGCCCCATACCTATCGGAGTCTCAAGGATGGCAAGGGCGGCGACGGAGGATTGCCCGCCCCCTATCAGAATCTGGAAACCGGGCTCGCCCTTTACGATCTTGACGGGGATCCGGGCGAGACGACCGACGTGTCCGCCGCCAATCCCGAGGTGGTGGCGCGACTCCAGCAAGAGGCGGAGGCGGCCCGCGCCGAACTGGGGGACAATCTCACCAAGCGCAAGGGAGTCGGCAATCGCGAGTCCGGTCGGCTCACCGACGAGGAAGCCGCCGAACTCGAAAAGCTCCACTGGCCGGAGGGACGGAAGAAGGGATAAGGGTCGTGCTTCGGAAGGGTGTGGAGGCGATCGGGTCGAAAGACGCTGGCACCCCGGGGGTTCCGGGGGGAGAGTAGGGCGTGTCCCGGCCACTCCTCATGGAACGTGAAAACCTACCGCTCGACCGCCAGCTCCGGCAGGAAATCCTCTTTGCCCGCGAGCGAGTCTATCGGTTCGGCCAACCGACTCCTCTCGAGAGCTTTTCTCTGCCCGGGGGCCCCGAGGTCTGGGTGAAGCGCGAGGACCTCTGTGCGGTCAAGTCCTACAAGTGGCGGGGCGCCTGCAATCGCATGGCGGTGCTCACTCCGGAGGAAGCCTCCCGCGGGGTGGTCACCGCTTCCGCCGGCAACCATGCCCAGGGCGTGGCGCTCGCGGCGAAGGCGCTGGGCATCCAGGCGCGGGTCTACATGCCAAGGTCGACTCCGCGAGTAAAGCAGGCGGCGGTGCGACAGCATGGCGGGGATTGGGTCGAGATCCGGCTCTCGGGTGATTCCTACGATGAGGCAGTACACGCGGCTCGTGCGGACGAGGAGGAATCCGGGGCGACCTACGTGCATGCTTACGACGACCTCCGGGTCATGGCCGGACAGGGAACCCTTGCCGATGAGGTGGTCCTCTCCGGACACGGTCCCTTCGATGCGGCCTTTCTCCAGATCGGAGGCGGAGGCATGGCTTCCGGGGTTTCCACCTGGCTGAAAACCTACTGGCCCGGAATCGAGTTGATCGGCGTGGAAGGTGCGGGTCAGGCCTCGATGAAAGCCGCCCTCGCCGCAGGCGAACCGGTCGCGCTCGATCAGGTCGATCTCTTCTGCGACGGCACCGCCGTCCGCAAGGCCGGGGAATGGGCCTACCGGGTCCTGCGCGACACGCTCGACCGCGTCGAGACGGTGAGCAACGCGGAAGTCAGTCACGCCATCCGGGAACTCTGGGAATCGTTACGCTGCGTTTCCGAACCCTCGGGTGCCCTCGGGCTGGCGGCGGTCCTGAAAAGCCGTCAGGAACTTGCCGGCAAGAAGGTGCTCGTCATCGTTTCCGGAGCCAACGTCGACTTCCTCCAACTCGGTCTTATCGCCCGTTCGCAGGGGGCCTCGAGCCAGGCCACTCGCTGCCTCCGCGTTCGTATTCCCGAACGTCCGGGAACGATGCTGCACCTCCTCGACACGGGATTCGCCGGGGTCGACATTATCGATTTTCAATACGGGAAGAGCGACGAGACAGAAGCCTGGCCGGTTTTCACCCTCGCCGCGGATGACGAGGCTCTTCTCCGGGGCATTCCTTCCAAACTCGATGCGGCCGGATTCGAATGGGAAGAGATGGAGGGAGCTGTCGACGTCGATTTCCGGGCGATTC
>JAGRPC010000037.1:60771-70635 GCA_020439925.1 Verrucomicrobiia bacterium | reverse complement strand
CGAGCGCAGCAATCCCCCGGTGAATTTCCTCTTTCCCGGACAAGGCTCCCAGCACGTCGACATGGGACTTGCCTTCTACGAGAGCGAGCCGCGTTTCCGCGAAACGATCGACCATTGCTCGGAGTTGCTTCGTCCCCATCTCGGTCTCAGCCTGACCGAGGTCCTCTATCCCCGCAAGGACTCCAACCTCGAGGACGCGGCGACACAGCTCAAGCACACCGTGCTCGCCCAACCGGCCATCTTCGTGATCGAATACGCGCTCGCCTATCTCTGGCGCCATTGGGGAATAAGCCCGGCCATGATGATCGGGCACAGCGTGGGAGAGTTCGTCGCGGCCTGCCATGCCGGCGTCTTTTCTCTGGAGGCGGGGCTGCGTCTTCTTGCGGCGCGTGGACGGCTCATGGGAGATCTGCCCGGAGGAGGAATGCTCTCGGTCCGCCTGTCGGAGTCCGACCTTTTGGCCCGTCTCCCCGAAACCCTTGACCTTGCCGCGGTCAACGGTCCCTCGCTCTGTGTCGTCGCCGGACCCGCCGACGAACTTGAAACCTTCCGGGTTGCTCTCGAATCCGACGGAATCGTTGCCCAGGCCCTGCACACCTCACATGCCTTCCATTCGCGCATGATGGATCCGGTGATCGAAAAGTTCGCCGCCGAATTCGCGGGGATCGATTTGAGTGGACCCTCGATTCCCATACTTTCCACAGTGACCGGCGAGTGGCTCACTGCAAAGGAAACCACCGATCCGCTCTACTGGGCGAGACACCTTCGTGAGCCCGTGCGTTTCCATCGTTCCGTCGTCAAGCAGGGCGATTCTGAAAACGGTCAGATCTTCCTCGAAGTCGGTCCGGGCTCTACCCTCGCGGGATTGGTCCGCCAGTCGCTCGATCGCAAGTCGGGCCACGTCGCCCTCTCCACCTGCCGCCACGTCAAGGAGAAGGGTTGCGACCATGCCTATGCGCTTGAGTCGCTCGGACGCCTCTGGGCCGAGGGTGTGGAGGTCGATTGGGATGCCTTCTACTCGAACGAGGCCCGCAAACGGGTTCCGCTACCGACTTATCCTTTCGAACGCAAGCGTCATTGGGTTTCCCCCAAGCCCCTGACAAACACCCCGAATCCCCCTTCCTCGCCTACCGAGGCCGTCGTCGCTTCTCCCCAATCCGCACCAGTCATGAGCACGCCAGAACCCGCCTGCCGCCGCGCCAATCTCGTCGACGCGATCCGAGCCGTCCTCACCGACTTATCCGGGATTCCGGCGGAGGAACTGACCGGAAGTGCTTCCTACCTCGAGCTTGGCTTCGATTCGCTGCTGCTGACACAGGTCAGCAAGGCGCTCGCCAACGAGTTCGGCATCGACCTCACCCTGCGCGACCTCATGGGAGATCTGGCGAACATCGACGCCCTCGTCGCCCATCTCGATGGCACCTTGCCGTCCGATCGCTATCGACCGGCACTTGTTGCTGCGCCTGCCGCACCGGTAATCAATGCGCCCCCAGCGTCGGCAATCGGCGCTCCCGCTCCCGTTACGGTCCAGGCCACCGCTCCGGTCGTGACCTTTGCGCCCACAGCCCCCGCCAATGCCAGCGGTCTCGAAGGCATCGTCGCCCAACAGCTGGATCTGATGCGTCAGCAAATCTCCCTCCTTCAAGGCGGCGCCCCCGTCCCTAAAACTCCTACTCAAACTCCTACTCAAACTCCTACTCAAATTCCTACTCTTACTCCTGTTCCTACCCCTTCTCCTGCTCATTCCGCAGCCCCGGCTTCTCTCCCTGCCAAGCCCGCCGAGGCTCCCGCCTCGTCCTCGAACGTCTCCGCCCCGACAACCTCGATCAACCGCAATCTCGACGATACCCTCACCGATCGACAGCAGCGCCATCTCGACGAACTGGTCGAGAAATACATCGCGAAGACACGCACCTCGAAGGAGCTCACGGCGAAATACCGCCAATGGTATGCCGACCCGCGCACGGTCTCTGGCTTCAACCGACGCTGGAAAGAGATGATCTACCAGATTGCGGTGCAGAAATCGAAGGGTTCGCGCCTCGTCGACATCGACGGAAACGAATACATCGACCTCCTCAACGGCTTTGGCCCCAATTTCCTCGGACACTCACCGGATTTCGTGACCGAAGCCCTCAGGGCGCAGCTCGATCGAGGGGTCGAGGTCGGACCGCAGAACGTGAACGCCATGGAGGCGGCGCAATTGTTCTGCGAGATCACCGGGAACGAACGCGCCAGTTTCGTCAATACGGGTTCCGAGGCCGTCCAGGCTGCGATGCGACTCGCCCGCACCGTCACCGGCCGCGACAAGATCATCATCTTCACGAAGGACTATCACGGTAACTTCGACGAGGTGCTGGTGAAAGGCGTCGGTTCCGGCGACTCGATCCGCTCCCTTCCCATTGCTCCCGGTATCCCGCGTCGTGCCGTCGACGACATGATCGTCCTGCCCTACGGCACCGACGAGGCCCTCGAGATCATCCGCCAACGCGCCCACGAAGTCGCTGCCGTCATCGTCGAGCCGATCCAGAGCCGCCGCCCCGAATTCCAGCCCCGCGAATTCATCCGGGAGGTGCGAGAAATCACCCGCCAGTCCGGATCCGTCTTCGTCTTCGACGAGGTGATCACCGGTTTTCGCACCGGTCCCCGCGGCGCGCAGGAGTACTATGGCGTCGAGGCTGACATCGCCACCTATGGCAAGGTAGTCGGAGGCGGCATGCCCCTGGGAGTCGTCGCCGGCAAGGCCGAATACATGGACACCTTCGACGGCGGCATGTGGCAGTACGGCGACGATTCGTTCCCGGAGAAGGGCGTCACCTTCTTTGCCGGTACCTTTGTCAGGCATCCGCTCGCCATGGCTGCGGTGAAGGAAGTGCTCCTGTACCTCAAAGACAAGGGCCCCGAATTCTGGCAGGGGGTGAAGGACCGCGCCACCCGTCTCGCCACGACCGTGGACCGGATGTTCGTCGAGAACAACGCCCCATTCCGCATGCCCAACTTCGGCTCGCAGATGTTCATCCGCGCGGCCGAGGACCACAAGTATGCGAACCTCCTCTTCTTCCACCTGCGGAACAAGGGAGTCTTCCTCCTCGAAGGCTTCCCGACCTACATGACCGCGGCCCACACCGACGAGGACATCGACTACTGCATCGCCGCCTTCCGCGAATCGATTGCCGAACTTCAGGAGGGAGGCTTCTTCGACATTCCCGCCGGCGTCTCCGTGCCCCACCTCAACGGATCTCGGCTGAGCGGACCGCCACGGATCCTTACCAGTTCGAACTCCAAGTCGCCTTCGGAGGTCGAACCGGCTCCAAAAAAAAAAGCGCCCGAGGGAAAAAGTCATCTTCACCCCATGACCGAACCGCTGGCCGAGGTCTGGCTGGCATCGCAAATCAGTGAAAACGCCTCTCTCTGTTTCAACGAGATCAACCTCGTCACCCTGCGAGGGCCTCTCGATCAGACCACTCTGCGAGACTCGCTCAATGCCCTGGTGGCCCGACATGACTCTCTCCGCGCCGTTTTTCCCGCTGGCGGCGAGGGATTCATCGTGCAACCCTCTCTGGTCATCGACCTGACCCTCTCCGATCTGCGCGGGCTCTCCTCCAAGGAAAGAACTCTGGCCGTGAGCGCGTCCCAGGACAAGGAGCGCAACACCTGCTTCGATCTGGAAAACGGACCTCTCTTCCGTGCTTCGCTCTTGCAACTTGAGGACGAGGAACATCTTCTCATTCTCAACGCCCACCACCTGGTCTGCGATGGCTGGTCCTACACCGTTCTCCTCTCGGAACTCTCCGAGATTTATGCGGCGCGCAGGGAGGGCAGGACCAGCGGACTTCCTCCGGCCCCCGCATTCGCCCTCCACTGCGATCGCACCGCAGCACGGGAGGCGCTCGAGGGAACCACACCGGCCGAAACCTTCTGGATGGGAGAATTCGCAAAACCGGTCCACCCTCTGCACCTGCCTGCGGATTTCGCTTCAGCCACCGATCCCGACTACCACTGCGGTACCCTTGCCGATCATTTCACTCCCGATCAGGTCAGGGCTTTGCGAAAAGTCGCAGGCAAGTCTGGAGCGACCCTCTTCGGGCTTCTTCTGGGGGTCTATCAGATCCTTCTGCACCGGATCTGCCGTCAGGAACGATTTGTCGTCGGGTTCCCGGCGGCGGGTCAGAGCGGCTCGGGACAGGAGGGACTCGTCGGCCACTGCGTGAATTTTCTCCCTTTTGTCGCCGATATCAATCCGCAGGCAAACTTCGGAACGTTCATCAAGGAGACGCAGAAACGCCTGCTTGATGCTCTCGACCACCAGGAGTTCACCTACGGACGCCTCATCAAAAAGTTCAGCCCCGAAGACCGCCCCCAAATCGAGGCCGTATTCAATCTCGAGCGCGTCAATGACGAACTCGCCATACCCGACCTCGCCACCGAAGTCTCCGAAATCGAGCGTGGTTACACGACCAATCCTCTCTTTCTCAAGGCTCGCGAATACGAAGCGGGACTCGAAATCCGCTTCGACTATCAAAGCTCCCTGTTCTCCGAAGGTAGCGTCGAGCAATGGAGCGAGATTTACCGCACCATTCTCGAAGCACTCATCGAGGGCGCCGATCGGACTGTCGACGAGTTGGCCGCGTCGTTGTCTCCGGCCCAGGCCGAACAGCTCAGGCTCGGGAACGAAACGGAGACCGACTATCCCAGGGAGAATACCGTTCCACAGCTCTTCGACGGAATCGTGGCGGAACGCGGCAGCGCCACCGCGCTCAGATCCGACGATGGCGACATGAGCTACGCGGACTTGTCCGCCCTCGTCGACCGCATCGCTCATGGACTCGACGCAGCCGGAGTCAAACCAGGAAACCGCGTCGCCATCCTTCTCGAACGCTCTCCCGACGCGATCGCTTCGCTGTATGGCGTGATGAAGTGCGGGGCTACCTACGTGCCCCTCGATCCGGAATACCCTCTCGACAGGATCCACTTCCTGATCGCGGACAGTGGTGCCACTCTTGCCATCTGCGAGGGCAAGTGGACCGATCGCCTGCCAAAGGGACTCCCTTGTCTCACGCCTGCGGGTCTCTCGCGAGACGGCGACAAATGCGGTATCTTTGTCCCCTATGCCTCGAAACCGGAAGATGCATCCAGCATTCTCTATACCTCGGGTTCCACAGGCGTTCCCAAAGGCGCGCTTATCCCGCACCGGGCGATGGTGCGTCTCGTCCGAAACTCCGGTTTCATCGAGTTCGGGGAAAACGAAACCTTCCTCTTTGCCTCGAGCCCCAGTTTTGATGCCTCCATCCTCGAGATCCACGGTGCGCTCCTCAACGGAGGAGTTCTCGCCCTGCCTCCCATCGGCCATCTCAGTCTCGAAACGATCGCGGACACCCTCAAAAAGCACCGCGTGACAACGGCGTGGCTCACCGCTGGCCTCTTCCAGATCATGCTGGAAGAGTGTCCCGACGCTTTTTCGGGTCTACGCCAGCTCGTCACCGGCGGCGACGTGATGTCGCGGCTCCACGCGGAGAAGCTCCTCTCTCGATATCCAAATCTGCGCCTCGTCAACGGCTACGGCCCCACCGAAAACACCACGTTTACGACAACTCACACGGTGACTGGAGAGGACCTCCGCAACGCGTCTATTCCGATTGGAAAACCAGTCGCCAACACCATCATTCGCATCCTCGATGCCCGGGGACGACTCGCCCAACCCGGCGTCGCCGGGGAACTCTGTACGGGGGGCGACGGTCTCGCCTCCGGCTATCTCAACCGCCCCGAACTGACTTCGGAGAAGTTCATTCCGGATTCCTTTTCTCCGAAAGCGGGCGCCCGACTCTATCGCACGGGGGATCTCTGCCGGCTGTGTGCAGATGGAACCCTGGTTTTCCTCGGACGAATCGATCACCAGATCAAAATTCGGGGGTTCCGGGTCGAGCCGGGCGAAATCGAGTCCTGCCTGGGACATCATCCCCTCGTCGGACAATGCAAGGTGGTGGTGCGCGGAGACAACGCCGCCGAGAAGTCGCTTGCCGCCTACGTCACTCCGCTCAACGGAGTCAAGCCGGCTCCCGCCGAGCTGGTCGGCTACCTGCGCACCAAACTACCCGACTACCTCGTTCCTGCCTCCGTTGTCGTGCTCGATGCCATGCCCTTGAACGCAAACGGCAAGATTGATTCCCTCGCTTTGCGTGAATCCGACATTCCTTCGGACAACTCGGATCCCAACCGTCCCTTCACGCAGACCGAAATCGCCCTCAGAGCTATCTGGCACGATCTTCTCCGCTGCGCAGAGATCGGCCTGGACGATGATTTCTTCTGTCTTGGAGGCCACTCCCTGCTCGGGATGAAGATGTTCGCCCGCCTGCAGAAGCAATTCGGCGTATCTCTGCCGCTGGCCGTGCTTTTCCGGGCTCCGAGCGTTCGCCAGTTGTCCGCCCTCATTGACCAGCGTCTCGCCGAATCCTGTGGGTCGAACGACGGTCTCTCCGACGCAGAGGCATTGCCGGCTCCATCCGAAAACTCCCGCAGGGGTGGACTGCATCTTTCCCCGCAACCTCCGGTGAGACCCGACGAACTGGCCGAGACGACGGTGGCGATTCAGCCGAAGGGAGACCTGCCCCCGCTTTTTGCCGTACACGGAGGAGACGGAGGGGTCCTCTTCTACGGACAGCTGGCTTCCCGGCTTGGAGAGCAGCGCCCGTTTTATGCCTTCGAGGCTCCGGCCCTCACTGCTACTTCTCCGATTCCGAATGAAAGCGTCGAAGATACCGCTGCCCACTATCTCGCGGAACTGAAAAAGGTGCAGCCCTCCGGCCCCTACTTCCTCTGCGGCTATTCCTTTGGCGGGGTGGTCGCCTACGAAATGGCCCGCCAACTTTCCGCGGATGGCGACGAAATCCAGTTCCTCGGACTCGTCGACACCGAGAACCCGGGAATCGAAGCCCGCAAACTCTCTCTGGGAGAACGTCTTGTCGTGAATTGGAAAAAGCCGAACCTGGCCGGGAACGGAGTTCTGGAAAAAGTCGGCAAGATCGGGATGCGCATCGGTAGCGGCCTTGCCTACCGGCTCTATTTCGAAGCCGAGGGTGCCATGGCCAAAGCCCTGCCCGAGGCCAAAGGGGCCGGCTGGTTGCGACAGGTGCAGGTCCGGATGGCGCACGAGCGCGCCATGTCCAACTACGTCCCGGGTCCCCTCGAGGGGAAATTGACGCTCTTCAGGGCCATGGTCGGGGGTGACAAGTATGAACTTGGCCCCGACTACGGGTGGGTCGAACTCGTCGACGAACTCGAGATCATCGATGTGCCCGGAAACCACATCAGTATTTTCCACGAGGAAAACATCGAAGCCGTCGCAGCAGCCTTCCGGACGTCCCTGGAGTCTCTCCAAAATACGCCGGTCTAGAAGTTTGCCGAAGTTTTCTCGTGCTCCAGCGCCTTCGGCACAGATAGAATTCCCGCATGGGTCTTCGATCTGCCATCGGTGCATTCTTTTTCTCCTCCCTGGTCGCGATCGCCCCCGGGTGGGCACAGGACGCCCCCGTTCCCGCCACCGACCAGCGCGATTACCTCGACTCGCCCAACGGCTGTGCTCCGGCTACCGTTTTGAATCTTCTCAAGTTTGGCGGAACCGGGTATCGCCCGGTTCTCGAGGGGCTGATCGGATCCAGCGACGGGGTAAAGATGCGATTTCTGGTCGACCGCTATTTCCGCCTGCGAAAGTCAACCATCCATCCTGCCGAACAGCGCTGGGGAGTCCATGGAATCGCCTGCGAGGACCTCACGGCCGGACTCAATGAGTTGCTGGCCGAACACGGAGCCCCGGCTTTGTCGGCGAGGTATCTCGATCGAGAGGAGGGCGAGACCGAGGCAGACCATCTCACCCGCGTCTGTCGCCTCATCTCGCGTTCGCTGGCCGAGGAAACCCCGCCGATACTGAACCTGCGTTCCTTCGTCGTGAAACGACGCGAAGAAAACGGGAACGAACCAAAATGGGAAACCGGGGCGAGTCACTATGTGCTCGTTACCGCCCTTCGCGGAACCCCCTCGGAAACTGGATCCGAGCTTGAGGTGATCGATCCCTGGAAGGGGCGACGGACCGTGATCTACCTACATCGCGAAGCGAACGGTCGCGATTTCCTCGCCCTGAAGGGGACCCTCACCAACGGAACCTGGCGGGACGATCGCCCCTTTCTCCAAGTCCTCGCGCCCGACGTGGCCTCAGTTCGTCCGGCAAACGTGGAATGGTCGGACCGATACTTACTCGTCGCCAACCACCTCATCGGGCGATTCTGACCAGGATTTGAATCCGGCACGGGTGCGGACTTGATTCCTGGCACCTTTTCCGGGAAACTCCGCCCGGTTCTGCGGGTTTAATTGCGACCCAAACCCGAACCCCGCCCAATCTCAACCAGCCGCTCTCGAGGCATGTCCCATTCCACCCTGGCTATTCCTACCCCGGACCTCGGGTGGCTCCTCGTCTCCGGAGGACGCGAGATCGGTCGCGATACGGACCTCTCCGCGCTCGCAGGCAAGCGCAGCGATGTTCTCGTTGCCATACCTTCCGCGCGGGTATCCACCTTCCTTGTCGATCTTCCTCCGGTCGAAGAAGCGCTTCATGGAGCGATGATCCAGGCTCAGGTCGACAAACGGGGGCTCTCCGGCAAAGCCGCCCCGCTTGTCGACTATTCCCTTCTCAGTCACGGTGAGAGCGGCGACACGTTTTCCGTTCAGGTGGTGACCGAACTTCCCCTGGATTGCATCCTGCCCTCCGCCGCGGGATACACCACGGCAGCAGCCCTTCAGGGGAAAGATTCGCTCGGAGTCACCGCTACGCTCTGGAGAGAGGCAGGCAGGCTGGTCCTGGGAGTTTTTTCCAGCGGATTACCCGTCCATGTCCAGGTGTTGAGCGGTAAACCGGAGATCGGAAAGTCCAGCGGACAGGAGGTCAATCTCGTCCTTCTCGGTCTTCGTGGAGAGAGCTTTTTTGAGCGGGAATCACCCAGGGATCTTGTCATCGCCATTGACGGAGTCGACGAACCCGGTTTGATCGCCTTCCGTTCAGCCCTTTCCCTGCCTGTGCGCAGCGAGCCAGCTCGATTGCCGGTACTGGGAACCGCCCGTGATCGCCTACTCCCCGCCGAAGTCCACAGAAACCGCCGCCGCCGCCGCTCCGCGGTGCGCAACCTTGCCCTTTTGGCCGTTGGCCTGGTTCTCTACACGGTTCTCGGCGTTTGGATCTGGAAGGAAGCCAAGGCGACGGAACGTGAAATGGCAAGCCTTGATCGACGTCTTGCCATCATCCAACCGGACGTCGAACGAATTCAACTTGCCGAAGAACGCTGGCGCAGTCTGGAACCGGCCTTCGAGAAGGATCTTTTCCCGGTCGTCCAGCTAAGCCGCATCACCTCGGCCCTTCCGGGAAGCGGAGTGGTGGTGCGTGAATACCGCACGACGGGACGGAATATCCGTATCCGCGGTCAGGCCCGCGATGTGCAACTTGCCAACCGCCTTCTGGAAGACCTCCAGGGCATGAACGGATTTGAACGCTACGAGTGGAGCATGCCAAACCCGCGCGTGGAACGCAACAATACCGCTACTTTCGAAATCCAGGGAAAACTGAAACATGAGGGTGCTGACAGCTAGGGAAAAGTGGCTTCTCGGCCTGTGTTTCGGGGTGATCTTCGCGGTGATCAACGGCTTCGCGGCGAGATCCGTGATGAAGGTGCTGAGCGGCAGCGACTCCAAGATCCAGACCCTCAAAAACACACTCGCCGACAACGAGATGTGGCTCGACGAGGCACCCAAGGCGGAAGCGCGCGAGCAGTGGCTCCAAGCCAACATGCCGGCCATCGCGAGCAACACCCTCGGCAAGCTTCAGGG
>JAGRPC010000037.1:0-60719 GCA_020439925.1 Verrucomicrobiia bacterium | reverse complement strand
CGCCAAAGCCTTCAGGAAATCGTGCAGGAAAGTTACTACACGGAAGTAGCCGTGCGCCTTGAAGTCGAAGGCGCTGAAAAGGAAGTCATCGACTGGCTGACGACCCTGCAGGGACCCGACAAGTTTCAAATCATCAAGGAACTCGAACTCAAACTCGACACCCGGTCGAGAGAAATTGAGCCTCAGGCGGAATGCGAAATCACCATTGCCCGTTGGTATCAACCCGATACGGGCGAACCGATGGCGCCTCCTTCCGAGGATGTTTCCGCCCCGGGAGGCACTTGAACGGCTTCGTGTGAGACCACGGGAATCGGGCTCTGCGGGGCTTGCCCGGTGGAATTCCAGTGCGAAAGGTCCCGCCCTATCAGTTCGCCGAGACGACGCACCTCGGGTATGAATTCGCGGAGAAGACGGCTTCGAAGATCGGGGGCGATCGACTTGTCCGAAAGGGGCGGAAAACAATGCAGAACGGTCCGCTGGTATGCCTGGACCGCACTCCGGGGAAACCAGTCCATCAGACGGGAAGCCAGGGGAAGACTGCGCAGTTTCCTGCCCATGCGGAATTCCCAAACGTGTGTTCGAGACAAGGAAGCCGAGTCATTTTGACGTCCTATGACCTGGAAAGGCGCCGGATCGATACCGAGAAATTCGGTCACCTCTCCGAGAATGCGGGCAGGTTCAGCCAGCAGATCTTCCATGAGGATCACACGGACCCTTTCGCGTCCGAAGTGTTCATAATAGCGAGCAACCGACTCGGAAAAACGAGCCATCCGCCTGTAATGAAGACATCCCTTGAAGCCACAGTGATCGGGCAGCCCATATCCACGGTCCCGGAGGGGGCCCGCCCCGAGCGCTAGTCGGAAATCGGCCAGCGGCTCATGGGCATAACGAATGCAGTCATGGTGCCACGAACGCATCCAATCAATGGGCGGTCGCAAGAGGATGAGAATTCTCACATCATCCCCACAAAAGGCACGAATCCGACAGGCCGCACTTTCGGAAAAAAGGTAAAGCGCAGAAACGTCGCCAATCCGGATCGCGTCACCGGCATTATCGTAAAGATTCAGATAATCTTCCTCGCTCTGAATACGAATCCATTCGGCGATGCCGAGGTCGTCACAGAAGTGGAGCGGTTCCTTGTGAATCCAATAGTCGGACGTCCGGTTCGACCGGGGAAGAAAAACCTGCGGGTGATCCAGAAGGGCATGGTAAAGGGCGGTGGTGCCGCACTTGGGCGCACCAACGATGAAAAAATTAGGACGTCTCCTCTTCATGAAATCCACGGCACCCCACTCGTTGCAGAGATACCTGCAAGCCTGGTCAATAATAACCATATAAAAATGCAAGTTCCATACATTTTATTCTTAATGAAACTTATAGTTATGGAAATTCCACGAAGCTAAGAATAGCTCGCAGGCACATGAATCCCCCGGGAACATTCGCGCGTGACTCCTCAAACACCTTGAAACGAAATAGGAAGCTCAGGGTTGAAGGATGAAGCGAGCGGTGCCGATCTTGACGTGTGGCGAAAACGGTGAGCCAATGGTCCTGACTGTTTCTATCTCATGAAAGCTTTCTTCCATGCTCTTCTGATCCTCCCGCTCGCATGGATTTCCTCGCGAGCGGAAGAAGAAACCGTTCCCCTTTCTCCCGAAGCTCCTTCGGAAACGGATTTCGAGGCCCTGCGGCAAACCAGCCCCTTTACCCGGGTTCTCAACCTGTCGGAAACCTATGCCCTGCGTGGCGTGGCCCGGATCAATGGGGAACAGGTTGCGACTCTCTACAATCGGGACACGAAGAAGACGATCGTTGTCACCCCCGATGGGAAGAACGACGCCGGGATTTCACTCGTGGGCGTGAATCGCGCGCCGGAACTCACCGGAGTGATCGCCACCATCTCCTTCGCGGGGGACGAGGCGGAGCTCCGCTACGAACAGAGCCAGATCAGCCCGGAACCGAAGTCGGGGCCCGGAGGAGGAGGCCCGCCAGGCTCGACAGGACGGCCGCCGGAGGGAGAACGGAAGGGACCAAGTCCCCAGGATATCGAACGATACAAGGCCCTCCCGGAAGAGAAGCAGGCGAAACTTCGCGAGTACGTGGGCCATGTCATGCGCAACTATCAGAACCTCTCCCGTGAAGAACGGGGAAACATGATTCGCGGAGCGATGATACGCCTGACAGACGGGGGCGACATCGAAATCCCGCAAACCCCGCCCGGCCAGACTCCCTCCGCTCAGCCGGGATCTCCATCAGGGGGCAGCCCCCAACCAACCACACGCATCGAAGTCCGGCAGGAAAACCGTGAAGATCGCGGCGACCGAAGAGATCGCCGCTGACCCCATCAGGGTTTCACCAGTCGGACTGCCCCGATGTCCATCATGCGCGGCTGGATCGTGCGCCCCGCCGCCAGCGTGAGGCTGTAGATCTGACCCGCTTCGAGTTTGACCGGCTCCGGGAGGCGAATGGTCTCGAATTCCTCGAGACTGTCGGTGCGCTTGGACTGGCCGTTCAGCGCGGCTCCTCCAAGATAAACGACAAAATCGCTGGGTTCGTCCCGCAAGGTGGCCTGGTCAACCTCCACGAAGTATTCCCCCGGTTCGCTGATCTTGAAGTGCCAGGAGAACCAGGTTTCGGGTGAAAGCCAGCCGGTGATGGATGACAGGAACGAATTGATCGAGGCACCACCGTCGCCCCGCACCCTCGCCTTGTTGCCCTTCAGGTCCTCTCCGGGTTTGATTTCGGCAATTCCCTGGATGGCCTTTTCCATGGTGGCGGAGAAGTTTTTCGCGAGAGCTCCATGGGTGGGGTCCTTCTCCCACTCCTTCAGCAAAGCCAGCGTCTCGGGATCCGGGTAGTCCACCAACGCTCCGAAAAGTCGACGGATGTCGTTCGGGTTTTTCGTCATCGCGAAGGCCCTGCGCCAGAGCGGGACCAGTTCCGAAACCGGTTCCGGCCCCGGAAGGGTCGTGAGTCTCACAAAGGCCCGCTCCGCCGCCAGACGAAGCGCCGCATCCTTGATTGTCGGCACCAGTTCCTCCACTTCCGCGAGGACGGTCCGGTCGGGCCAGTTCAGGTAGGCGATGATCGCGTCAGCCTGGTAAGCGGCATCGTCCTTCTGTTTGTAGATGGTGACGAGGCGGGTCCTCACCTTGCTGTCCCCCAGCACCCCGAGAATGCGGAAGAGGCTCTTGCGCTCGTTGCCACTGGTTGTCGAAACTTTGGTGAGAATTTTTTCGACCACCGCGTCGGTATCGCCACTCTTCCTGAGTACGGAGAGCACGGTGTCTTCGAAGACCTTGCGCACCGGCAGGGTATGATCCCCGTGAAGCGCACCGAGGATGACATCGACGTCCTTCATTCCCGCCACAATGCGAACCGCATGAAGCACCTGAACGCGCTGGTCATCCGTCGTGGCGGACTTGAAGACCTCCATCATATCGGGCACGGCGGGGGGATAGTTCCGTTCGGCGAGGACCTGAGCGAGGCGTAAACGCACACCGAGGTCCTCGGCTTCCTTCAACTTGGCGTGAATGTTCTCGCTGATCCCATTGCCTTCGAGCCGTTCTAGCACCTTGCGGGCGTCGGCCTTGAGCGAAAGCGAGGCGTCGGGATCAGTGAGGAATCCCACCGCCAGAGCCACGTCCGCCGTATCACCGGTCGGAACCTCCGCCGAGGAGAGCTCGATGATACGATCCTGTTTTTTCTTCAAGTTTGCCTTTCCCACGGCCGTGAAAATCGCAAACAGAACGATCGCGGATACCACGCTTCCCAAAGCGATCCACTTCAGCAAAGGCTTTCCTTCCTTCGCCGGCGTCTTTCTAACGTTCGGTTTCCCCGCACCGCTTCTCTGCCCGAGCGGCCCGGTGCGTCCCGAACTTCCCTGCAGCTTACCGGTCGTCACCCCTGTGTTCAGGGTCCCCGTGCGAAGGCGTCCGGTCGTGGCTCCGTCAACAGGAACGGCGGTGGCCACCGGAGCGCTTCCCGTCTTGTCCGATAAGACGATAAGGGCTGGTGGAGCGGAGGCCCCACGCGCGGCTCGAACCACCGTGACTTCCCCGGTCTTGACCTCGGGAGTGGCCTCAACGGGCAGCACCTCGACGGGCTTCACCCCGGGGGGCTCGGGATTTCGGGGCCAATGCTTCAGGGCGTCACGGGCGTCTTTGGGTCGATGGTCGATATCACGGTTGATCATCCACATCACCCACTGGCAGATCGAAGGCGAAAGATCAGGCCGCACCTGCTCAAGAGGGATGACACGGTGCTGGAGGTGAGCATTCATCACCTGGGGAGCGGTCTCTCCGTTGAAGGGGTACTGGCCCGTGAGTGCGTTGTAGAAGACGCATCCCATCTGATAGAGATCGGTGCGAGCATCGAGTTCTCCTCGCTCGAACTGCTCGGGAGCCATGAAAAAGATCGAGCCCATTACCGACTCTTCCTGGTCCATCGTCTGGACCGAGGGAGATTTGCTGAACTTGGCGAGACCGAAATCGAGGATCTTGAGCTGGAACTTGCCCGAGGCCTGCCAGATCACCATGATATTGGTCGGCTTGATATCCCGGTGGATGACGTTGTTTGCCTGCGCCGCGATGAGCGCTTCCATCGTCTGGTAGACGACCTCGGAGAAATCCTCCTGCGTCAGCACCCCACGTGCGACGGTCTCGTCGAGAGTCTCTCCCTTGAGGAGTTCCATCACGACAAAACCTCCCTCCTCGTCCTGTCCCACGTCGAAGACCGTGACGATGTTGGGGTGGTTGAGACTGGAAAGGGTCTGAGCCTCGCCGATCAGCTTGGCAGCGGCATCCTTGACCTCCTCTTCAGTCGCATTGCTCGTCGAAAGCACCCGCTTGATCGCCACTTCCCTCTGCAGCTGCGTGTCCAGCGCCTTGAAAACCGCGCCGAGACCCCCTTTGCCGATCTGTTCGCGGATTTCGTATCGTTTGCTCATACGGGCTCGGACTCGACTCGGATTCGAAGGGTCAAAAACAAGGGGGAAAGTCGAATATAAGGACCATACCGAAAATTTCACCTCTTGAAACTGTCTTTTTCCAGCCCCTTCCTCTCCGCAAAAGCATTGGCGTGGCTCACTTGCCCGCCTACTCTATCCTGTCCATGACCCGGGAACACCTTGCCGACACGCTGGAAGAAATCGCCCTGCTGCTCGAACTCAAGGGGGAGAACCCCTTCAAAATTCGCGCCTATCGCACCGGTGCGGAAACAGTGCTGCAGTTCCCAGGCGACATTGTCTCGCTTGCCCGGGACGGCAAACTGGAGGGCATCAAGGGATTGGGCGAAGCACTTCAGCAAAAGCTCCACGAACTCGCCTCGACGGGGGCCCTTGCCTTTCATGAAAAGCTGAAGGCGGAATTCCCCCCGGGATTGTTCGAGCTGTTCGATATCCAGGGACTGGGCCCCAAAAAGATCAAAGCCCTTTACGAATCCCTCGCCGTCGATTCGGTCGCACGACTCAGGGAATTGTGCGAATCCGGAGCGGTTGCCACCCTTCCCGGGTTCGGGGAGAAGACCGCCTCCAAGATTCTCGAAGCCATCTCCTTCCGGGAAAAGAACTCGGGCTCCTTTCGACTTGGCGACGTCGCGGCACCAGTCGAGGCGATGCTGGAAGCCTTGCGGGAACACCCCGATTGCCTGCGTGCCGAGGCGGCGGGCAGCTACAGGAGGTCGAAAGAAACCGTCCATGATGTCGATCTCCTCGTTTCCACGGGCAAACCGGAAAAAATCATCGACTGGTTCGTCGCTCAACCCTGGACAGTCAGGGTCATCGCCCATGGCCCGACGAAGGCCAGCATCAACCTCTCCTCCGGCCTGCAGGTCGACCTGCGCGCCGTGAGCAACGCCGAGTTCGCCTGCGCCCTCGTCTATTTCACGGGCAGCAAGGAGCACAATGTCGCCCTGCGGGGCAGAGCTGCCGACCTCGGTTATACCCTGAACGAATACCGCCTCGCAGTTCGCGAAGGCTCCGATGCTCCGGAAGCACCACTCTTCGAGGACGAAGGCCACCTCTACCGCTTTCTCGGACTCGACTACATCGCCCCCGAGCTTCGCGAAAACTCGGGCGAGATCGAGGCTGCGGAAGAAGGCGACTTGCCAAGGCTCATCGAACTCGCAAACCTGCGAGGCACCTTCCACAACCATACCGTCGCAAGCGACGGGAGAAACACACTCGAAGAAATGGCGGAAGCGGCGATCGAGCTCGGCCTTCAGTATCTGGGGATCGCCGATCACTCGAAGAGTTCCTTTCAGGCGAACGGACTCGATGAGAAACGCCTTCGCTCCCAGATCTCCGAGATCCGAGCCCTCAACCTCCGCTTCCGCGAAGAGGGAACCCGATTCCGCATTCTCGCCGGGAGCGAGGTGGATATTCTCAAGGATGGCAGTCTCGACTTCGACGATGAACTTCTTGGTGAGCTTGACTACGTGGTCGCCAGCGTCCACAACGCCATGACCTTGTCGGAATCCGCCATGACCGAACGCCTCATCCGAGCCGCCAGCCATCCCAAGGTGACGATGCTGGGTCACCTTACCGGACGCCTTCTCCTCGAACGTGAACCCTACGCGGTCGACATACCTTCTGTGATCGAGGCCTGTGCGGAACACGGAACGGTCATCGAACTGAACTGCAACCCCTGGCGACTCGACCTGGACTGGCGATGGTGGAAGCATGCCGTCTCGAGGGGCGTGAAGTGTGCCATCAATCCGGACGCTCACCGGGTGGATCAGCTCGACTATCTCTCCTTCGGCATTCGCCTCGCCCGCAAAGGCTGGCTGCGCCGCGAGGATGTCGTGAATACCCTCGATCTTGCCGGAATCGAGGAATGGCTGGGTTTGTTCCCCATCGAATGATTCATGCGCAGATACCTCCTCGAAACGCAACCTGAAGGCTCTCCTTTGCTTCAACTTCGCGAGGCAGAGTCCCCTTCCCCCGGTCCCGGAGAAGTGACCGTGAGGATCCGGGCTGCCTCTCTCAACTACCGCGACCTACTCGTCCGATCCGGCCAGTCCGCTTCTGGCGGAACCGGTCCCGTCATCCCTCTCTCGGATGGAGCAGGTGAGATCGTGGCCGTCGGTGAAGAAGGCGGAAACTGGAAGTGTGGTGACCGGGTCGTACTGACCTTTTTCCGGGACTGGACCGACGGTCCTTTCGATATGTCTTTCCACAGCGCGGCACGCGGCGGCTCCTGCGACGGCGTGCTTGCGGAAACCGTGGTGGCACCCGTTCACAGCCTTCTGCCACTACCTCCCTCGCTCACCTTCGCGGAGGGAGCCACCCTGCCCTGCGCCGCCCTCACCGCCTGGCATGCCCTGATGGAACGCGGACGCCCTCTTTTACCCAGTGAAACCGTGCTCTGTCTCGGCACGGGCGGCGTTTCGATCTTTGCCCTCCAGATCGCCAAGGCATCGGGCGCGCGCGCTGTTGTGACGAGCAGCAGCGACGAAAAACTCGCCCGGGCGCGCGAACTTGGCGCCGATTTCACGGTCAATTATCGGACCAATCCCGAGTGGGATCGTGAGGTATGGCAGATCACGGAGAAGCGTGGTGTAGACCGGGTTATCGAGGTCGGTGGGCCCGGCACCATCGGACGATCCATGAATGCCCTCGCCGCCGGCGGAGTCATCTCCCTGATCGGCGTGCTTACCGGATTCGCTCCTCCCGAGGCCAGCCTGTTCACCCTCGTGAAAAAGAATGGCTCGCTCGACGGGATCTATGTCGGCAACCGCGAGATGTTTGGCAGGATGAACGACTTCATCGAAAACCACGCCCTCCGACCGGTGATCGACCGGGTCTTTTCCTTCGAAGAGGCTTCGGAAGCCTATGCCTGTCTCGAAAGCGGTGGACACTTCGGAAAGATTGTCATCGCCATCTGACCGGTTCGAAAACGATTTCAGATGGCGACGAGCGCTTCCGAGGTCCTGGAGGCGATATCACTCCAGGAGAACTTCGCTGCGCGGGCGAGTGCGCTGTCCCGCATCGCCAATCTCTCCTTCTCTTCGAGGCGAAGATAGTCCTCGATGGCGATGGCGATTTCAGCTTCGCTCTGCGGATCGAAGTATTTTACCGCCCCTTCCGATTCCGGTCCGCCTACTTCGGGCAGGCTCGCCGCATTGGAAAGCAGAACCGGGCAACCACAGGCCATCGCCTCGAGTGGCGGCAACCCGAATCCTTCATAAAGGCTTGGATAGATGAACACATCCGCCTCCCGATAACGTCGCACTAGCTCCGCATCTTCGACGCGACCGAGCCACTCGATCCCGGTCCCTTCGATCCGTTCGACCCCGGCAAAGTTCCGGGGGTTGCTGCCCCCCACGAGTTGCAGTCTCGCCTCTCGAGGAATCAGATCCGAATCTTTGAGGATGAGCCACGCCCGAAGAAGTCGTCCGAGGTTTTTTCGCGGATCCATCGAACCCACGCAGAGAAAGACCGGCCCTCCGCGAGCCTCCCGTTCTGCACCCCATGAGTTCTCGCTTTGAGCTGCTGGAGAAAAATCCGCACCAACGCCATTTCCGAGGACAAGGATCTCTTCTTCCGCAATGCCCAGGCAAGGCGCCAGACGACGCCTCGAGAACTCGGAAACCGTCGCCACCTTTGCCGCTCGCTTTGCCAACCGCGGAAGGAGTTGGTGGTATACGCTTCGAAAGGAACGACTGAAGTTCTCCGGCCCGTCCCACACGGCCGCGTCATGGATCACAACGAGTTGCCTTGCAACCCCCAGGGGTCCGGTATTGCAGGGAGAAAAGAGCACCCCGTTTCCCCCGACTCTGCGAGGCAGCACAAACTGCTCCCACGCATGGCCTTTGAGACCGGCGAGCGGTTTCTCTGGAGCAATCTCCCGAATCGCCATGCCCTCGTCTCCTCCGAGACGATTCACTACCTCTCTGGCAAAACGTTCCACCCCGGTGAGGGGGCGACCGCGGAAGCGCGCATTCAGACAGACAAGACTCATCTTCTGAAGGGTATGGAGGCCGGTCCACCCTCGCCCCAGGTTTCAGTCGCCTCCGGAGCATACCTTCCCACCTTTACCCGGCGACTCAGCGTGGCGGCCCACAATATTATCAACACAATGACTACGCTCGAAGGAAGCACCCGATTCAAACCGAACCAGTAGGGAATGCGCAGGATTTCCATCAGACCCAGAAAAGTGATGGGGTAAAAGAGGGCGAAAAAGCGCCCTTGAACATAGGCCCGCCACGTCAAACCGAACCAGTTGCCCACCAGAAAGAGAAAAGGCCAGAGAAGCACGTTCCCGAAACGGGAAGCGACATAATGGATACCGCCAGGATTGTTGTATTCCACATCGAGCGTTCCGAGGTAGAGCCCTTCGTATATGGCTTCGTGGGCCTCGTGGGAGAGCGGTGGAGCAATCCCGTCATAGAACCCGCCAACCTGGAGAATCGCGGCCCCCGTGTTCATCGCCTCGAAATAATAGGAATAGAGGCGACGCCAACCGAACTCGAAGATGCTTGAGTGCTGCGAGGCATAATATTGCCAGGAGCGGAAAAACTCGAACGAGACAAAAAGTACCAACACGGCGACGGGCAGGAGAAGCGGCAGAAGTCGAAGCAGCATTTTGCCCAGGGGGCCCGCCGACGCCGTCACCCTGGGCAGAGCGCCCAGAAAAAATGGCACAGCGCCTTCAATGAGGGCCAGCCGCTCAGACCAAAGGACCGCCCGCACAAAGAGTGTGCCGAAAAACAGCAGGTGAAATACCGAGATCAACTTCACCTTACCCGGAAGCAGTCCGGACCAGCGCATTCCCCGGATCGCACCGAGGACCAGTGATACCTGAGTCCAGGTCGTCACACCGGGGATCGTCTTGAAGGTGTGCTTCAATTCCAGATTGCCGGCGAGGACACCGCTGACGAGACCGGGATTGAGGAAGAAGTTCCGGAAAAAAATGAGGTGCGAAACAAGGAATACCCCCATGAGAAAGGCGTCGAATCGCAAGGGCAGAAGAGTCTCGCCCAGCCGTAGAGGCGAATGCCCCTCGGCGGGATGGGCGGATCGCCTTCCGGTGATCCTCAGCCAGATTTGCCCAAGAATCCCCGATTCGGCAAACATCGCGCCTGCGGCCAGAGCGAGAATGGAGAAAAAGGCGACCAGAAAGTCTCTCGTGCCATAAAAATGCTGGGCACGCGAGAGGGTGAGACTGGAATCCGAAAATGAGAATATCACCAGCGCCGGGATCGAGGCTCCCAGCAGCATTCGCGAAGGCCTGCACCACCACGGCAACCAGCTGCCCGCCGGCGAAGGAGCGGAAGCCTGGGGCGTCATGAATCGTTTTCCCCGGCTCATGTTCCTATCGGACGCCCGGCAACGTGCCGTTCCTTCTGTTTCATCTTCCAAACCGCGTAGGCGACTCCAATGACCCCCTCGCCAATAAATCCGATCCCCATCGCGACTACCATCCCGGTTCCACCAATGCGGGGTATGAGCAGGAAGGAAAGCAACACGACAAGGCCCAGTTTAAGAACACCAAACCGTGCGAGGAAACGAGTGTGCCCCGTCATCAGAAGGAGATAGGCAACCGGGCCCATCATCAGGGAGAGCAACTGCAGGATGACCAGAAGTCTCAGTTCGTCCGCCCCGTTCCGAAAATGATCACCAAAGATCGACATAATCCACTCGGGAAAGGCAATTCCGAAAGCCACCGGTAATCCCAAGGTAAGCAGGGAGATGGCAATGGACTTGCCATAGACCTTCATCACTGGACGGAGGGGACGAGACAATTCCGCGTTCCTCGAAAGGGCGGGAGCAAAAACGCCATGGATCGCTCCGGAGAAAACGACGAAGAGAAGGGAAATGCGAAAGGCTGCGGTGAGATGGGAAACTTCCTCCGCCGGTTGCGTCGTCTCACAAATCGCCAGCGGAATGATGAACCCGAGCGCACCAAAGAGGCTGACACAACAGACCGGAAACCCTTCGCGGAGCAGGGCACGAAAAGTTTCGCGGTCCGGCCATCTGATGAACCTCCCTTTGAAAACTCCGCCTGGCGCGTAGCGGGCAAGCACGGCACCTGTGAAAAAGCTTCCGGTGTAGAGGGCGAGAATTTCTCCCGCGCCCAGCCGGTCCGCGAAGAGCGCAACAAGCAGGCAAAAGAGCCCCACGGGGATCACATGCCCGAAAAGGCTACCGAGGACCGGGCGGGAAAGTCCCTTCAATGTCTCCCCGTTGATCAACACAAGGGCAATGGCCCCCTGGCAGAAGAGAGGAAGAAGTTGCCACATCTCGAACTGCCCCAAGGTCGTGAAAAAGGCGTAGACTACCCAACCCAGCCCGAGGATCACGGAGAGAAGCAGGGACATGGCCCGGACATTGGCGACAAAACCGTTCACCGCGTCGGGTCCCTCGCGCTCGAGTCTCGGAACATTTCTCAGGGCGATCTGCTCCAGGCCGTAGGTCGCGATGGGACCGGAAGTCATCAAGACCGACGACCAGAAGAAGAACGGGGCGCCCGGCCCGTCGCCTAGCGCTCGCGCCACCATCACCGTGCTGAGGAACTGGAATCCCGCGCCTATCATCCGCACCGAGGAGGGAAGAAGGGTGCGGATCGCTCCGGAAAGCATCAACCGCAACTGAGGAATACCGGTCGACGGCCGTTCCAGCCGGGAGGTCGGTGAGGAGTCGGAAGAAATCATTGGTCGACCGAGTCAGGACTGCAGGATCACGGAGATGGGGCCATGAGTACCTCGAGCAAGGTGGGAGACGCTCTCACTGATCTGCTGGCGAGTTCCGTGATGCCTGTCGACGAGGACGAGATTGGCATCGGCAAGCGGGGCGACCGCCGCCGGAATCTGGGTCTCCTGAGTGAAGGCGGTCGATTCGATGACGATGCGATTGAATCGCTGCCGATGTGGACTGAGCAACTGCCAGGTATCCTGCGGAGCGATGAGAAAGCTCGCGGGCAGGCGGAGGGTATGGAGATTCTCCGTTTGCGAGGCCACCGGCACCAGATTCACCGGAAGGCGGGGATCCCCTCCCGGAGCAATGGAAACGAGCAAGGTGGGACAGGCGTGAAAGGCCGAGGCGGAAGCGAGGCATGCGGCGACCCGGAGGCCTTCCTCGTTTTCACGCAGGGAGGAAAGATGGAGAATCGAGGCACCGCGGTGTTCAGGAGAGAGCAGCACACGAGTCATCGCGTCCATGAGTTCGCGATCATTGCCTCCACGGGCAGGCGTGGCGATCTCGGCGACTACCTTTGCAGAGAGACGCTGCTCGACCTGGCGCCGATTGGCGAAGGGTTTCGCCCGCAGAAGATCGACACCGACGAGACTGCAGCCCATCATTCCACCAGCGACCAGGCCGATAAGCGCGGCAATGGGTTTGCTGGGCTTCGAAGGCTTATGTGCCACAATGGGTTCGGACATGAGACGGGTCACATTGGTCGATTTCTCGGACTCGATCGACGTCTGGCCGATACGTTCTCGTAGGGTCTGGTGAATCTGCCACTCCGTCTCGACCCTCTGCTGGATCGCTCGGAACTGTGAACTCGCGGTCTTCACACTCGTCAGCTGAGTCTGGAGTTCGCCAACTCGTTCGCTGAGCAATTTTTCGTTCGTGACCGAGGCGGCATAGTCCGCTTCGAGCGTCTGCTTCAGATCGACCGCAAGCGCTTTCAACTGGGTGTCGATCTCTTCAACACGGCTCTGCGCTTCTCGGTAGCGCGGATGCGTCGGGGTGAACTGCCCGCTTATCGAGGCAAGGGCAGCATGTGCATTGAGTCGTTGATTGAGCAGCTCCGAAACGTGCTCGATCTCGGAGAAACCGCCCAGATTGATCACTTTGATAGGGTCCTGCTCCGGATCGACAACGCGCAGAGTTTCCACCCGGCTGCGCAGATTAAACACCTTTCCGGAAACCGCATTTAGTTCTTCTCCCATCTTGGTGAGTCGTTCGGCGAAAAGCTGGTGGTCCTGTTCCACAGTCAGATCAGGATGCTCCATACGGAACTTCTCGAGTTCCTTTTCCGCATTGAGCGCATTCTGATAGGCCTCGTCGGCACGCTGGCGAAGTTCACCGGCAGAGTTTCCCGCCTCATGTCGTTTCTGGTCTCCCAGAAAAGACTCGAACTCCTCGACAAAGGCGGTCGCGATGCGCTGGGCACGAACCGGATCGGGGTCGAGAACGGAGAGCTCGAGCAGGCGAGTCGGACGGATCAAACTCGCCGAGAACCTTTGTTTCCTCAGATCCTTGAGCAGGCGGGAGTCCGGAATCTCCTGATCGGCGTCTTTCAGTTTCTGCAGCGCCGACGGCAGGAAACCCGGCTCGGAACGGAGATCCAGCTTGTCGATGACCCGAAGGACCATCGTGTCCGACACGATGGCTTTTTCAAGGGAGTTGAGCGAGTCGAGATCGGACATACCCGGCATCGTGGGCTGGATCTGGAGAGCTCGATCGAACATCGGATCGACGAACACGAGGGCCTTGCTCTGGAACAGGGGTTTGGCCACGAGAAAGACGTAGGCAAGGGCGCTCGCCAACCCCAGCGAAGGGAGAAGGATCAGCCAGACGAGGCGACGTCTGATGATTCCAAAGAGATCGTCGAGGTCGAGCAACGGAGTCACTTCGACGATGTCCCAATCGGCTTTTGCCGGGGCATCGATGCGGGCGAGAGGGCGATTCGGAGTGCTTAGGGCATGCGAGCTCATCGTGCAGGGGAACGGTCGGATAATTTCCAGAAAAAGAAAAATTTTTTGGAATTTGCTTGAAAAAACCAGAGATGCAATCAAATTTTGACAATAATCGCAACTTTGATAGTTACTTTTGAGACTTTAAGTTTTTAGAAATTATGATCTCCAATCGCTATTACGGACTGATCCGCCTCCACTACCTGTTGAAGATGCTCGGCAGCCTGTTTCTCTTTTGGGGAATCGTGTGGGCCCTGCACCTCGGCTTCTATGGCACCGATCTGACGCCGAGGAACTATGCCTGGGTATCGATCATCGTCCCTGCGGCGGCCGTGGTGGAATTTCTCGCCCGTGAAGAGCGTCTTCGCTCACTTGGAGGACTTTCGCGCGAGCAGGTCTGGAGCATCACCCAGCGAGAGATTCTCTTCGCCTTGGTCGCCATCTTCGGCGTCATCGTGATGAGCAAGGACGACAGGCTCTCCCGCCTTTGTCTTGGCCTCTTCCTCGCCACTTACTCCATCTGGGTGACTTGGATGAATTTTGTCGGTTACCGCCTCCTCCACCGTTCCCTCTACGCGAAGCCGCGACACGCCGACGGCAGTCCCCGGGGTCACCACGCCAACACGGTCGTACTTGCCTCTCCCAGAGAGATCGAACGTGATACCGCACTACACATGACCAACTCGGTTCCGGGAGCCGAAGTACTCGGATACGTCACTTACGGTGGAGGTGCGGTCGCTTCTGCTCCTGCCTATCCGGTCCTGGGGGATTTTGCCAATCTCCGGGATATCTGCCGATCCTGCCACGCCCGCCTCCTTCTTGCCCTCGGCCTCGACAATCAGCCAGATCTGATCCGGTCACTCCAGAAACTGTGCGACTCGCTCGGGATGCGTCTGATCTGGGTTGACGACAAGGAGGATCATTTCGACGGCAACCTCGACTCCCATCGCAACGGTTCCCGCCTGCTCCTGACCAACTGGCGCGAACCCCTTGAGGACCCCACGAATCGTTTTGTCAAACGCTCCGGAGATCTCTTCATATCCGGATTCGTCTCCCTCACCGTTCTGCCCGCACTATGCTTGTTCGTGAAAGTCCTCCAACTCCTTCACTCGCCCGGACCCCTTTTTTATAGGCAGAAGCGCACCGGTCGCGACGGAGAGATCTTCGAAGTCCTGAAATTCCGAACGATGCACGTCAACGACACGCCTGGAAAGCAGGCCGTGGTGGGAGACTCGCGGATCTATCGGGGGGGCTCTTTCCTGCGCAAAAGCAGCCTCGATGAGATGCCACAATTCTGGAACGTGCTCGTGGGTCAGATGAGCGTGGTCGGCCCCCGCCCTCACTTTATCGATCATGACGCCCAGTTCGCCGACCTCGTCGAAGACTACCCCGTGCGCCATTTCGCGAAACCCGGCATCACCGGATTGGCCCAGGTCAAGGGCTGCCGGGGCGAAACCGATACTCCCACGAAGGTTCGCCACCGGGTGCGTCTCGATCACTTCTACCTTCGGCACTGGTCTCCAATGATGGATGTCTGCATCCTCTGCGACACCGCCATGCAAGTCGTCTTCCCGCCCCGTTCTGCTCGCTGAACTCTCAACATTTCCTCCCATGACCACGAACTCCAACTGCGCAGATCCCTCCTCTCCCGTCCTGGTTCACGACTTTCTCATCCAGATGGGCGGAGCTGAAAAGGTGGTCGAGGTCATGGCGGAAGCCTTTCCCGACGCTCCGATTTACACCAGCGCCACCATGGGGACCAACCTCTTCCCGGCGTTCCGCAGTTCCCGCGTGGTGAATTCCTGGATGCAGAGGCTCCCGGGCCTGTTGAAATGGCACAAGAAGCTCTTCTTTCTCTATCCCTTTGCCTTCCAGTCTCTCCGTCTTCCCTCAAGGCGAGTCGCCTGGATCAGCAGCAGCAGTTTCTCGAAATGGATCCGCAAACCGGCCGGAGCCCGCTTCCTCTGCTACTGCCACACGCCACCGCGTTACTTCTGGACACCAGGTGAGTATCTCGAGAATGAAATCCGCAACCCCCTGCTGCGCCGCTTCGTCCGGTTGCTGATGCCGCTGTTTCGTGCCAGCGACCTCCGCCAGAGCCGCAAGATCGATCTTTTCGTCGCGAACTCCCAGAACGTGCGGCGGCGTATTCGCGAATGCTACGGTCGAAATGCGGTGGTCGTCTATCCGCCTGTCGACGTCGATCGGTTCCAGATCTCCGAGACGAGCGAAGACTTCTATCTCATCGTTTCCAGGCTCGTCGCCTACAAGAAGATCGACCTCGCGGTAAAGGCCTTCACCTCCCTCGGCAAAAAGCTGGTCATCATAGGCGACGGTCCAGACCGAGCCCGCCTCGAAGCGATGGCCGGCCCCAGCGTCGAGTTCCTCGGACGGGCTCCCGACGAGGTCGTCACGGAAAAGATGGCGACCTGCCGCGCCTATGTCTTCCCGGGGAGCGAAGATTTCGGAATCGTACCGGTTGAAGCCCAGGCCTGCGGCAAGCCGGTGGTCGCCTATCGCGAAGGAGGAGCCCTCGAGACGGTGGTCGAGAACAAGACGGGCGTCTTCTTTGATCGTCCCGATCCCGAGGCGCTCGCCTCCGCCGTTCGCAATCTCGAGTCACGGTCCTGGGATCCTCGTCGCATCCGCCGAAATGCGGAACGTTTTTCCACCACCCGCTTCCTCGAGGAGACCCGTCAACTCCTCGCACGGGTCTCCGAAAGCTGTCCCGCGTCGGTCTTCGAAGAACGCTTCGAGCGCATTTCGCCGTCCCTTGCCATGCAACCCTGTCAGGTCGATGGTCGTACCCTCTCGAAGGGATGACGCCACGTTCCGTTTTGATCGCTTCCGCCTTCCTTGCCCTTCTTACCCTGACGGGTCGATCGGAGGCGGAGGACAAGGTTCACGTCTCCGCCTACTACTACCCCTGGTATCACAGCGACGGCCGCCATTGGCGAGAAGGCTACGCGGGCATGGGCGGAGACGAGGCGCCCGCCCTCGGCGAATACTCCTCGCGCGATCCGGAGACACTCGCCCGGCACCTTTCCTGGTCGGAGCAATACGGCATCGACAACTGGATCTGCTCGTGGTGGGGACCGGACTCCTGGGAGGACACCACTCTTCGTCTCCGGGTCCTTCCCACTCTGGAGAAAAACGAAAACCGGACCACCTTTGCGATTCTCTATGAAGCAGCTGGTCTCCTCGGACTCGATCCGGAATCCGGAATCGTTTTTGACGAGGACCGGACGGAGCTCTTCGTCTCCCACTTCCGACATCTTGCCGAATGCTATCTCACTCATCCTTCGTGCCAGCAGCTTGGCGGACGGCCCGTCGTCTACCTGTATCTCAGTCGTACCTTCTCGGGCGACTACGCCCGCGCCATCGCTCGCGCCAGAGCCGTTGTCGAAGCCCGCGGGCTGAAGCTCTTCCTCGTTGGCGACGAAGTCTACTGGGGCAAGCCCGATCCGGCGAGAATCTCCCTCTTCGATGCCATCACTGCCTACAACATGCATGGCCCCCTGCCCTACGCCGGTGCGGAGGACTGGAATCGTTTCCTCGAGGATTGCTCCGCGGTCTATCAAACCTACCGGGATGCAGCCACCACCACGGGAACAGCTTTCATCCCCGGTGTGATGCCCGGATTCGACACCCGGGGAAACCATTATTCCATCCCGAGATCCATTCGTCCCGGCGCGCGCCCAAACTCCACACTCGAGTCATTCCTCAGGATCGCCCGCGAGCACCTCGACCCAGGCCTGAGAACCATCGCGGTGACTTCCTTCAATGAGTGGCACGAAGGTACCGCCCTGGAGCCGTCCCGACGGGGAGACAATGGAGGCAAACTTCTCGGGGAATGGGCCAGAGGACGGTGACCCGGGCAATCAGAGACTCAGAGATCGTCTCGGGATTCGCCCGCGACATGGCCACGCAACTTCGCCTCGATAAAGGCATTGAGTTCGCCGTCCATCACGTGGTCGATATTGCTCGTCTCGCAGCCGGTCCGGTGGTCCTTGACCATCTGGTAGGGCTGGAAAACGTAGGATCGAATCTGGCTGCCGAAACCGATTTCCCCCTTCTCACCATAAACGCGTTCCATCTCGGAGCGTTTCTTGTCCTCCTCGACCTGGAGTAGCTTGGCCTTGAGGATCTTCAGGGCAAGGTCGCGGTTCTTGTGCTGGCTGCGCTCGATCGTGCAGCGTACCATGATACCCGACGGAAGGTGACGCATGAGGACCCCGGTCTCGACCTTGTTCACGTTCTGACCGCCCTTGCCCCCGGATCGCATCGTCGTGATCTCGAGATCCTTCTCGTCGATCTCGAGTTCGGGTTCCTCTTCGAGTTCGGGCGTGACGTCCACGCTGGCAAAAGACGTATGTCGCCGAGCCTGCGAATCGAAGGGGGAAATGCGCACGAGCCGGTGAACGCCGCGTTCGCAATTGAGATATCCGTAGGCGTTTTCCCCCTCGAAACGAAGGGTCGCACCGCGCACCCCGACTTCCTCTCCCTCCTGCACGTCGACCATCTCGACCTTGTAGCCCTGCTGCTGCCCCCAGCGCTGGTACATTCGCACGAGCATGTCGGCCCAGTCACAGGCTTCGGTCCCTCCGGCGCCGGCGTGGACCGTGAGGAAGGCGCCCTCACGATCATGAGGCCCGCTCAGGAGAGTCTGAAGTTCGACCTTGTCGAGCGCCACACCGATGGATTCGACCTCGCCAAGAACCTCAGTCGCCGCATTGTCGTCTCCTTCTTCAACGGCCATCTCGACGAGAACGCCGATGTCAGCGATACGGGAAGTGAGTTCACGGACGGGAAGCACCTTGTTCTTCAAGGCCGCCACCTCTCCCATCTTGGCCTGGGCGCGCGCCTTGTCCTCCCAGAACTCGGGGAGATTCATCTCGGCTTCGACAGCCTCCAGCTGGGCTTCCAGTCTGGGAAAGTCAAAGATACCGCCGGAGCGCGGAGAGCCTGGCCTGCAAGGCATCCGTATCCAAGGCCTGTAACTTCTCTTTCAGCTCGTCGTTCATCGGCGGGGCATAGAAGTTCCACACATCGCGGAAAGTTCAAGGAACCATTGCCAATCTTGTGACAAATTGTGAGGCTCCACCACTCTTCCTCATCTATACCCATGAAGGCTCACGGCACGCTCATCCGGCGTTTCCCCCTGACGGAAACGAGCCTCATCGTGCACTGGTGCACCCACGAGGCCGGCATTGTGAAGACCGTGGCCAAAGGGGCCCGGCGCCCCAAGAGTCCCTTTGCCGGACGCCTCGACCTCTTTTACCTCTGCGAACTCGAAATCCATCCGGCGCGCGAGGGGGATCTTCACGTGCTCAAGGAACTTACCGTCACACGTCCCCGGCTCGGCCTGAGACGCAATTACCTACAGACCCTCGCGGCTTCCTACTTCGTCAAATGGATCGACCTCGTCACCGAGGACGGGACTCCCCTGCCCGAACTCGCCGACCTGCTCGACCGGGGCCTCGATTACCTCGACGACCACGATGCCGACGGTCGCGCGGTGAGGCATTTCGAAAAGCAACTCGCCGGGTTCCTCGGAGTCAACACGCCCGATCTGGAGCCTCATCTCTGCCTCGGTCGGGCCTTCGGCAGTGTTCCGCCGCAACGGCGAGAACTGATGGAACGAATCACCTGATACCCCGGCGGCCCTCTTTCCCGGCTTCGTTGATCTGCCATTGAACGTCACACTCTCGAGCCAGGCGAAAAGAATCACTGGACAGGAAACTTTCCGGTATAGTTCCGGTTTCTCTTTACCCCCCGACATGAGTTTTCCCCATCGCGTCTGCCCTTTCCTGGTGTTCACGGTCATCTCCGCGGCCGCGGCCGCCACGGTGTTTGCCCAGACCATTGAGGAGGGACTGGATAATCCATCCCATGTGACCGCTTTTTCGACCGAGGCATTTCTCATCGACGGAAACGTTCCCCAGCCATCCGGAGTCTGGACCTACGACACCACCGAGTCACAGGTGGGTGGCGACTCCATCGTTTCCACGTTGCCTAACCGTGCCACCAGCCGCATTGAAACAACCGTGAGCGGCCCGGCAACCGTCTCTTTCCGCTGGAAATCTTCCGGACCCTCGAGTGGATCGAGCGCGGACATTGTCTATTTCGGGGTGGATGGGCAAGGCACCTTGGGCAGCCTCTTCGGCAATACCGATTGGACGCAGCGCTCCTTCGAGGTGGACTGCGGAGACCGTCTCGTCGCCTGGGAGTTCCAACGTTACAGCAGCTCGCCGGTCGGGGATCGAAGCGCCTGGCTGGACGACCTTGTGGTCACGCCGATTCCGAACCAACCGACTCTGCAGGACGCACTCGAGAACTTCCTTTTTGACATTTACAGCAACGACTGGGTGTCGGCTCCGGTCACGGGGGCCCTGAATTCCAATGCCGCGAAATCGGGACCCGTCGGCATTGGAGTTCCCTCAACGATGATGTTCGAGGTCGAAGGACCGGCGACGGTCAAATTCGACTGGGGTATCACCACTGGAGAAAATGACTTCGCCGAACTGGAACTGCAGATCAACGGGTCGAACTACTCCACTATTGACGGTACCCGTGTCCTCGAACCGGTGGAACTGGAGGTGGGCCCGGGCACTCATTGCTTCAAGTTCATCTTCCTCCGCGATTTCAGCGGCGGCGAGGGGGAACCGGTCCCGAGCGAAGCCTATGTCGATCACCTCGTCATCAACTCCTTTGGCCCGAGCCCCACTCTTGCCGAGGCCATCGAACACGATGGACTCGCTTACAGCAACGCCTGGACCCGGCAGACCTCCGTCTCACACGATGGAGTTGACGCTGCGCTCGTCACCGCCCCGACGGAGAGCGTCTATCGCCGGATCTACATCGACCTCCCCGACGAGGCTGGCCTTCTCACTTTCTGGTCGAAAACCGAAACCGAAGAAGACCTTGGCTTTCTCTACATGCTTCTCGACGGAGCGACCGTTCACATTTCCACCGGAGACTCGGGATGGGTGAAAACCGAGGTCAACCTGGCTGCCGGAACCGACCGGGAACTACAGGGAATCTTTTTCCGGCGCACCGGCTCCAGTCTCTCCGGAAACCGGGCCTACCTCGACCAAGTCACCTTTGAGCCGGGAGCGGACAACTATCAGCCCGACCTCTCGATCGGCCCGAAGGGCAACAAGCCCCTCAAGGGCAACAACAAGACCAACGCCTCGGGAGCCGGACAGATTTCCACCATCGTCGCCAAATCGAGGCGCCCGGTCGGACAGTATCGCCTCCAGATCCGGAACGGTTCCTCCTCCGATAACGACAAGGTCGCCCTGCGCGGACGATGGAGTTCACGTCAATTCGGCGTCCTGTTTGTCGTGACGATAAACGGAAAGAAACTCAACTACACGAGCACCCTGAAAACCGGCACTTTCAAAACTCTCGATCTCGATGCCAACGAGACGGAAACTCACGAGATCTGGGTAATCCGCGCCCAAGGGGCGAGGGCTCGTTCTCATTCGGTGAAGATTACCGGGCGATCGGAAGAATCCCCCACCAAGATCGACACAGTGAAGACGAAATTGCGCATCAAATGAGCCTCTTCACCGATCTGGAAGCGGTCCCACCAGTTTGAGTCCACTTGGCACCGAATCGGGAACAAGGTGCCCGAGATCCCGGGCGCTCGGAGCGGTAAGCGACGTCAAAAAGGCAAGGAGCGCCTCCACTTCCGCGTCGTTGAGCCTGGGCAGGGGACGAAGCGTCTTGGAAAGGGTTCGCTTCACACCACGAATCACGATGGGATCATCGTGTATGGCTCCCCGGAATTCGGGCTCGAGTTGCGTGGGATCATACTGGTCCAGGGAACGCTCCGGATTGAGGTGATGCCGAACTGCAGCCTCGAGCGAGGCATAAGCTCCGTTGTGCATGTAGGGGGCAGTCAGTTCGACATTTCGCAGTGGAGGGGTGCGGAAAGCGTATTTCTGATCGAGCCCGGCGTTACTGCGATGAGCGATGCCGAAATCGGTCACTTCGACGGGATCGGGACCGGGTCCTATGGGAATGATCCCGATATTGTGCGCAAGTTGGTCGGTGAAGAGTTTGCCCGAATGGCAGGCGTGGCAGCGAGCCTTTGTATAAAAAAGGCGTGCCCCCTCCAGTTGGTTGGAGTCAAGCGCGGTATCTTCTCCCCCAAGGAAACGGTCAAAGGGGCTGTCGAGGAGGGTGAAGGCATCGACCTCGAAGGCCGCGATGGCATTGGCCGCATGAGCGAAATGAAGCGATTCGGCTTTGATCTCGGGATAAGCTCTGGAAAACAGCTCGCGGTAGCCCGGGATCTCGAGGAGACGATTCATCAGCGCTGCCCAGATTTCCTCCTCATTCTGCCCCGGGATCTGCCCCACCTCGTTGGCCGCGCCCGTCGTGCCCGTTTCCCCCTTCGCTCCGCGCATTTCATCATTGGAGAGCACCGGCATCATCGCCTGAGCCGCAAGGACACTCTCGACGATGGGGGGGAGCTCGACCTGATAAAGCCCGGGGCTTTTGGCGATGCGCATGGCATTGACCGCAAAACCGCCGTCATCTTTCCGGTGAGCGCGACTGTCCCAGAACATCGTCGTCCAGGCCGAATCCCCCCGATTGAACACATCGGGAGAATTCCTGGGAGTGAATCCGTGAGGTGCACCGCCGCTCTTGAATCCGGTGAGAACTCTCTCTCCCCCTCCGACAGCAACGAGACGAAACCCTACCGGAATCCGGCGGTCACCGTCGACATAGGCCCTGGTCCCGACCGCACGTGAACGACCGTCTGCCGTCGCCGTGACGGGATGGTGGCAGGTGGCACAGGAGACATCCCGGTTTCCTCCGAGAACCGGGTCGAAATAAAGCGCCCGCCCCAGTTCCCATTTTGCTTCATCCCGAGGCGGCGCAGGATCGAGCGGGGTGACGGCATTCGCGGCAAGCAAATCCCTCACCACCCCGGCCGTCGCGGCTGTCTCATCGGCCACTGCCTGCAGGGAGCCTCCGACCACGACGGACAAGGCGAGGCTAAACCTTCTCAGGAGTTTCATTCTCGCTCGCTCATTCATGGTTGCGGAGCTCTGGATGGTGCCTTGATCTCGATGGGGCCGGGTTCATCGGCCGGAATGGATCGTGTCTCTTCTTTCCCCCCAGGCCAGCGAACGGAAAGTTCCCCTCCACGGCCCTTGGGCAGGGCAAAAGAGGGCATCGGATCGCATTGGGTCAGATAACTCCCGCCGCCCGTGATTTCACGGATCTGCAAAGGCCATCCCTCGACTCGCAATTCCAAGCGTGTTCCAATGCCGGAAGGATTCCCCGGAGGGCCCGCAAGGCGCACGAGGAGAGACTCGCCTTCGGACTCAGCCGCTCCTTCATTGATGAAGAGAGAGGGCTCGTCGTTGTTGACGCCGACGAGCAGGTCCGGTCGACCATCCTGATTCAGGTCACTGACACCGAGGCTCTTGGCGTCACCGGTCACTTCAAAACCGCTTTCCGCCAGCCGTTCCGGTCGGAACAACTCTTCTCCACTTCCTCCTGTATTGAGGAGGACCTGCCCCAAGCCCATGGCCATTTCCCCGATTTCTTCCATCGGCTGCAAATGATTGTGCGAGATGACCACGTCGAGTCGTCCGTCGAGATCAAGATCCCGGAGGACGATTCCGAAGCCCGGCGAGATCTGCGCCATCCGTGGCAGCGGATGACGAGTGAACCGACCCTTTCCGTCATTCAGGAAGACCGAACTGTCCATGCAATTGGCCTGAAGAGTAAGTGCACTTTTCAGCTTGCGAAAAGGATAGATTCCCGTGAGGTCGGTGCTCGCGTAGGTGTGATAATTCTGCAGTCTATCGGCCACGAACGGCATCGCGAGGAAGGCATCGTGAAAGGTCGCCCGGGGGTAAGCACGTTTGGTCCCCTTCTCCTCGGCGAAGTAGGCCTCCACGATATTCCGGTATCCGGAATCGTCGAAATCGTTGTAGAAAAGCATCTCAGGGAAGAGCAGGGAGGGCTGATAAAGGGTGTTTCGTCCGAGATTCGAAGCAACGAAATCAAGAATCCCGTCGCCGTTGACATCGCCCGCGTCCACGCCGGTCCACCAACCGAGCATCTCGAGCCCTTCTCCCGAGAGTCCGGCATTTTCCGTGACCTCCTCCAGCCGCCCCTCACGATTCCGGAAGAGGCGAATCGGACCCCAGTCTGTCGCGACGAGAAGGTCCTGCCAGCCGTCGTTGTCAAAATCGGCCCACACCGCCCCGGTAACGAGCCCGCAATGGCCAAGCCCCGGAGCCATTTCGTCTTCCACGGCAAGGTATCGACTTCCCTCTTTTCGCAACAACACACTTCGCGGCGTCGCCGGATAATCACCTGGTATGGAGCGTGAACCGATGAAAAGCTCCAGCGTGCCGTCCCGGTCCAGATCCCCGGCGGCGACCACCCCGGAGCTTTCGCGGATGTCGGGCAACATTCCCTCCGGCGCCCTGACAAATCCATCTTTTCCCCGGTTCAGATAAAGCCGGTCGCGCAACACTTCCTCTCCCGGCTCGCATTCGACGCTCCCGCTTGTCACGTAGAGGTCAAGGTGGCCATCTTCGTCGGCATCGAAAAAAGCCGCTCCCATATCTTCGAAATAAGCATCCTCTTCGAGAACCGGAATCTTCAGAGCCTCGAGTTGCACTTCCTCAGCCCCTGCCCCCTTCTTCGTACGGTTCAGGAAGAGTTTTCCCGGTTGGCTCCCTGCCCCACCGAGGAAGAGATCCGCCACTCCGTCACCGTCAATGTCTCCCCACGCCTGCCCTGGCCCCAATTGGGAGAGCTTGAAAGTCATGAGCGGCTGGCGGGCAAAATCATCGTATTCCACGTCCACATGAGGATGGGACTTCAACGCTTCCGAACGACGGAAGCGGGTCTTTTCGGGAGCCATCGAAAGCAGAGCCGGAGACTTTTCCCTCTCCTCTTCGGGTTCGGTGACGACATGACGGAAGTTCACGGGCAAGTCGCGGAAGACCTGGGTTGCCCCTCCAGGCCAGGCGATCGTCATCTCGGAGATGCGCTCCGCATCCCCCAGGCCCACATGGATCAGTGGCTCGTCGGCATCCAGATATCCGCCCACGGGAAAGAACTGGCGACTTCTAACCACGCCGTCCGGAGTGCGCACCGACACGCGGGCGCCGATTCCATGGCGATTGCTCGCCCGTCCCTCGAGCTGCACCACGATTCGATTCCCCGTCTCACCGACATTGCGGTAGACGCTCAACGGATCCTCGAGATTGCTCACGAGCAGGTCCAGCCGCCCGTCCCCGTCGAGGTCACCCATGGAGGCGCCGTAGGACATCCCGACATGATCCAGGCCCCACGAATGCGAAACGTCGTCGAAATGGTAGCCTCCGAGATTGCGAAAAGCGAAATTCTGCTCTCGGCGCTTGGGAGTATGGATGAAGTGGTCGAAATGATGTTTCCCGATCAGGTGTTCATGATCGATCTTCGGCAGATCGAGGTGATTGAACTGACCCGGCACACCGTTGGTGAAATAAAGGTCAACCCGTCCGTCGCAGTCGAAATCACCGGCGCGGATTGCCCAGGTCCAATCCGTGTGGGCGACACCCGCCATCCAGGCCCCTTCGAGAAAACGATCGGTCCCCGTGTTGATATGGAAGGCGTTCCGCATGATCTGGTTGACCCCTTCCACGTTTGACAGCTCCCGCCGCCTCTGGGCCATCGACCCCATCGACGCCTTCTGCATGTAGTGATTCCGCGGAAGCATGTCGGCGATGATGAAGTCAAATCGCCCATGATTCTCGAAATCGGCCTGGGCTGCTCCCATGGAGTTCCATGAGGTGTGTCGGAAAAGGCCCTCTGAGACTTCCGTGAATGTACCGTCCCCGTTGTTGCGGTAAAAGAGATCCGGACTCTTGAAATCATTGCCCACGTACAAGTCCGGCCAGCCATCATTGTTGTAGTCCCACCAAGTGGCCGAATTTCCCCAGTGCGGGTCCGAAGTGATTCCTGCCGAAGCGGTAGTTTCGGTGAAGTGACCGTCCCCCCGATTGCGGAAAAGATAATCCGGACGGGGAGCCTCGGTGTAAAGGTACTCGCCCTGATTCCCCTTCTTGTCTTCCTCCACTCGATACCATCGACGCCACTCTTCGCTCACCTGGATCTTTCCGTTTTCCTCGACAAGGCGGATTGGCTCCGCAGGACGGCCACCGTCACGATAAACCTGATGGGTGAGAAGATAAAAATCGAGAAAGCCGTCCCGGTCGTAGTCGGTGAACGCGGCAACCACCGAACCATCCACCACATCCACACCTCGCTCCGCCGCCACTTCGTCGAAACGCAGGATGCCGGTCCTTTTCCCTCCGTCGATGAGACGGTTCAGATACAACTCGTTCGGCGTATCGTAATTGCAGATGTAGAGATCGAGATCCCCGTCGTTCTCGAGATCGATCAAGGCCGCATGCACCCCCCACTTCTCGCCACCATCCAGGCCGAGATCCGCTGCCAAATTTTCGAACCGCATATCTTCCTTCTGCAGGTAGAGCGCGTTCTTCCCAGCCCCGCTGGTTGCGAACACGTCGGGGCGCCCGTCGAGATCCACATCACCGATCGCAACGGCCCCGCAAGCCATGCTCGAATAATAGTTGCGGCGAAGCGGGTGATGGATGTCGACCGGAATGACAAGGTCCATCCCCGTTTCTTCCGGCGACATGAGCCTGAACAGGGGCCCTCCCTTTTCTCCATTTTCTCCTTTCGCCAGGGGCGTGGAAACGATTCCGGTAGCCGGGGCCGCTTCACACACTGACACCAGGTTCAAAGCAAGGCCGAGCCCGCTGCTCAAGACCGCCGCAACCACTTTCCCCGAGGGATTTTGTTTCCAGATACCTTTCATCACGCCGCTGGACCGGCCCCGCCTGTGAACGGGACAAGAACCTTATCGTAACCGCCCACGCCAGTGGAGGTCAACCCTCTCTTTGGACGGCATTGAGCGCTCGCGCAGTCGATTCACTTCCCTTGCCAGTCCACGAAGCGCCCACGGCAAACCGCGCTGCGGATTTTGAAGCCAGACCGGCAGCTGATTTACCTTCATCATGGCATGGAAGCGTTGTCGCCTGCCTACCACTCCGTCACTTCGCTCGGATGGACAAGACGGATGTCTTCAGGCCAAACGGCACCTTCTCGGATCCACCGGCGGAGGATCTCGAGACGCACTCCCCAGATCTTGTCGGGAGTCGGCGGCATGGCCCTCTGATGCAGGGGATCGAGCGTCATGACGGAGAGCAGTGGGCTCTTGTCGGGATCTCCGGGCTGGATCGCCGGCGGAGCGGAACCGGTCGTCATGGCCAATTCCCGTGTCTCAAGGATGAAATTCCCGTTGCGTGGAGCATCCTTGCGGTTGTGGCACTCAAGGCAATTGATAATAAGAATCGGCCTGACGTGCTTCCGGAAATCGATGGGCCCTTCCGGAACCTTCTGCGGCCAGGTTGGATCCGGCCAACTGGAATCTACCGCTATTTTTTCGGCATCGTTCTCTTCTTCAGAAGGCCCGGTCTGATAGGAACGATCCCCGCAGGCGGCGAGCAGGAGGACGGTCAACCACGCGGCAGGGAGAGTGGACTTGCCGATTCGGCTTTTCTCTTTCCAGGTCCTCTTCAAATCCATCGTCAAAACCTAGCTTGGAAAAGGCGTCTTGTCCGCACCCGTTTCGCGCCCTCCCCCTTCGTGAAACGGAAACGAAAAGGAAGGCGAGAATGCGCTTTCAAGCGTAGAATCCCGGGTAGTTGCCCGTTGGGTCTCCCCGCCATGAAAAATGTCCTCCTCTTTGACAGCGATTGCCCGCTTTGCACGTTCCAGAGCCGCTTCCTCTCCTGGCTCGACTGGTGCGCTGTCGTCGAGATGATTCCCCTGAAAGACGAACGTGCCGCCTCCCTCGCCCCCGGCATCACACGGGAGGACCTGCTCGAGGCGATCCATTGTGTCACCCCTTCCGGACGGATTTACCGAGGTGCCCGCGCGATCCGTTTTCTCGGATTGCGCATCCCGCTGCTGGTTCCCACCGGGCTTTTCCTTTGGATCCCGGGAGTGATCCTGGTCGCCGAAGTGATCTACCGATTCATCTCAAGGCACCGGCTCGTTCTCAGCCGGATGTTCGGATGCAAGGGAGCCTGTGCGATTCTCCCCGAGAAACGCTGAGCACTCGCGGTCGGATCTGTCTTTCACTTGACGGGAACTGGTAGAGAAGGCGATGGCGGGGTTGGAGCCGTCCCCGAGTTCTGCTCCTCGATCCGGGGAGCACGCGCCGCCACCTTGACCACTATGGCGGTGGATCCGTTTTCGGGGTCTTTCGCTCCGAGAAAGCGACGATTGAACTCATCGTCTGCTCCGGCGAACCCCGGGATCCGGCCGATCTGGTTGTTTTGTACTGACAGGACGGTATGAAACTGTTTCAAGTCGACGAACTGCGTCTCCATCGCGGAATCCTCGATCTCCACCTGCAGACGCGGCATGAGATCAAGGTGCACAAGCCCTGCCTGCAGCCGAGGCCGCACCACAACCGAGGTGGTGATGCGTGTTGTCGAGATGATGGGAAGTGAAATTCCTCCGGCGTTGATAAAGGGGGCAAAGAAAAGGGGATTGGCCGCCTGCCCCGGCACGGGAACCACTCCCACAACCCCCGAGGGAAAAACTCCCGAACCGTATTGGACGAATCCCTCGAAATCGGTGGACTCGGTCTTCAGATCGAGAGTGACGGAACCGTCGGAATTCAAGGTGCCCGTCGATTCACTCGTGACTCCGATGTTCCGGGTCTGAAACCTGGTCGGCGTGGCCGGAACTACCCCGGTAACAAAACCATTCGGTCCCACAAAGATCGTGGGTGGGGCAAAGGCTACCGGGAACGGCACTTCCTGCGCCATCGTGATACTGGTTGTTCTGACGGGAAGACCGGTGACAAACTGAAAATCGATGGCGACCTCGGCAGGAGGCAAGTCAGCCCGGGCGAGGGCTTCCTCCGCCGCTCGAACCCCTTCCGGAGTGTCAATGACAAGGACCGCCCCCTTGTTTGCCAGCATCACGAAACGTCCCTGTGGCGAGAGTGCCTTGTCCAGGACGGGCCTTACGGCTTCGATAGGAGCGAACGCGACATCCAGCTCCTTCTTCACCGTTCCCTGTCCGAGGAGAGGATTCGTCAAGAAGGCGAACCATCCCAAACTGGCCGCAACCCAGACGAAGCCCGATTTCATGGGAAGATTCTCTCACGAGCCCATTCTCCCGGAAAGAAAAAAGGCCGGAAAGCTCCTATCCCGGGGCCCCCCGGTGCAAGAGGCCTTCAAATGCCATCGAGCTGTCGGGGTACCAACCTCTCAAGGAGCCGACCCGTTCCCCACTCGACTTCTCCCCAGAACTCCACCGGCAATTCGATCCACGCGACCGCCAGCGTCGGAAACTCCTCCACGTACCCCCCTTCACAAAGCAAGTTCACCGTTTCGTGCATTCCCGGATTGTGACCGAAGAGAAGAACCGTGTCCGTCGACTCATCCAGCCCCTGGATCACCCGCAGTATGGTTCTTGGCGAAGCGAGATAGAGATCGGGTATTCGAATGATGCGTTCCCCGGGAACATCGAGGCCTTCGGCAACGACCTCCGCCGTTGTTGCCGCCCGATTCGCCGTGCTCGTGACAATGCTTCCCGGAACAACACCCCTCTCCCGCAGCGCAGCGGCCATTCGTGGAGCATCTCGACGCCCGCGATTGTTGAGAGGGCGGTCATGGTCGGAAAGCCCCGGATGATCCCAATCGGACTTTCCATGCCGGATGAGGAGAATCTCTTTCATGCAAACGAGCGGCGGACCCTCCCATCATCGTCCAAAGAGAGGCTCGCGCAACCGGACTCACCTCATCCAGGGGAAGCGCTGGACCGGACGATGCGCATCTTGACAGAAGTCGGCCATCTCGCCAAAGTTTGCGGCCAATCCCGGTTTCTTCATGACGTCTCCTCACCGCTTTTTTGCCGCCATCTTCTCCCTTTCTGCCATTCTTACCCCCGTCTCGTCGCGGGCAGACAATTGGCCGAACTGGCGGGGGCCCTACTTCAACGGGTCCTCCCAGGAAAAAGGTTTCCCGGCGGTTTTCTCGAAGACCGACGGAGTGGCCTGGAAGACCCTCCTTCCAGGCGAAGGAGCCTCTACACCCGCCGTCTGGGATGACGCCGTGTTCCTTACCTCGGCGGATGCAGAAACCGATTCGATCGTGGCGATGCGGATCAACGCGACGAACGGGGAAGTCGTCTGGAAAAACGAGCTCGGCAAAGGCATGCGCATCGACGAGCGCAGCACCTATGCGGGAAGTTCACCGGTCACCGACGGAAAAACCGTCTGGTTCTTCAGTGGCAATGGCGATCTTGCTGCCTACGACTTTGAAGGCAAGCGCCTCTGGCACCGCAACATCGAGGAGGACTTCGGCGACTTCGCCTTCCAGTGGACTTTTTCAAGTTCACCCCAGCTCTACGACGGTCTCCTCTACCTCCAGGTCCTGCAGCGTGACACGCCCGTGAATGGTCGTGGCCGCACCGATGGCCCCATCGAGTCTTTCCTTCTGGCAATGGATCCGGCCACGGGAGAAACGAAATGGAAACATGTCCGCCCTTCCGACGCGGTTCAGGAATCTCGCGAGGCGTTCAGCACCCCGATCCCGATTCTTCATGAAGGCCGACCGGAACTGGTCATTTCCGGAGGCGATAGCCTCACAGGTCACGATCCGGCCACCGGCAAGGAGCTGTGGCGCTGGAGCACCTACAATCCGGAAAAGATCGGCCACTGGCGCCTCGTTCCCTCTCCCGTCTACGGGGCGGGTACCCTTCTGATTTGCGCCCCCAAAGGCGACCCCATTTATGCGATTGCTGCCGGCGGGAACGGCATGGTCGGCGACAAGGGCAAACTATGGGTGAGTGAAGGAAAAGAGGTCACCGCGGACGTGCCTACACCCCTGTTCTACGACGGATATTTCTACATCCTGAACGGACGCAACAAATTCCTGAGCTGTGTTCACCCGGTTTCCGGGAAGGTCGTCTGGAGCAAGCCGGTCGACGCGAAGACCAAGCTTGAAGCATCTCCAACCGGAGTCGACGGTAAAATCTACGTCATGAGTCACCTCGGCGAGATCTTCGTCTACAGCTCCGGTCCGGACGGAGGCGATGTGCTTGGAACGACCGTCTTCGGTGAATCGCAGAGTGTCAACATCCGCGCTTCCATCGTGCCGGCAAACGGCACTCTCTATATCCGCACGGACAATGTTCTCTACGCTGTGCGCAAGTGAGTTCGCGACATCAATCCGAATCTGCTCAGAATTGGGAAGATAAACGTCCCAGGCATTTGTCCCGCATCCTCAACATCGATTCCTCACCGGTGTAATCCTCAAGTGCCACCAAAGGAACCCAGGCAAGATCGTGGGATTCCTCCGACACGACGAAGCCGCCCGCTCCGAGGTCTCGAAGGAGAAATCGAACATCGTAGTGAAAATGCTCCGGTTCCTGTCCACGGGCGGGGATCTTGTGAATGTCGAGATCGAACACATCCTGGTCCACGGGTTCAAGAAGAGCGAGGCCGGTTTCCTCAAGGCCTTCCCGAAGTGCCACGGCAAGAACATCGGGATTTCCGTCGGCATGCCCTCCCGGCTGCAGCCACCGGTCCAGCTTGCGATGATGGGTGAGCAAGGCCCGTGCTCCAGTGCGATCGAGAATCCATGCCGAGCCCGTGATGTGACCAATCCGGAGGGAACGCTCGAAACATTCCGGATGATTCGAAATAAAGCCGCGGAAACGCTTCACCGTCTCCGCCTCGTCTGGATGAGAGCAGGCGTAACGCCCTACCAGATCGAGAAGAATCTGTCGGTGCATCGGAAAAGCCTCCAGAGGCGGAACGGGCAGAGGTGAACCGAAACAGGTCAAACCGTCATCACATCCTTCTCCTTCGCGGCGAGATGCTCGTCGATCGACTTCACATACTTGTCGGTGAGGTTCTGCACCTCCTTCTCGTAGTCATGAAACTGATCTTCGGTCACCCCGCTTGCCTTGAGGGCCGACTTGAGCTTGTCCATACCGTCCTTACGGGCGCCACGGACTCGCACCCGGCCCTGTTCGGCCATGTCCTTGATGATCTTCACGAGGTCCCGCCGGCGCTCCTCCGACAATTCGGGAATCGGCAGCCGTATGATACGACCGTCATTGGCCGGGTTGATTCCCAGCTTCGATTCACGAAGAGCCCGATCGATGTCCTGCATGATCGAAGGATCGTGAGGCTGCACCGTCAGCATCCGCGGCTCCGGCGCCGAGACCAGGGCAATCTGCCGCAACGGCATCGTTGTCCCGTAGGAAGGCACGTGGACGTGGATGTTGTCGAGTAACGCGGGACTGGCTTTGCCGGTGCGGATGCCGGACATCTCCGAAGAGACAAAATCCGCGGCTTTTTCCATCGCTTCTTCGGTTTCGAGCATGAAGGTTTCGAGGTCCATGACGTCGTGGGGTTGAGTTTTGAAGTCGGTGTTAGAGGCAGGCACGCTTCAAGCGCACACGACAGTTCCGATATCCTCACCCGTGAGGGCGCTGCGGATATTGCCATCGGCTGTCATGTCGAAGACGACGATCGGAATGCCGTTGTCCTGGCAGAGGGTGAAGGCCGTCCCGTCCATGACCTTCAAATTTCGCGAAAGCGCTTCGTTGTAGGTGACCGTTTCGTAGCGAACGGCGTCGTCAAATTGGTTCGGGTCCTTGTCATAGACACCATCGACCTTCGTGGCCTTGAAAATCACGTCGGCCCCGATCTCACTGGCACGAAGGGCAGCCGTGGTATCGGTCGTGAAAAAGGGATTTCCGGTTCCTGCGCCAAAAATGACCACTCTCCCCTTCTCGAGGTGACGAATGGCGACGCGGCGGATGAAACTCTCGGCCACATTCTTCATTTCGATGGCACTCTGGACGCGGGTGGGTACGCCCACCGCTTCAAGCATGCTCTGGAGGGCGAGAGCGTTCATCACCGTTGCGAGCATGCCCACGTAGTCGGCAGTGGCGCGATCCATGCCTCGCCCCGCCGCCGCTGCACCACGCCAGAAGTTTCCTCCCCCGACAACGATCCCAATCTCAAGCCCGGTCTGGTGGGCGGCCTTGATCTGCCTCGCAATACCCTCCACGATCTCGGGCGAAATGTTGTCCTCGCTACCCGGTTCGCGCAGCGCTTCTCCACTCAGTTTCAGGACGACTCGTTTGTAGGATCGGGACATGGGGCGGTTCCTTGAAGTGCTTCATCCTCCGCCAATCGCCTGCAATTTCAAACCGCAATCTTTCCCGTGCCGAGAATCGTTCCCACAGGAATCGAAGTGCCTCGAAGAAATGCTTCCGCAGGCAGCCGTTTCCGTCCCTCAAGCTGAAGATCGCCTGCCAGTTCCAGGGTTCCTTCGCCACACCTTACCCACAGCGACACGTCAGAAGCGAGAACGGTTCCAGGCGGAACGTCACCCGCATCATCGCAGTGCGAACAGACCCGTGCGGGAGGAAAAATCTTCAGGGCTTTCCTTTCTTCTCCAAGGACGAAACTGGTCTTGGTGCCCGGCCAGGGTTCATAGGCACGAATGAGTCTCTCGATCGATTCCGAGGTGTTCGTCCAGTCGATTTCGCCGTCCTCGCGCTCCAGTTTGCCAGTGTAGGTGACCAGATCCTCCTGCTGAGCCCGAGCTTCCGGAATGCCTGCCCGAAACCGCTCAAGGCCCTCAGCAATCACCGAAGGACCGAGAGAGGCGAGGCGGTCGTGCAATCTCCCTCCCGTCTCGTCCGGGAGGATGGGAATGGCCATTTTCAGGATCATGTCGCCGGCATCAAGCTTTGGAACCACGTGCATCAGAGTGATCCCCGTTTCCACATCGCCGTCCCGGATCGCCGCCTGGATCGGAGCCGCTCCACGATGCCTGGGCAGAAGCGACGCATGAAGATTGACACAGGCAAGAGCCGGAATGCGGAGAAGACCGACGGGGAGGATTTGCCCGTAGGCCATGACCACGACGAGGTCGGGCCGCAAGGAGGCGAATTCGGCCAGCGCAGTCTCGTTGCCTTTCAGGCGTTCCGGCTGGAATACCGGCGTTCCACTTCCGAGGGCCACAACTTTGACCTCAGGGGGAGTGAGGACCTGCTTGCGTCCGACTGGCTTGTCCGGCTGAGTGTAGACGGCGACAAGTTCGTCCTCCCCGCGCCCGCAATGGTCGATGAGCCATTCCAGGGTGGGAAGGGCAATCTCTCCGGTGCCCATGAAAACGATGCGCATTTCACGGAATCAAGGGCCTGGTGCGGGGAGGTCAAAGGAAATGTGAGACGTTGAGGGCCGGATCATGAATGATTCGTGGAACTTGCAAACCCTCGCCCTCATGTGAAAAGATACGGAGCCGATTCCAAAGCGGTATTTCCATGTTCTTTTTCCCATGAAAGGGTTCTTTCCCATCCTCCTGATTGTTTGTGCTGTCCTCGCCGGTGCCTGGTTTGCCTACGACCCCTACCTCAAACCTCTGCTCGACCGCCTTGGCGGGGAAGAGACGATGACCGCCAATGATCGCGTCATCTCTGGCTCGAAAGCTCCCGCTACCGATGCGACGCAGCCTTCCATCTCTTCGGCTCCTGCGCCGAAGTCCCCCACAAAGCCATCCGCGACTACCCAGGGGGCCCTGAAGCCGGCCGCGTCTACCAGCCCCAGCCCGGCAAAACCGAAATCCGAACTCGATGCCGTGCTCGAATTGAAGTATCCGATGCCGGAGATCCTTCCGCTTCTCACCATCGTTGACCAGTGGAGAAACGTTCCGATCAATGCCTATCCGCCCGAAGTGACCGCCTCCGAGACGATCCCGTTTGCGCTCGTCATCAACGGCCAGGCCGTCGGATCCAGCAACGTCCCTCCGGGCACTCCCTTGAAACCGGTTCGCCTCGAGGGTAGCGAACTCCTCGTCGCCTCTCTCGCAAACCCTGCGATGAGTACCCGTCTGCCGGTCGACAAAACCGATTTCAAGCAGCGCATCGAGGCCAGGTACCTGCAGTTCGTCGAAACCAAGCAGAAAGAGATCGAGTCCAAGCGTGAGCGTGCCCGGCAGATTATTGCCGCCGACCCATCCAAGCTCGCCGTCCTTACCGGCAAAGCAGCACCGGGAGGGCCAGCCATCCCCGCCGGCGATGATGGTGATCCACGATTTGCTCCGGTGAAGGCCAGTCTCCGAAACGGGGAAGCTGCCAGTGTGACCATTGACGAGGCGCGCACCTTCCAATGGAACGGCTCCGAAAAGATCGGAGGCGAGTACGCAGGAACCTACGAGACCGTCACCGTCCATTTCGAGGTAGCGACGATTTTCGGTCGGTTCCCGGTGGACTACAAGGCACTCCTCCGCAACGGCAGGGTGCATGCGTGGATCGACCCCGTTACCGAGGATCGCATCTGATGAAGGCAGCCTTGTTTTCCCTCCTCCCGGCGGTCGCCCTGCTTGCCCCCGTCATTCGTGCTGACGAAGCGATCGCTCCGATTCCGCGGATCCTTCCACCAGAGGGCGGAGTGGAGCTCCCCTCGGAAATTCGCAGTAATCTTTCTTCCCGGGTCGAGGACTATGCCGACCGAATCTGGGAGGTCGATCACAAGGATCATGTCGCCGACGTCGCCGTGCTCGTGAAAGCGGTGGACCTGGCCCTGAAGCACGGTGAATTCTATTCCGAAAAAGATATTCCCATCGCTGCCGAGCTCCTCGACCTGGCAGACTCGCGTTACCAGGCCCTCGACGCGGGAGACGAGCGACCCTGGCTCAAGGAACGTGGCCTCGTCATTCGGGGTTACCGGTCGAGCATCGACGGCTCCTATCAGCCTTTCGGACTTGAGATCCCCGAGTCTCTGGATCTCTCCCGGCCGGTTCCCCTGCTCGTGTGGCTTCACGGGCGCGGTGACAAGTCAACGGACCTCCATTTTCTGAACCAGTGCAGAAAAAAGAGCCAGGCCCTCGGGGGCTTCTACAAGGATCAGGAAGAAGCGATCGTGCTGCATCCGTTCGGCCGCCAATGTGTGGGATGGAAGCACGCCGGCGAGATCGATGTCTTTGAGGCAATCGAAGCGTTGAAGGCGGACTACCCAGTGGATCCCGACCGCATCCTCTTGGCGGGATTCTCGATGGGCGGAGCGGGTGCGTGGCACATTGGAGCACACTACCGCGACCAGTTCTGCGGAGTCCATACCGGAGCGGGGTTTGCCGAGACAAAGATCTACAACGGACTCACACCGGATCAGTATCCGGCGGAATACGAGCAGATCCTCTGGCAGGCATACGATGTGCCCAACTACCTCGAGAACCTCCTGAACGGTCCCTTTCTCGCCTACTCGGGAGCCAAGGACAAGCAGAAGGCCACCGCCGATCTGATGGAACGGGAATTTGCGAAGATCGGACACCAGATGCGACACGTGATCGCTCCGGAGACCGAGCACAAATACACCGCGGAGGCAGTAACGGAAATTCGCGCGTGGATGGGGGAATGCTGGAAACGGGGACGGGAGCGACCTTCCGCCAAAATCCTCTGGCAGACCCCGACCCTTCGCTATCCCGGCTATGACTGGCTTCGCCTCACCGGACTGAACGCCCACTGGACGGGTGCGAGGGTTCAAGCAGAGCGGTCGACGGAAAACGGCTCGATCTCCCTGCAAACCTCCGGTGTCCGGGCACTCGAAATCCACCTGGGAGCGTCCGAAGACCTTGCCGGAGTCAGGATCACCGTCGATGACCAGGATCTCGTGGCGGAAAAACCAGGCTTTCCCGTGAATTCACTTTCCCTTCTGAAAAAGGACGGGGACTGGAGCTGGGGGGAACCCTTGCCCGGCTCGAAGCGTCCCGGGCTTCAGGGCCCCATCGACGACGCATTCATGAGCCGATTCATCGTGGTTCCTCCCGATCATTCCCCTTCTTTGCCGAAAGTAGCCAGGTGGGTCGACTTCGAACTGAATCACTTCCGATCGCGATGGCGGGCCCTCATGAGGGCCGATCTTCCCGAAAAGACAGCAGCGGATCTCGACTCCGACGACCTGCGCGAAGCCAATCTGATCCTTTGGGGCGACCCGGCATCCAACTCCATGATTGCGGAGATCGCAGGACGGCTCCCCGTGGAGTGGAAAGATGAGGTTTTTGTCCTCCGTGGAAGAACCTTTTCTCGCAAGGATCACGTTCCGGTTCTCATTTTCCCCAATCCACTCAATCCGGACCGATACGTTGTCCTCAACAGTGGCCTTACGTTTCGCGAAGGGCATGACAGAACCAATTCCCTCCAGAATCCGAAGCTTCCCGACTGGTCCGTAATCGGGCTCGACCACGATCCGGATGCCGTCGCTCCGGGTCGAATCGCTGCCGCGGGCTTTTTCGACGAAAACTGGAAGTAACCGGCTCCCATGCCTATTCCCCCGCAATCCGCGCACGACTATCCTTCCTTGCTAAAACGGTGGAAGAAAGCGGTGTGTGAAACGGGGCTTGAATTGGAGACTCTGTGCGAGGCTGAGGGTTATTCGGTCCCCGTGATCCGGAACCGCCGTGCTCTCAACGGCGAGGCGGGTGGGCTCTACATCAGCGCGGGTGTTCACGGCGACGAGTGTGCTCCGGTCTGGAGTCTGCTGGAGTGGTTCGAAAGCAAACCCGAGATCCTCTCGCGCTTGCCTGTGATGCTGTTCCCCTGCCTCAATCCAGTCGGCCTCACCTTGAACACCCGCCTCAACGAAACCGGCCATGACCTGAACCGGTCCTTCACCGATACGCGCCTCGAGGTAATCACCTCGTGGCAAAAGGTGCTGGAAGGATGCCGCTTCGATCTTTCACTGAACCTCCACGAGGACTATGACACCCGGGGAATCTACCTATATGAGCTGACCCGCCGGGAATCCTGTGGAGATCTCCTTCTTTCCGCATGCGAAGAAGTGATACCGAGGGAGCTGGCCAGCGAGATCGACGGCTCCCCTTTCGATCGCGGACTCATCGTTCGCACCTCGGAGATCGAGGAACTTGTCGCGGAACAACTAGGTGGCGGCTACCCGGAGGCCATCCTTCTTTTCCTGAAGCACTGCGAAACCAGTCTCACCTTCGAGACCCCCAGTGAGGCCGGACTTGAACTCCGCATCAAGGCTCACCGCGTTTTCTTGGAGAGGGCGGCGAGTCTCGCGACGAAGCGCGCCGACGCCTGACCAAATCCTTCCCTGCGGCCAACAAAGAAGGCCCGGAGAATCCGGGCCTTCCGAAAAGGTGAACTGGCCGGTCGAAAAGTTGCTCAGTGGTTGAACATGAACTCCTTGGCGTTCAGGACCGCCCAGAAGACATCGTTCAGGACAAGCTCCTTCTGGGCCTTGTCCTCGCCTACCGAAGCAACTTGGGACATGAGTTGCTTCATCTCCTCGGCCGTCGGCTTGCGCGTGAAGGCGCGGATGTAAATCTCTTCGATCACCTGCTCGGGAGTCTTCCCGTCAGCCAGGAGTTTTTTCACCACTCCGCCCTGATCGATCTTCTGAGTCACGGCAGGTCCATTGAGGAGGTGGAGCGCCTGCGAGAGGCTTGGATCCATCTTCACTTCGCAACTGCAAACCGTTTCACGCGTCGCGCGGCCGAAAGTGGTGAGGAAATAGTCGGTGGTATTTCCATCGGCAATCTGCACCGCGCGCGATCCGAGCGGAAGGCCCGTGAACTTGTTCTTCGTCTCCGTCACCTGGGTGAGCGTGTCGAGCATGACTTCGGCGCGCTGGCGACGAACCCGGGATTTTGCGAAGTTGTTCAGATCGTGCTCGTTCGACGGATTCGACTTGGTCGTGCGCTGATAGGTTGCGGAGTTGCAGATATCACGGACGAGCTGGCGGAAATCATACTCGTAATCGCCCTGAAACTTGAGGGCCAGGGTTTCGAGCAGTTCCGGATTCGAAGCCGGGTTGCTGATCCGCACATCGTCGACAGGGTCAATGATACCGACTCCGAAGAAGTGCGACCACACCATGTTGGCGATGTTCTTGGAGAAATACAGGTTCTGCGGAGAAGCCATCCAGTTCGCGAGAATTTCGCGACGATCCTTTCCGGCGACATCGGGAACTTCGCCCCCGAGGAACTTCGGAGGCATGTTCGCCCCACCCACGATGTGTTTCACTTCGCCGCTGCCACGGTTGTAAACAATCTGCTCTCGCGGATCGACTCCCTGCTTGCGACCGATCTGGGCAAAGAAGGCTGCCCAGCTGTAGTAGTCGTTCATCGTCCACCGATCGAAGGGGTGGTTGTGGCACTGGGCGCACTGAAGACGCATTCCCATGAAGACCTGAGCGACATTCTCTGACAACTTCAGGGTGTCACGCTCGACTTGATAGAAGTTGGTCGCCGGACTGGCGAAACTGCCCCCTTCCGAGGTGAGGAGGTCGATGACAATTTCGTTGAAGGGACGATTGGCCGCGATCTGGTCGCGAAGCCAGGCGTTATAGAGCAGCGCCGCCTTGTAAGAAATACCCAGACCAAGATTCGGATTTGAACGGATCTGGAGCAACTCCGACCATTTCATCACCCACATTTCGGTGAACTCCTTGCGCTGCAGCAATTCATCGATCTTTTTGCTGCGCTTGGCCGGGTCCTTATCGGCCATGAAGGCACCGTATTCTTCCACCGTGGGAAGGAGTCCCACCACATCCAGGTAGACCCGACGAAGGAATTCTTCGTCGGTACAGTCGCCCGACGGCAGGATGCGAAGTTTGTGCAGCTTGTCGTGCACGAGACCGTCGATGTAGTTGTTTTCCTGCATCTTCGGCCTGGTGTATTCCAGGTTTTCGGGAATGACGATCGTCTGGATGCCCACGGTATGGGTGTCATAGCGGGCCATGATGAAGGCCTCCCCGCGCTTGCCGGCGGTGACAAGCCCCGAGCTCGTTACGGCCGCGGTCGGTTCATTGTTTGTCACGAAGACCGCGAGACTGGTGACGTCACGATCATGACCATCGGAAAACTTTGCCCGAACCGTCAACTGCTGGGTCGCTCCGGCTCCTTCGAGCACCAGCTTCGGGGGATAAAGATGCAGGGAAACCAGCTTGGGCACCTCGGCCACAGGTCGCTTCGTCGCGCCGTTAGCGATCCACTCCACCATGGTCTTGTAGGCGGCACTGCCTTTCTCGAAGAGCTTACCGCCCGTATGGGGAACTGCCTCGATAGATTTCTCCACGAGGAGAGACTCCTCGGGGATTGCCAGGTTGATGCGATACCCCGCCATTTCACGGGTGAGACGGTAGTGATCCCCCTCCGGGTCATACCCGAAGAGTGAGAGCATGAAGCCATCCTGACCGCGCGCGGATCCGTGGCAGGCACCGATGTTACACCCCTCGCTCATGAAGATCGGCATCACGTCGAGATGGAAATCGATGGGGCGGTCGACCGCCGATTCCTTCACCGTCACCGGAAGAGAAACATTGTGTTCGGCCACCTTGACCTTCAACTCGGTGCTTCCGTCCTTTTTCGGTACGAACGTATTCCGGGTTTTCAGCCCGACCAGGGAAGGATCGCCAAATTCGAAGGTCGCATTCGCCGTCACGTCGACGGTCGTATCGTCCTCGTAAGTAGCCATTACAACCACTGACTGGGTGTCCCGAGCCTTCTCCAGCACGATGTCTTCGGGGAAAGCTTCCACTTTCACCAGCTTCTTGCCCCGGTCCTTGAGAGGTTCGGCTCCCTTGAAGTCCTCCTCCTTCCGGGCAACGAGCGTCAATTCTTCCGGCCAAACGGCGCCCTCTGTGATCCACTGACGCAGCTTGGCGATCTCGACCTCGTTGAGCTTGCGACCTTTCGGAGGCATCACATCCGGATCGTCTTCGGGAAGAGCCACTAGCTCGATCATGAGTGACTCATCGGGTTTGCCCTTTACGAGTGAATCCCCCCCTTCGCCACCCGCAAAGAAATGCGATGCTTTGTCGAACCGAAGGTCCGCTTTCGCCTCATCCTCGTTGTGACAACTGACACAATGGAATTCGAGGATCGGCTGAATATCGCGAACAAAATCAATTTTCGACTCCTGCGCCAATAGCGGGGAGGCCAGAATGAGGCCGGCGAAACCGTGGATGAGGTGTCGGATTTTCATGTGGTGAAGGGGAGATCAATAGTTCCCGGAAAGGGGATGAGATGAGGAACAGCACTCAGGGAGTCGCGCCTTCCTTCTTGGCTTCAAGACGCAGTTGTTCGAGTCGAGACAGCGGTTTTTCTTTCTTTTCCGCTGGTTTGGCCTGAGCGGGCGCAGGAGCCGCCGCCACCTCTTTGGGCTTCGGATCGACACGGAAAACAGATCCCATCGAGAGCCTGTGCACAATAGGTTCTCCGTCCTTGATCAGCGTGGCGGTGCAGAAAACCCCCTTGTGCTGTCCTACCGGCGTCTTGTCGGACGTCACGATGGGAAAGTTGAGGGATTCCATGTCCGGTTTCAACTTGGCAGGCTGAGCCGTCGAATGAGCAGGCAATCCGAACAATTGGACTTCCCCGTCACCGGCAAACTCTCGGAGGTGCTCGACTTCGGCGAGCATCTCAACCGTTTCCCCCTGCTTGGCGCTGGCCATCGTCAACTTGATTTGAACAAATGGCTCTTCCACGGAAAGCTTGATGAACGGGGAAGCAGAGAACATTTTCCCCTTACCGCCATCAGATTCGGCAATCACGGTAAGATTCCAGGTATTGACCTCTGCATTTTCATTCGCGTTCAGTTCGTACTCGATCTCGGAGGTCTTCCCGTCCAAGGTCATCGTCGCCGGGCTGGAGATGCCCGGCGGGAGCCAGGGGAAACGCACGGTGATAGGCTTGTCATAGCCATCTTTCCGATCCGCGCGGATCTTGAGCTTCATCGAACCGTTCCGAACCAGCGGGACTTTCGGTTGCTGGAGCGCGACCGAATAAGGAAGCGGATCGACGACCGAAACTGGCAGTTTGTCGAAAGGCCGGGAGTAATATTCCACACCGTTCTGCGGCCCCCTCACCAGATCGAGAGTCTGGACGAATCGGCCAGCTACCGGAGCATCGCCTTCCGCGGTTTTCGCGACGAGGTCATAAAATCCTCCACCGACGGGAGCATCTGGCGCAGCCTTGAGCAGTATGGGAAACTGGCTGACGGAGCGGGGAATCGTTCCAGCCTCCATCGTCACCCCGGCAGGGAGCTTTGGCATCTCGAGAACCAGATCACCCGCGACCCCTTTCCGAGTGGTGTTTACGACCATGGCGTAGTAACCGCCCTGAGGGATATCAAACTGCTTCAAGTACTGGAAATCGCGCCGCAGCATCTCCGGCATGGTCACGTCGATAGTCTTCGCCGGAGTGGTTGGCTCAACACGATAGACAAAATCCGAGCCTCCCCGGGAGAGCATGTCGGTAATCCGAACGAAGTAGACCCCGTCGGCCGGAGCCTTGAAGTCGACCCGGCTGTCCTTCGTTCCGTCAGCATCATCACTCGACCCGACCGACCCCATCTTTTCGTTGTAGATTGTCAGCACGGGATCAACCGGAGATCCGATGGAGTCCGCAAAGACGCGGAATTGGAAGGTCTGATCCTTCTTGGCGGTGAACTTGAAGAAGTCGACATCGCCCTCCTCGGAGAGAATGCCATTGAAGGCCACCGGAATGGCTCCCGCATCCGTGGCCTCTGCATTGGAATTGTTCGGCTCTTTTTCAAGGGTGTTCTCGAACGGACTCAAGCGGACAAGGTTTGGAGACGGGGGGAGCAATCCGCCGTTTGTCGCGAAGACTCCAAAAAGATCGTTTTCGCCGCTTTCCGGAAGTTTGACTTTGAACGGATAGGAACCCTTCACATCTCCCAGCAGGGTGAACTCCATCTCGCTTCCAGCCTTTCCCCCGGCGGGATAGATGGCTGTCGGACGAGGGAAATGCCCGATATGAGCCCTGTAGCGCCCCCTTCCCTGATAGGCGGAATCGCGAACCTCAACCACGTAATCCCCGTCTTCCGGCGCCTCGATCGAAAGGATCGATTCCTGCTTGAGAAGGGACGATCCGTCCGCGGAAGCAATTTCAAAGCGGTCCTTGTTGAGGATCGCCACGTAGGGGTCGATAGCAATGTTCTGGGGAATATTGTTGATCCGCAGACCCTCGACTTCCACGGAAATGCGATCTCCCTTTTTGACGCTGATGAGGTAATAGTCCGTCTCTTCCGGTTTCGCTTCCGCTTCGATCGTCACGTTCATCGGGATCTTCTGCGGAGCTTCGAAGTCGTCATTGGGCTCGACTTCGTCCACATTGGGGAATTGTGACACCCAGAAATTCCGGGCGTAGCTGATTCCGCTCCGGCAGCGCACCCGGAAGTGGTGCTCGCCGAGACGGCAATCCTTGGCGATCACAAGAGTCGCCTCGACCTTGCGATCGTCGATCACCTTGAGATCCTTGAAGCTCATTCCCGGCTGATGGAAGAGAATCGCCTCCGCATCCGAGAGACGGTTTCCCATGATGGTCACCTTGACCTCGGAGCCAGCCTGTCCTCCACGTGGAATCGTGGTATTGAAATCGGGCGAAGCGGCCTGCAAGCATCCCCCGGAAGCGGCAAGTGCCGACAACCCGAAGGCTGCCAGCACCCGCTTGGAGAGAATTTTGGAAGCCGCACTCTGAAAGTTCAGAATACGTTTCATGTCGGATTTTCTGGGAAAAGCCCTGGTCTTCAGGCGGAAGCTTTTTCGATGATGTCGTGGATCACTTTGCCGTCGGCAACGATCTCGATCGGGCGAGGCCCGGGGGCGATCAGCTCCTTGTCGGCGTTGATGCCAAGCTGCGCGTATACCGTCGTTGCGAAGGACTGCACATCCACCGGGTTTTCGTCCGGTTCGGCGGCAAGAGCATCAGAGCTGCCGTAAACCATACCCCGCTTGATCCCACCACCGGCGAGCATCGTCGAGAACACCTTGGGCCAGTGGTCGCGACCATCGGTCTTGTTGATCTTGGGAGTCCGTCCGAACTCGGACGAGACCATAACGATCGTCGAATCAAGGAGACCGCGTTCGTCAAGGTCGGTAAGGAGGGTCGCCAAGGCCTGATCAAAGGCCGGAACCTGGCTCGCAATGCCCTGCTGGATGCGATCATGCATGTCCCAGGAACCATAGGTGAGGGTCACCAGACGAACACCCGATTCAACGAGACGGCGAGCCAGCAGCATCCGCATGCCCGCCTGATTGCGCCCGTAGCGATCCTTCATCTTTTCTTCTTCCTTCTGAAGATCGAACGCCTCACGCGCTTCGGCCGAACCGATCAGCCCGTAAGCCTTCTGGTAGAAACTGTCCATCGCATCGATGTTGTCAGCCTTCTCCATCGTCCGGAAATGACTGTCGACCGCCTCGAGAAGAGAGCGACGACGCTCGAACCTCGAATTGTCCACTCCGCCCGGAAGGGTCAGATCGCGAACCGTAAACCCTTTGTCGGCAACCGGGTCACTTCCAACCGAGAATGGACCGTACATGGAGCTGAGGTAACCCGTTCCGGCGAACTCATTGGGGACGTTAGGAATACAAACATAGGGAGGGAGGTTCTTCCGGGTTCCGAATTCATGGGCGATCACGGAACCGAAGCTGGGGTACTTGAGGGCCGGACTGGGCCGATATCCCGTGAACATGTTGTGAGTGCCTCGCTCGTGGGCGGCCTCGCCATGAGTCATGGAGCGAATGATCGTCATCTTGTCGGCGACCTTCGCAAGGTGCTTGAAGTTCTCGCTGAACTGAATGCCGTCCACGTTGGTGTTAATCGCGTTGTAGGGCCCACGATACTCGACCGGTGCGAAAGGCTTCGGATCCCAGGTTTCCTGATGGGCGCAACCTCCGGGGAGGTAGATGTGGATGAGGGACTTCGCCACCCCTTCCTTGGACTCGTAGAATTTGGCCTGCGCCTTTGCCTCGACTTTGAGGAGTTCGGGCAGGGAAAGCCCGAGGCCGGCGGCAAAGCCGACCTGCATGAATTCACGGCGGTTTGCCATGCCATTGTTGAGGAATCCTGAGCAGCCTTTCATAGTTGGTTGATGCGGTTTACGAAACTGACGGAAAGAAAGCTCTCCAGAGCCGTTTTCTCAAGAGGCGTTTTCACGTAGAACCGCACCACGGGAAGCGCGAATGGCCATTTAGGGCCATCTGACCGCCGCCTTTTTACGACGCGATTCCTTGAGACGAATCCAAATTTCGGACGTAAGTTTGAGAGATTGCTCCAAACGCCCTGTGGCGTTGGGTAAATGGAAGATTTCCTCCAGGATCATCCTTGGAGTCCCCCGGAATTCTCAACCACTGATTTCCTACCGCTTCAGCCGGAAAATCTCACGTTCATCATGAAGAACTCCCCCCGACTGCAAACCCTCCTGTTGCTCATGGGTCTCCCATTGGCTGCCCAGGCCGCCGATGAAAAGTCCAAAGTCACCTATGCTGACGACGTTTTCCCGATTCTGGAAAACAAGTGCCTGAACTGCCACAACACGGACGAAGCGAAGGGAGGACTCGATCTGGCGAGCTTTGGTGCGGCTCTCACGGGAGGGTCCGGCGGAGCCGTGGTGATCTCCGAGGATCCGAAAACTTCCCGCCTGTTTACCCTTTCCGCTCACATCGAAGAGCCCATCATGCCTCCGAAGGGCACAAAGATGACCGACGAGGAACTTCAGGTGATTTCGGACTGGATTGCCGGGGGCTTGCTTGAAACGAAGAATTCCAAGGCTCGTAAATCCGACAAGCCCAAGCTCGATCTGACTTCCGTGAGTGCATCCGGAAAGCCGGAGGGACCGCCTCCAATGCCGGAGCACCTTCTGCTTGAACCCTCTGTACTTACGACACGACCCAATGCGGTCCCGGCGCTCGCCCACAGCCCTTGGGCGCCCATTCTTGCAGTGGCAGGACAGAAACAAATCCTCCTTTACCACTCCTCCGATTTCGACCTTCTCGGAGTGCTTCCCTACCCCGAAGGTTTCCCCCAGACCTTGAACTTCAGCCCGAACGGGGCCTACCTGTATTGCGGTGGGGGACGCGGAGGAAAATCGGGCAACGTGGTCGCCTGGGATATCAAGACAGGAGAACGAGTCATCGAAGTCGGAAAAGAGTTCGACATTGTTCTCGGTGCCGACATTTCTCCGGATCTCCAGCATGCGGTGATGGGAGGACCGGGTCGCGTGATCAAGTTGTGGGACACAGTCAAGGGCGAACAGGTCAATGCAGTGAAGAAGCACACCGACTGGCTCCTCTCCGCTGCCTACAGTCCGGATGGGGTGATCTACGCGACCGGGGACCGAAATGGCGGGCTCTACGTCTGGGAAGCCGCCACCGGCTACGAGTTTTACACCCTGAAAGGTCACACGCTAGCCGTGAACGACCTCGACTGGCGCATGGACGGAAATGTCCTCGCGTCCTGCAGTGAAGACGGCCAGGTCATCCTCTGGGAAATGAACAACGGCTCCCAGGTCAAGAAATGGCAGGCGCACAGCGGTGGCGTGCAGGCGGTCGATTTCGCCCCGAATGGCAACCTCGCTACGGTAGGACGCGACAAGACAGTAAAGCTCTGGAAAGGAGACGGAACGGCCATACGAACCATCAACGCGTCCGACGATGTGGTTCTCAGCGTCGCTTACAGCGACGACGGAAAAAGAGTCTTTACCGGCGACATTCATGGAAACATCAAGGCCTGGGATGCCGAGGCTGGAACGGAGATTGCCAGTATCGATGCCAACCCACCGTCGATCGATCAGCAGATTGCCTACTCGGAAAAGCGGATCGTAGAATTGACGAGCCAGCTGCCAAAACTTGAGGAAAGCGCCAAATCCATCGCAACTGAACTCGCCACAGCACGAAATGCTCTCTCAGAAATAGATAAGTCCATCGCTGCCGTCACCCAGACACGGGACGCCCACAAGGCTCAGATTGCCAAACTGGATGGAACGATCAAGGCGCTTACTCCCCAAGTGGAAAAGCTGCAACAGGATGTCAATGCTCGGAACGCAGCGATGAAGACCCTGATTGACTCCATTGCTACCGCCACCGCTTCCCTGAAACCTCAGCAGGATGAAGTTACCCGACTCACCTCCGAGCTCATGAAGCAGGACGAGGCTCTTGCCTCCGCCAAAGTCGCTCTTGAAGCTGCGAAGTCCGAAGCTGCGAAGCCTGCTCTGGAAGCGGCACAGAAAACCCAACATGACCAACTGGCTGCCGCTCAGGCCGCTGCCCTCAAAGCTCGGGATGCAGCCAATGCCGCGCTCGCTGCCAAGACCTCCGAGCAGGAGGCCTCTGCCTCAAAAATGGCGGAAGCGAACAAAGTCAATGCCTCCGCCAATGCAAACGCTACTCAGGCAAAGAGCGCTTCGGAGGCTGCCTCGAAAGCCCAGGCAGAAGCCGCCGCCGCGAAAGTCCAGGCGGAGGCTGCACTCGCCGCAGCCACCAAAGACGGACAGGCCCCTCCTCCGGCGCTGGTTCAGGCCCGCGACGCTGCCGTGGCCCGAGCGGCCGAAACCGCAAAGGCGGCTCAGGCGGCGGTAAACGCGCTCGCTTCCTCGGAGAACACCCGCAATCAAGCCGCAGAAGTCGTCCGTCAACTTGGGAACAAGTTGACGGAAGCCAGTACGGCTCTCGCTGCATCCAAGCAGGACCAGGCTTCTAAATCCACCGCCCTTGCCCAGGCCGACGCTGCCTTCAAGCCTCTTCGCGAAGCGGCTGCCGCCGGTGCCGCCCGCATCCAGAAGGCACAAGCCGATGCCGCTTCGAGAACCGCGGCCCTCGCTGAGTTGGAAAAGGCTCGCACCGGGAGCAAGACATTACTCGATCAGGCTGCGGCCAAACTCGCCGCCACCAACGCTGCCCTCGCCAAGGCCAAGGCGGACCTCGCCCCCGCCCAGAAGGCTGCCACCGATGCAGCCACCGCCCTTGCCGCAAAGCAGAAGGAACTCGCCGATGCCCGGACCCAAATCGCCGCTGCCCAGACCGAATTGAAAAAAGCAGAAGATCTTCTCGCCAGTTCCGCCAAGAACAAGGAGGCAGCCGCCGCCAAGGTCACGGCCGTCGCTGCAAAGGAGGCGGAAACGAAGAAATCGATCGACCTGGCCAAAGCAGATCTCTCCAATTCCCAGTTCCTCCACCGCAAGTGGCAGGCCGCGGCCATCAATCTCACAGCGCACCAGGAATCCGAAAACCTGGACGACATGACAGCGAAACTGGGTGACATGATGGAGGAAGAGACTGTCGCCAAACAGGAAGCCGAGGCGGCCGCGAAAGCGCGCACCGAAGCGGAGGCAATTCTTGCTCAGGCGAAAAAGACCGTCGCCGAGGGCACCGCCGCCCTTCAGGAGAAGTCCTCCTCTGTCCTTGAACAGGCGCTTGCCCTGGTCTCCAGCCGTGCCGTCGCTGAGTTGCGCGAGGAAGCCATTCAAGAAACGACCTCGGCGGCAATCGATCCGGCCCTGACCGTCTCTTCCGGAGCTGCCGGTGCCGTGGCCACCGATCTTCCCGAGGATGCGAACGCGCTTCCGGAAACGAAGGGGGAAAAGATCAAGGTCGCCGCCGAGACTCTCGCCTACAAGACTCCGGAGGAAATCGGGAACGAGGTGGCTAGCTTGAAGACTCGTCTTTCCGAGCTCGAACAATTCCTCGAGACCAGTTACGTGGAAGCCACCAAGACCAAATCCACCGTCACCGCCGCTGACCAGGTTGCCCGCGAGACTCCAAAGGTGATCGCCGAACGCAGCAAGGCCGAACAGGAAGCCGCCCGCGAACTCGCCGAAGCCGAAGCCGAGCGCAAGCGCCAGGAAGAGGCCCTCGCCTCGCAGAAAAAGCGCATCGAGGAGTTGCGTGCCAAATACCTTTCCACTCTGCCGAAACGGGAAGGCTGAGTCACCGCCTTTGCTGCGACCTCCGATCGAAAAGACCGTCGCCGTCGCGACGGTCTTTTTGTTTTGCCAACGACTCTCCGCAGCGATTGAATCAAGCGTCCTTGGGAGTGGCCCAGTGCTCCCGATATTCGCGATGCAGGCCGGCGTTTGCATCCTCGTCCCCCGGGAACGTCTCTCCCGTCGGGTCGAAATGAAGCACCCTTCCAGTCTTCCACGCGAGATTCCCCAGATGACAAAGCGAAGAGGAAAAGTGGTTTGTCAGAATGCCGGCATGCAGGTCCACCGGGTTGCCTTCGCCCCGAACCACCCGAAGGAAATCCTCGTGGTGACCTGCGAGATCCACTCCGTCGGATTCGATGGTCTCGATGAGACGATTCTTCGGGCCAAAGATCTGCCATCCTTTCGCCTTGCCTCCGACGACATACCCCTCCGTGCCATACCAGGCACAGCCGTTCTCGTGTCCCTCCTGCACGTATGGACTCCAGATTCGCTGCTCGAAGACAAGCTGCCGGTCCTTGCGGCCCGATTCCTTGTATTCGAAACCGCAATAAAGCGTGTCGGGCCACTGCTGGTCATCTTCGAAGAATAGCTTGCCTCCCATTCCGTGAATCACGTCGGGATGCCGTTCCACCCCCAATCCCCAGCGGGCGATGTCGATATCGTGAACCCCGTCGTTGCCAAAATCCCCCGCCCCAAAGTGGAAAAACCACCGCCAGTGGGCTGGATGATAGGTGGTCTTGAAGGGCACTTTCGGGACGGGTCCTAGCCACAGATCATAGTCGAGGGAATCGGGCGGATTCGAGTCCGGCTGCCGTCCGTGATCGGCTCGTTTCTGGCTGTTCCACGCCTTTGCCACGAGAATCTCGCCGATCACCCCCGAATGCAGACGTTCAATGACCGTCCGGACATGGGCAGTACTTCGACTCTGCGTGCCGACCTGGACAGCGACCCCGTTTCTTTCCGCGGCTTCGATGAGAAGCCTCCCTTCACGAAGATTGTGGGAACAGGGTTTTTCCACGTAGACGTGCTTGCCGAGATCAGCCGCCAGAATCGCCCCCGGCGCATGCCAATGGTCGGGGGTAGCCATGAAACACGCCTCCACCCCGGCATCATCGAGGGCGTGCCGAAGGTCCTGCGAGACCCGCGGTTTCTGCCCGGTTCGTTCCTCCACCGTTTTCGCCGCCGCAGCCGCCCGATCCGCATCCGTGTCGATGAGCCAGCGGAATTCGATATCCTGGCGTCCGCAAAGGGTGCGCACATGATTGGATCCCATCCCTCCCGTTCCGATTACCGCAATTCCGATCCGGCTTCCCGGCGCAGCCCTGGCCGCCGCCGAGAGGGTGATTCCGGTGGCCGAGGCCGACAGAGTTTTCAGAAATCGACGTCGGTGCAGGGTAGGCTTCATGGCGCGCGGGTGCGTGTCCATCGTGCCCGAAGGCATTCCCCGGCGTCAATCCGTGGCGGGGACGCAATTCGGCCAGCGCGTGCCGCGGCGAACAATCACTTCGCCCCGCCGGTCAAATGCTTGAGCAAATTTCCGACGTAGCCGTCCGCCCGGGGCGCCGGTTTTCCCGGCTTGCGGGGAAGTTTCCGTATGGCCTCCATCCGGGAGGCTGCCGCCTCATCGAGATAGTCGAGCGCGTTCACCGCGAGAATCGCTTCGAAGACGTTTCCGGTTCCCTGATCGGCCTTGGAGAGAAGCAGATCGAGAGCCTTCTCCCGGTCTTCCACAGTCCCGAAACGGCCGAGAGCTTCTCCGGCGACAACGGCCACGCTGCCGCAGGGATCCTCAAGCGCCTTCCGCAGGACCGCTGCTCCCGCATCAAAGCCGGCACGGCCATGAATGAGCAAACCCGTCGCGCCCCAGTAGCGGACTCCGCTGTCGTTACTATCCAGCAACGCCACGATGCCCGGAAGATCCTCCCGCTTTCTCGAGCTGGCGAGTTTCGCGGCAGCAAACACCGCTTCGAAATCGTAACGGGCCGGGTCCTGCCCCACCTCCCAAGGTGTTGCGCCCGCGCTACGGGCGTGGATCTCGGCCTCGGGAAGAAAGCCGATGTCCCGGATACTACGCTCCCAGGCTTCGTGTGCGGTGCGCATCTTCGCCAAAGCCGCGGCATGTTCCGGCGAGTCCACGAGATTCACCACTTCGTCGCGATCGCTCTGCAGATCGTAGAGTTCCTCGGCCGGCTTCTCCTGCCAGAAACGGGACTGGGCTTCGTTGAGCTTCCCCTCATCGAAGAGCCCGCGCCACACCCGCGTCGTCGGGGTCTGGAACATGTAATCGATGTACTGGCCGTAGACGCGGTGGGGCAGATACTGGCGAAGGTATACGTAGCGCCCGTCCGAGACCGAACGCACCAAATCGATCCGCTCGTCCATGCGCCCGCGGAAGCCGTAATTGAACTCGCGTCCGGCTTGCTCAAAATCCCCGGCAAAGGCGCTCCCCTGCATCCACGGCTTCGGCTCGATCCCGGCGAGACTCAGCATCGTCGGCGCGAGGTCGATGAACCCCACAAGACGCTCGCTCGTGCCCCCCCTCGTATACTCGTCGGGAGCCAGGGCTTTCCACTTGTCCGGAAAATAGACAATCAGGGGCACCTGAAGCCCCGAATTGTAGGGCCATCTCTTGCTCCTCGGCATTCCCGATCCGTGGTCGCCCCAGTAGACGACAATCGTGTCATCCTCGAGTCCCGCCTCCTCGATTTCTCGCAGCCTCTGCCCGAGTTGCGCGTCCATCATCGTAATCCGGTCATAGTACTGGGCCCAGTCCTTCCTCACCTCGGGTGTATCCGGATGATAGGCCGGTACTCTCACCTTGGCCGGATCGTGGATGCGGTCCTTCTCGTCGATCGCATTCCGGATCTGTGATTCGTGGGATATCGTGGAATTGAAAACGGCGAAGAAGGGCTGGCCCTCGGCCCGGTTCTTCCAGTGCGCCTTGCCACTGCTCTCGTCCCAGACATCGTCCCCCTTCACGAGGTTGTAGTCTTCTTTCGAAGCATTCGTGCAGTAGTAGCCGGCCTGTCTCAGGTAGGCGGGAAACAGTTTCATCTCCGACGGCAGGGACGTCTGCGACCGCATGTGTTCGGCTCCGGTTGCGGGTGGGTAGATTCCGGAAATGACGGTCGTCCGCGCGGGAGCGCAGACCGGCGCATTCGACCACGCATGCAGGTAGCGCATTCCCTTCGCGGCGAGGGCATCGAGGTGCGGACTCACCGCGTAGTCATCGCCATAGCAGCCGAGATGCGGTCCGTTGTCTTCCGAGGAAATCCAGAGAATATGAGGCCGGTCCGCGGCCATGACGGGGGCGGCGGCGAGCAGGGCAAAGAGGGTCCACTTCATCAGGTAAGGGGGTCGAGTGCGGATTGCCATCGTCCCCGCTCTGATCCCGTCTGGCAATCCCAAAAAGTGGGTGGGGGTGACTCGCCGTCAGTCATGAGAGACCAATCCCGGTGTTTTCACGGATTGCGTTCGCCCGCCCCCGTGCGAAGATAACTCCATGTTCAGACGTCTCGGCAATCTCATCCGCGGCTTTTTCGGCCTCTTTGTTTCCGGCCTCGAAAAGAAGAACCCCGAAGCGCTCCTCGAACTCGAGAAGGAGAATCTCCGCAAGCAGATTTCGGAATACAACAAGGGTCTTGCCGCTCACGCCGCCCTCTGCGAACGGCTCATGGGGCAGGTGAAGAAAGGAGAAAAGGAGATCCGCGAACTCTCGGCCAAGGCCGCGGCCCACCTCAAGGCGGGCAATCGCAAGCTGGCCGGCGAATATGCGCTGCGTCTCCAGCAGATCAAGGAAAGCCACACCACCAATGTGGAGGAACTCGCCGACGCCGAAAAAACTTACTCCGAACTCAAGAGCGCTCAGGAAGTGGCGGTGAAGGCGGCTCGCGACAAGATCGAGGCCCTTTCACGCGACATCGACCAGACCCGCATCGCCAAGGCCACCGCCGAACTCAATGAAATGGCCGCCGGCATGATCAACGAGATTGGTGGAGCCGGAGACACCCTGAATCGGCTCGGAGAGATGGTGCGCGAGGAAAAGGAAAAGGCGATGGGCCGAGCCCGCGTCGCCCGTGACAGCATCGACACCGGCGATCTCGACCGGCTTGAAACCGAACGGACCGCCCTGGAGGAACTCGCCCTGGCCGACTTCGCCGCCGAAGCAGGCATCGTTCTGGAAGGAGGGGAAGCATCGGATTCCGCCGATCTTCCAGCCCAGGACGAAAAGGCGATGTGACATCGCCCGGGGCGTCAGGAAACGCATGCCCCCGCCGGGAATCGAACCCAGATTTCCCTCAAGCCCCTTTTCGTGGCGCTGAAACCTAGATAAAATAAGGATTTCGTGACTTCATAAGACTTGACTGACCTGCCTGACGTTGCCACTTTTGTTGCCAGCACCATGGCATCTATCCGCAAAAAACCGCGCTCGCGCTTCTACTTCGCCTGCTTCACCCTCCCCGACGGGCGCCGTGTCCAGCGTTCCACCAAGCAGACCAAAAGAAAGCCGGCCCAGGATCTCGCCGATCAGTGGGAACAACTCTCCAAGGAGCGCGCCAGGGCGAGGCAGGCGCACCGAGTCATCGCGGACATCTATCGAGAGGTCCACTCCAAGCAACTCCCCGACTCGACCCCACGAGCTTTTGTCCAGGGATGGCTCTCCCGGAGAAAGGGAGAAGTCGCCCCCGCCACCTATGCCGCCTACGAGACCCGCTCCCGTGATTTTCTCGAGTTCCTAGATTCCACGGCGGACGACGCCCTCGCCGAACTCGAGACCCAGCACTTCATCGCCTACCGGGATCACCTCGCGAACCGGGTCAGTGCATCGACCGTCAACCACGGAATCAAACTCCTCCGCGTCATTTTCGAGGATGCCCGCCGAGACGGGTTCATCGCCGAGAACCCCGCCAAGGAATGCGGCTTGCTCAAAAAGGGGGAAACTCTTCGTCGCCGCCCCTTCAGCCTCGATGAGATCCGGAACGTCCTGGCCGTCGCCGACGACGAATGGCGGTCGATGATGCTCTTCGGCCTCTACACCGGCCAACGCCTCGGCGACCTGGCCAAACTCACCTGGGCCAATGTCGACCTCGGCGCGGGCCAGAACGGGGAAATTCACCTCGTCTCCACCAAGACCAGCCGCAAGACCCGCATTCCGATCTGCAATCCCCTCCTCGCCCACATCGAAACCCTTCCTTCCAGCGACGATCCCAAGGCCCCCATTCACCCGAGGGCCGCGGCCAACCACAACGGTTCCACCCTGAGCCGCCAGTTCGCCGAAATCCTCGCCGCCGCCGGTCTGCGTGCGAAAGAATCCCACGAGGCCACCAAGGAGGGGCGGAAAGCCCGGCGCGAAACCGCTCCCCTCTCCTTCCACTGTCTCCGGCACACCGCCACCTCGCTAATGAAAAACGCCGGCATCAGTCCCGCCGTGGTTCAGGACATCATCGGCCACGACAGCGTCGAAATGAGCGCCCACTACACCGTCATCGACCTAGACACCAAACGTAAGGCCCTCGACGCGGCCATGCCGGATCTGATGAAACCGGTTCCCACCGAGAAGAACGAAGGAACGAAATGAGCAACACGACCAATCCATCCGATTCGAAACCAACACGCCTGGCAACCCCTTGGGAGTTTGCCGATTTGGCGATTCGTTTGGCCCAACTTCGGGGAGAACCCGTTCCCCGACTCGACGAAGCCGCCGCTCTCCTGCAACAGGCCGAGATCCTTGCCCGTGATCTCGAACCCGTTCCAGACCTGTACAGCGAAATAGCATTTGCGATCGAAAGACAAAGGAACGGCCTTCCCAAGGAGGTGCGCGAAGCAATTAAGGAGCCGCATCCGGATAAACTGGCAAGCGGCTTGCCCCGGCAGGATGCACTCGCCCAGATCCTTCGTATCAAGGGAATGGGCCACGAGGATCGGGAGAACCTTTTCCGGAAAGCTGTTTTCCTGAGCTACCATCCGAACGAAACCAAAAGTCAGGCAGAGATCAAGCTCAATGCCTGGTGGGATCAACATCAAGCGAGACGCCCCGAGTGGATGAAAAATGCGGGACTCGACGGTACTGGCTTCCAAACCGTCGCCACCCCTGACGAGTTCTGGAGTCTCGCGGCCTTTGTGGCACCGCATGTCACAAGGTGGCGACGATACTTTGAACCAAGTTCAAAAACGCCAAGGAAGCAGCCACGAAGTCGAAGTGGAGCGAACAAGGGGCAATATCTCTCGCCTGCGAAGAACTTCGCGGTAAGTAGAGCCAGGAAAAAGTGACTCATCGGAAAAAAAGAAGTCCGGGAGTTAATTTTTCCTTTTGTCCGAAGTCCGGCGATTCCCTCGCCAAGATTGGACGATTTTCCTACAAAAAGCCCGGATTTCCTATTTTTCCGCCTCACGAGGCGGTGAGTTGCCTGCATAAAGGCCCCATTTCCGATTTTCTCGCTTCAAGCGACGGGCACCTGGGCCTTCGACGGCTTTGGATACGCTCAACGCATGAGTCTAAAATCACTCTCTCATGCCGGGGCGGACAATCATGCCGCCATTCCCCCTCGCGAATGGATTCGAGTTGCCGAGGCCGTCGAATGGTCGGGGATCTCGAAACCTCGCCTCTACGTGTTGCTCAATAAAGGCCTGATACGCTCCACCTCTCTCCGCGAGCGAGGCCAGATAAAGGGCACACGCCTCATCTCCTTCGATTCGCTCCGGGACTTCCTCGAGTCTCGCGCCACCGGCGGAAAATCGACCGAGGAATAGACGAAACAGGGTCTCCCCCGGAGATGCACCCCTGTTTCACCCTCGATTGCTGAAACGGTTCAGGTGCTTCGGGATGGCTCACACCCATTGCGCAGATGTCCACAACACCAACCTCCCGCGATGCCGCGGAGCGAACCCTTGCCGCGTTCTACGTGGTCTCCGGATCGCCTTCGCACAAACGCTTTCCCGCTGCCAGCTTCACCGATCCGCTGGCCGCCTCGATCCTTGCGGCCCTTGAGCGATTCGAGCAGGCAGGCCGAACACCGTCGCCACAGAAAGTGGCCGCCGAAGTTGGACGGGGGATGCCCTCCCTTGCCGAGGATGCGAAAAGTATCTTGTTCGATCCGAGCGCCCATGAAAACTCGCCCGAGAAGATTGCCGAGCTCGTCGAAACCATCCGTGCCGGAAGTGTGAGTCGGCACGTTCCGTCTGCAGCTGCAAAAACGGCACCCCTCCCCATCACGCCTGAGACCGTGACGGCATCAATCGGGGACGAGAGAATCAAGTCGGAACGGGTCCTTCAGTCGAAACCAGACGCGGACTCATCGGCGACGCCATTCCTGCAATTGTGGTCGCCGAGCCAGTGTCGGGAGTGGGAGATGCCGCCGGATTTCGTTTTGGCTGGAGATTGCCATCTGACGCGTGGCGGGATCGCCGTCATTGGAGGCGTTCCCGGCTGCGGAAAAAGTCGCGCCCTGGTGGGGCTGGCCATCGCGGGAGCGACTGGACAATCCTGGATGGGACTTCCCCTCCACTCGAAATTCCGCACGATGATCATTCAGGCCGAAAACGGACCGGCCCGTCTCAAGGCCGAATTCAGCGACATCAAAACACCTGTGGGTGTCGATTTGGACGAGTTCATCCGCATCACGCCTGCACCCGACTATGGACTGCCCTTGCTCGATCCCGCATTCCAGCGCGAGATGCGGGACCATATCGCGGCATTCCGCCCAGCCGTGATCGGCCTCGATCCCTGGAATCGGATCACCTTGGATGACAAGCAAAAGGACTACCGAGCCGCCATCGATTGCATTCTCAGTTGCCTACCCGAGGCTCCGTCGGAGAGGCCCGCGGTCGTCATCGTGGCCCACCTCAGAAAGCGCGTCGCCAGCGATAGCCGAAAATGGGGGCGCGATCTGCTTCCGGAGCTGTCCGGCAGCGTTGTCATCGGGTCCGCCGCAAGGAGTGTTTTCATTCTGGAACCCGCCTCGCCCGATCCTCTTGATGATCGCGTCGTTTGGACCTGCGCGAAGAACAACGATGGAGCGGAAGGCCCGTCCTCGGCATGGCATCGCCGGAACGGTCTTTTCGAGCAATGCGATGAGTTTGATTTCGAGGAATTCCTTTCCGCCGGGGCACCGGGCGGTCGGGTGACGATCAACGAATCCGACGTGAAGAACGCCTTGGCTGGCGGGGTTCCGAAAAAGGACGCCGTGAAACGACTCATTGAAGCGACCAAGTGCGGTTCAAGCGCGGCCTATGCGGCGGTTGCCCTGAATGGCCGCTTCGCGAGCAAGATCGATGAGGCCGACGGACTTCTGATCTGGACCGGAAAATGAGAATTCCATTTCCGACTTCCACGAAACCACCTGCGGTGACCGGAATGGAAGGATTTCCACGAAAGGTTTTCCACCGGAATTCCGCCGGAAAACTCTTCCGGAAAGAATTCCGTTCCACCGCCTCATCCGGGTTTGGAGGAAACCGGAAACGGAAAGCCACCCACCTCCCCTCTGTCTTGAGAGTCCCTCGATGAGGCCGAATGACGTCATCACCCTCGACTTGGCCCGACTTGAAAAAGTGCGCCGGACCGGCGGGAAAATCACATTCCGTTGCCCGGGTTGCGCCGCCCATGGAAGTGATCGGACGGGTAACCATGGCGTCCTGTTCCTCGACACGGCCAAGTTCACATGCACCGTCGAGCGTACGCATAGCGCGGAGATCTGGCGGACCGCCGGAATCAGGCAGGACCGTCCCCGCGACTTGGGACGGGAACGCGAAGGGTGGAAAAACCGTGAACTCGAAGCCCGGACGGCTCGCAAGCGGGAGGCCGTCGCCGATGCGGTCCTGCATGGTCGCCCGTTCATTGAGGAGCAATTCCGCTGGGATCCGGCCGATGTGTGGGAAGACTCGCCTTGTCGCCTCGAAGGAGATGCCGCCGACGATCCCCGCGGCTTTCTCGCGTCATTGTTCCCACCCGATGCGATCATCTGGACTGGCCACGTCACGCAAAGCGGCGATCTACACGCCGAGCGATGGCGGACCGTCGGCGAGTGGCAATCGGCCGCACTCGACGAGATCGGGCCGATGGTTGCCCCGGCGGTTTGGCGCACGGGCACAACGCGCAGAGCCGCGCCCAATGTGGTCTCGGCACCCTACGTCGTCCTCGACTTCGATGGCGACCCCGCAAAACCGCCACAAAGCCCGGAGGAGGTCTCCCGTCACCGGGCGGCGAGCCTCGCCACGATCCAGTGGCTCCGTCAGGGACTTCACTGGAATCTGGCAGCCATACTCGACACCGGCTCCAAGAGCCTCCACGCCTGGTTTCACGACCCTGGAAAAGCTGCCATCGAATCGCTTCGAGACGCTTCCCGCCCTCTCGGCATCGATGCCGGCCTGATCGGCCATCCCGAGCACCCTTGCCGCCTCCCGGGACAGCGGCATCAGAAGACCGGCAGGATCTCACGCGTCCTTTGGCTCACAGATTCCCACCCTCAACTATCCGACCATTTATGAAGAAAAAACAAAAACCTAATGCCCCGCAAACCCGCCTAACTCTCCGCTTCGAACACAAGACCGAAAAGAACGTCGAATGGCTCCTCGGCTTTCTGAACCGGCTCCCTCTTCGAATCAGCAAGCAAATCAATTCGATCACGCTCGCGGCCTGCGGGGTCGGATTCGGGTGGCGCGAAGTGCCCACGCCCGCCGATGCCGAGGACGCCGAGAGGACCTTTTTCGAATGTCTCGCGGAGGAGCTGCCCGACGGTTACACGGGTTGCCCCGAAGAACCGGTCACGGCGGATCAGTCGCGTCCGGATTCCACCGCGGCGGAATGGGGCAACGATCTCCGAAAGGCAAAACCGCAATGACCTGACGCGCCGCGCGCTTCCAGTCGGCATGCCCCTTCTCCGCCACCTCGCCGGCCCAGAGGTACGCATCGGACCACTCTTCCGCATCCACGCCGCGGCTTTCGAGGACGAACTTCACCGCCGCTTCCGCCCGCATCCGTCGCTCCGTAGCGAGGGCATCGTTCCTGCGGACCTGTGGATGATCGATCCACTTGCCTTGCTGCTCCGGTCGTAGACCCCACCAGCGGAAATCAGAGGCATTGCGAAACTTCCCGCCGACGGTTTCTCGGAAAATCCGTTCATCTATCGCGACGGCTATAGTTTCCTACCTTTCGGCTCAATAATACTCCCGGATATACCCGTAGGCCTTGTCGAAGAGCTCCTGATCCGTGTGCAGCTTGTAGCGTAGCAGCGCCCGCCGCAGGGCCTGTTTCACTTCTCTCTCGCCTTGGGCAGTGGCCTGCCAGCCGTCGAAGCGGACCTGCTTCACGATGCCGTCGATGTCGGCGACGATGCGCTCTACGATGACGTGGGTGTGCTGGTTCTTGGCCTCGTTGAACAGCTCGGTGAGGGCGGCCACGGCACGGTCTTGCTCCTCCTCGGGATCGACCCGGTTCTCGGCTTCGACCACTTCCTTGGCGACCTCGAGAATGGCCTTGAGGAATTCGAGGCTGTTCAGCAGGCCCTGCTCGTGCCTCTCCCGGATCTTCTCCAGCCTCTCCCCGAGTTCCTTGAACTTCGGATTGCCGGCGTGCTTCCGGAGGCGGGCGATGAGCTTGATTTCCACTTCGCGGGCTTTCTTTCCGGGGTTGGTGTCTCTGAGAATGCTGTCGAGCACTTCGGCATCGAGCACGAGGGCTTCGATGTCATCTCGCACGGCCTCGACGTGGACGTTTTCGTTGATGAGCTCGATCGTCTTGGCGCCGAGCCTGTGCCAGAGCAGACGACCGTTGCCGCTGACGGGCTTCACGGATTCGTAGACCTGGGTGAGCCACTTGAAGTCCTTCTCGTAGGCGCTGAGGCAGGGATCGGGCGAGAGCGCTTCCCAGATCGTGCCGAGCACGCTGTATTCGCCGGCAAACCTGTCACGCACCTCGTTGTTGGGAAGGTGCTGCTGGGCGGCCATGAGGCCCTCGTAGCCGCCGACACTGCGATCCACCCCGGGGAAGAAGGCGAGGCACTTCTGCATCTGCGCCGGCAGGGCCTTGCGCAGCTCGTCGATGTTGCTCACCACCTGCTGGACAGCCTTTTCGTCGAAATCGAGCGCCTGCGCCACGTCGTCGAAGATGCCGATGTAATCCACGATCAAGCCGTGCGTCTTCGTCTGGCCGTAGGTGCGGTTCACTCGGCAGATGGCCTGCAGGAGGTTGTGATCCTTCATCGGCTTGTCGAGATACATCACCTGAAGGATCGGCGCGTCGAAACCGGTGAGCAGTTTGCTCGTCACGATGACGAACTTCAGCGGGTCCGCCGGATCGCGGAAGCGGTCGAGCAGCTTCTCCTCGGCGCCCTTGTCGCGGATGTGCTCCTTCCACTCCGGTTTATCGTGCTGGGCGCTGCTCATCACGATGGCGCTGGCCTCGGGCCCGACCAGTTCGTCCATCACCTTCTTGTAGAGCACGCAGCACTCGCGGTCGAAGACCACCACCTGAGCTTTGAAGCCGTTCGGCTCAACCTTGGTCTGGTAGTGCCCCACGATGTGTTCCACCACGGCCCGCACGCGCTCCGGGTTCTTCACCAGCACCGCCATCTTCGCGGCGCGTTTCGCGAGGTCGTCGCGGTCCTGCTCGCTCAGGTTGCCGGTGATCTGCTTGTAGGCTTCATCAATCGCCGCTTTGTCGATCTTCAGCTTCACCGCCGGGGCCTCGAAGTGCAGCGGCAGCGTCGCCTTGTCGCGGATGGAATCCTGGAAGGAGTAGCGGCTCATGTAGCCCTGCACGTCCTCGTCCGCGCCGAAGGCCCAGAAGGTGTTGCGGTCCGCCCGGTTGATCGGCGTGCCGGTGAGACCGAAAAGGAAGGCATTCGGCAGAGCATCGCGCATCTTGCGGCCGAGGTCGCCCTCCTGCGTGCGGTGCGCTTCGTCCACCATCACGATCACGTTGCTGCGCTCGTTCAGCTTCCCGTCCGCCTCGGCGAACTTATGAATCGTCGTGATCAGCACTTTGCGCACGTCCTGCCCCAGCAGGCGTTGCAGTTCCTTGCGGTCGCCCACGCCGACCATGTTGGGCACATCCGCCGCGTTGAAGGTGGCGGTGATCTGGGTGTCGAGGTCGATGCGGTCCACCACGATGAGCACGGTGGGATTGCCCAGGCGCGGATGCAGGCGCAACTTCTGCGCGGCGAAGACCATGAGTAGGCTCTTGCCGCTGCCCTGAAAATGCCAGATCAGGCCCTTCTTTGGATACCCGGCCACCACGCGGGCCA
>JAGRPC010000368.1 GCA_020439925.1 Verrucomicrobiia bacterium | reverse complement strand
TCGCAGACCACGTGGACGTCGGCCCCGTTCTCCGCGACCCAGTCCTTGCCGGTGATGCCGCAGTCGAGGAAGCCATGATCGACGTATCGGCCGATTTCCTGAGCCCGGATGAGCCGGATCTGGATTTCGGGATCGTCGATGGTGGGCCGGTAGGAGCGCTCCGCGCCGCGGATGTTGTAGCCGGCCTTTTCGAAGAGGTCCATCGTGGGCTCGAAAAGACTGCCCTTGGGCAGGCCGATCTTGAGGAGGTTGTCTGCTGTGTCCGCCATGGTGTTTGAGGGGGTGGGTAAAATGCCGGAAATCCCGTGGATGTCATGCAGGTTTTTCATCCGCTTGTTGTCCCTTTTGCATACGGGGCATCCCATTGTCCGCTTGCCTTGCCCTGCAAATGCGCCAAGGGTTGCGCCTCGCAGAACCGAACCCAGTCCCCAGATTATGAGCGAACTGAACACCGCCGCCCTTTCCCAAGCCGCCACCGAAGCCCGCGGCCTCGCCATCGACGCTGTCCACAAGTGCAGCTCGGGCCACCTCGGCCTGCCCCTAGGCGCGGCGGAAATCGGTGCGGTGCTCTTCGGCAGCGACCTTCGCTACCATCCCGGGCAACCGAAATGGCTCAACCGTGACCGCTTTGTGCTCTCCGCGGGGCACGGCAGCATGTTCCTCTATGCCTGGCTGCACCTCTCCGGCTACGATCTGCCGATGGAGGAAGTGAAGAATTTCCGCCAGCTCCACAGCAAAACCCCGGGTCACCCCGAATTCGGCGAGACCGTCGGAGTCGAGGCCACGACGGGACCACTCGGACAAGGTGTCGGCAACGCGGTCGGCTACGCCCTTTCCGCCAAGATGGCGGCGGCCAAATTCAACACCGCCGATCACGTCATCTTCGATCAGTCGATCGTCTGCCTCGCGGGTGACGGCTGTCTCCAGGAAGGAGTCGCCTCCGAGGCGATCGCTTTCGCCGGCCATTTCGGCCTGGACAATCTCGTCCTGATTTATGATTCCAACGACGTCACCCTCGACGCGATGGCCGAGGTGACGCAGAGCTACGACGCCTGCAAACGTTTCGAGGCCTTCGGCTGGGACGCCGTTCAGGTGGATGGGCACGATCTCGATGCCCTCCATGCGGCAATCTCCGCCGCCAAGGCGAACCGGAACGGGAAACCGAAGCTGATCGAGGCCAAGACCATGATCGGCAAAGGCATCCCCCAGGTTGCGGGAACCGCCGCGGGTCACGGGGAAGGCGGCGCCAAGTTCGCCGACGAAGCCCGCCAGGGACTCGGTTTGCCGGAAGAACACTTCTACGTCTCCGAGGGAACCCGCGGCTTTTTTGCGGCCCACGCCGAAAAGCTCGCCACCGTCTATGGCGAGTGGGAAACGACCTATTCCGCCTGGCGCGCCGCCAATCCGGAGCTGGCCCGGCAACTCGAGGATGCCGTGGCGGGACGCACGCCAGAGAACCTTCTCGACCTCATTCCCGAGTTTCCCGCCGATTACAAAGGTGCCACCCGCGCCTCGGGAGGAGACGTGATCCAGGCCGTGGCAAAAGCCGTGCCTTGCCTGGTCACCGGCAGCGCCGACCTCTTCGGCTCGACCAAGAACTACCTCAAGGGCGGAGGCGATTTCTCCCGAACAGACAACAGCGGACGAAATGTCTGGTACGGCATTCGCGAGCACGCCATGGGCGCGATCCTCAACGGGATCGCCTACGACGGGATCTTCCGTGCCACGGGAGCCACTTTCGCCGTCTTTGCGGATTACCTGCGCCCCTCGATCCGGATTGCAGGGCTCGCCCATCTTCCGGTCGGCTACATCTTCACCCATGACTCCGTCGGCGTCGGCGAAGACGGACCCACTCACCAGCCCGTCGAGACCGTTAGCGGACTCCGCGTGATTCCAAATCTCGATGTGATCCGTCCCGGAGACGCCGAAGAGACCGCCGGCGCTTTTGCCGCGATGATCGAGAGAAAGGACGGCCCCACCGTGCTCTTCCTCACCCGCCAGAACCTTCCGACCCTGTCGGGCATTTCCGTCAGGGAACGTCGCGAGGGTGTCCTCAAGGGAGGCTACATTGCGAAACGGGAGACCGGGCCGCTCACCACCATCCTGCTCGCCACCGGCAGCGAACTGCAGCATGCGATGAAAGCCGCGGACGAACTCGGCGGTGGGGTTCGAGTCGTTTCGATGCCCTGCTTCGAGCGTTTTGACCGTCAATCCACCGCTTACCGCGAGGAAGTGCTTCCCGCTTCCTGTTCCAGACGCATCGCCATCGAAGCCGGCGTCAGCGGTCTCTGGTGGAAATATGTCGGCAGTGCCGGAGCTGTGATCGGAATCGACCGCTTCGGAATCAGCGCCCCCGGCGACACCGTGATGAGTGAACTTGGCATGACCGCCGAAAACCTCGTCAAGGTGGCCAAAGAGATGGGGTGTTGAGGGAGACCCGGTTCCGAAGGAACGGCAAATGGTCCACGACTCTCTCCCCGATCTCGACAGGATCGGGGAGGCGTGTCAATCTCGGGCGAATCTCTCGGATGTTACACCCTCGAATCATCGTTGCGGGTTACGCACTCCTCATGTCGGGGCTCCTTTCCAGCTGTGAAAAACCGGAGAGGTCTGTTCGTGTGGACGAGGTTCCTCCGTCGGCCGCTCCTCCCGTCGCCAAGATCATTCCACGCGAATACCCGGTAGATCACCTGCTCCGAGACCAGCAGGATCGAACGATCCGCGCCCTGATCGTGGGTCGTTCCGTGGAAAGGGTCTATTTTATCCGCAGCCCCGATGGGTTGAAGGCCGACATTCCGATCACTCAGCTTTCGACACAGGATCAAGCCTTTGTCCATTCCCTTCCCCTCCAGCCTCCGTCGGGCGATTTTTTCAAGCGGAACGAGGGACCGGAAAAACCCAAGGCAAAAGCCCAACCCGATCCCACGCAGCTTTACGTGTCCGCCCGGGAGGCGGATATCGCGCGACTGGAGCAAGAGAAGGAAGCTCTGATGCGCGAAGTCAACGCCTCCCCGAACAATTTGCAGAAGCGGAACCGACAAACAAAGTTGGAGAAAATCGAAACGGAAATCGCCAGGCTGAAGGCGCAGATTCAAGAGCGCCTGGACCGATCAAGGTAGGTTTTCCACGGATCAAGCGGCTGCAATTCCTTCATATAGCCGAAACAAAGAATCATCGACGCGGGTGGTCTTTTCACGCATCTTTGCCGTTCGCGATGAACAGCTTCCGACCCCTGCTTGGTGCGATCTTTTGGGTTCTGCTTTCCCCCCCCTCCTCCGCTGCGGAACCGCGCGAGCCGGTGCCCGTGCAACTCGCGGCAAACCCGGCCTTGTCCCCCGATGGCAAACGCGTGGTTTTTTCATGGGCCGGAGATCTGTGGATGGTTTCCTCACGGGGCGGATCGGCCAGGCGACTGACCACTCATCCGGCCTACGAGGGCGATCCGGTCTTCTCGCCCGATGGAACCCGTCTCGCCTTCACGAGCAACCGTTCGGGAAAGGACCAGGTCTACCTGATGCCCGTCGGCGGGGGACTTCCTTCGCAGCTCACCTTCCATTCGGAAGGTTCCCGGGTCGTCGAGTGGTATCCTGACGGGGAGTCCCTCCTGATCTCCGCCGCGAGGGATGCCGCCTCGCACAACCCGCTTCGTTTCTATCGCGTCGCTGTCGGAGAGAGGGGCCCGGAGCATCTTCTTTTCGACGCCGAGGGTCATTCCGGTTCGCTTTCGCCCGACGGGAAACGCCTCCTTTTCTGTCGCGAAGGCGGAGATCTCTACCGCAAGGGATATCGCGGCTCCAAAGCCTCCCAGATCTGGCTCGCCGAGGGACTGGAGACTTCCAGTCCCACTTTCCGCAAACTGATCGCTCGCGAGAGCGAAGCCCGCTCCCCGATGTGGAAGCCGGACGGTTCGGGATTCTACTATCTGGGCGATCACGGAGAATCCGGCTGTTTCGACGTCTGGGATCACGATCTTGCGAGCGGGAAGGAAACCACCCTGACCCGCTTCAAGGACGATCCCGCCATCACTCCGGCGATTGCACGCAACGGATCGGCCATCGTCTTCCGCCGGGAGTTCGACCTGACGATGCTTCCCCTCGCGGGCAAGAGAAAGCAGAAGCTCCCCCGAACCCTCGACATCGTGGCGGCTCCCGACACCCTTCCCGAGGACGAGGTCCGCCGAACGCTCACCAAGGCCGACAATCTCACCTTTTCCTCCGACGGCCTCGAGGTCGCTTTCATCGCGGGCGGCGACGTCTGGGTGATGGATACCGAACTTCGTGAACCAGTCGCGGTGACGCAGACCCCCGGCGAGGAACGCGAACCGGTGTTTTCCGCGGATGGAGAAACCCTGTTCTTCATTCGCGACGAGGGAACCTCCGTGGACCTCTGGTCGGTGAAACGGTCCAACGGCGAACGTTACTGGTGGCAGAACAGCGCCTACGAGGAAAAGCGCATCACGAGCGACGGCGCAGCAAAGGAGGATCTTCGGATCGTTCCGGGCGGGAAGCGCCTCTCCTGGGTGTCGGGAGGAGGGTCGCTCTGGGCGGCCAACGACGACGGGAGCAAGGCTGCCAGAATCTTCGATTCCTGGAATGCCCCCCAGTACGACTGGTCTCCCGACGGTAAGTGGATCGCCTATGCCATCTCCGACAACGACTTCAACCGGGACATCTGGATCGCGCCTGCGGATGGCTCCTCGCCCCCTTACAATCTATCTCGTCACCCTGACACGGACGCCAATCCCTCATGGTCTCCCGACGGAAGGATCCTCGCCTTCACGGGCCGCCGTTATCACGAGGAAACCGATGTGTATTTTGTCCATCTTCGACTCGAGGACGAGGAGAAAGACAAGCGAGACCGCACTCTCGAGAGCGCCTTGAAGAAAATGGAGGCTGTACGCAAAAAGCCGGAAGCTCCCAAGGCAAGCGGAACCCCGGCCGCCCCCCCGAAATCGGCAAGCGCCGCCGGCGACGATACCAAGGGCAATCCGGATCCCCCGAAAACCGCCACTTCTCCGGCACCCGGTGATTCAGCGAAACCGGTGACCTCCACACCCCCCAAGACGACAGCTCCCAGCCCGGAAGTAAAGATCGACTTCGACCGGCTTTCCGAGCGGATCCATCGCATCTCCATTCCCGATGCAACCGAGTCCGGATTGTTCTGGTCGCACGATTCGAAACGCCTCGCTTTCGCCGCCGAGATCAAGGGCGTAAAGGGGACTTTCACCGTTTCGTTTCCCGACCCCTCGTCACCTGCTCTGCTCGTGAACCGGACCGGGTCCCTCGCTCGCTGGATGGCGAAGGACGACACGATCCTCTGGCTCGTGGAAGGTCTTCCCGCCTCCTTTTCAAAAGGCACCCTTCGCACCTTTACTTTCACCGCGCGGCAGTCCCATCAACGCGCCGACTACCAGCTCGCCGGCTTTCGGCAGATCTGGCGAACGATGCGGGACAACTGGTACGACGAAACCCTCAATCACCTCGACTGGGACGCGGTGCGCACGAAGTACGAACAGGCGGCGGCGAATGCCCCCGACAGCCGCGCTTTCGACCGGGTCGTCGCCATGATGCTGGGCGAACTGAACGGATCTCACCTGGGATTCAAGTCCACGTCCGACACCTTTGCCCCGAAATCCACGCAGGGTTGGTCGGAGGAAACCGCTCACCCGGGAGTCATCCTCGATCGATTCCATCGGGGACCGGGCTGGAAGGTGGCGTTCGTGATTCCTCGCGGTCCGGCCGATGAGGAATCCTCTCGCTTCCTTCCTGGCGACCTCATTGTCAGGGCCAACGGCGCGGAAGTTTCCATGGACCTGGATCCCACCCTCGCCCTGAACGGTCCTCCAGGTCGTGAACTCCGCCTTGAAGTGAAACGCCCATCTCCGGCGAAGGAGGCCGGAGAAAAGGGGCAAGAGGGGAAACCCGCGCAGGAGATGGAATCTCTCGAGATTGTGGTGAGACCGATCTCCGCGTCGCGGGCGCGCGACCTGCGCCAGGATGCCCGGGTCGAAGAGCGGCGTGCCCTGGTCGACCGGCTCAGCAAAGGGCGCATCGGCTACGTATTTGTTGAACGGATGGACTGGAGCGAGTTCATCCGCTTCGAAGAGGAAATCTTCGCCCGTGGCCACGGGAAGGAGGGTCTGCTCATCGATGTGCGGGACAACGGAGGCGGGTTCACCGCCGATCATCTCCTCACGGTGCTCACACCGGCCGAGCACGCGATCACCGTTCCGCGGGGAGGCGGGCCGGGTTATCCGCAGGACCGCCGCATCTACGCGACCTGGAGCGGCCCGCTCACGGTTCTCTGCAATCAGAACAGCTTTTCAAACGCCGAAATTTTCAGTCATGCCATCAAGGAGCTGGGACGTGGCAAGCTGGCGGGTGTGACGACCGCCGGCGGTGTGGTCTCGACCGGATCCGCCTCGATCCGGGACCTGGGCACGCTCCGCATCCCCTTCCGGGGCTGGTACCGCAAACGGGATGGCGCCGATCTCGAACTCAACGGTGCCGTTCCCGATGCCACGGTATGGCCCGATCCATCCGACGAGGCGGCCGGACGAGATCCTCAGATCGAAAAGGCCGTGGAACTGCTCCTCTCCGACATCAAGGTCGCTGCGGCCGCCGGACAACCCGCCCTGGTTCCGGCCTCGCAGCGCAAGACAACTCCCCAGGGCGCTTCACGCTGACACTTGCGACTCAGCGACAGCACGGTTTGCCGGAAGAGGTGCTTTCTGCCCGAAGCGGCAGGCAGTTGCGCTTGGCGTTGCGCTTGGGATTCGCCGGATTCATGAGGTGGGAATTGAAGAAATCAGCCTTCTTCTTCCCAAGGTAAGCCGGACGGCAATGATCGTGACACTCGTTTACCCATTGCAGGACCACCCTGCCGTCGAGGCATTCCACCGGACGGTAGTAGGCCATCAGGTCGTGTCCACACTGCTGGCACACACCCCGGAAGCGGGCCGGATATCCAGCTTCAACCGGGGAATTCACAACGAAGGTGGCAAGCAAAGCGGCAACAAGAGCGATCAGGGGCTTCATGGGATTCTGAAATTTGATAATTCTGGCAACACTGAAAATCATCGTTGAGAATCGTTCAAAGGTCAACAGAAAGCATCAAAATTTTTTATAAACCTTCTTTATTACGAAAATTTAAATCTAGTTTCCCTCCAACCGCTTGAGAGTGGGCATACCGTTCCGCCAAAGCCTTCCAGAATCTGCGCTCGGTATTCAGCGATTGTGACTGGGAAGCGTCGTTGTCCCTTTTTCCGGACAATCGGGATCAAGGAGTCAAGAGACTCCGGATGTAGTCTCCACTGGGGCTGTATTGCCAGAAGTTCTCGTAGAGAATGCGGTATTCCCCCGACCGGGAGAATTCTTCCTCACGATCACGCAGCCAGTCCTCGAGGAAATTCTCCAAGGTGTAAAAGCTCATCATGTCCCCAAAAGGAGACTCCGGTTCTTCGGAGCCAGCAGGATCCGCACCGCCGCCGTTCTCATCGCCGGAAGTGGTATCCGACGGGGTCAATCCCGCCCCGGCAACCACGGTGATCGTGTCGTAATAGAACGCAAATCCCGAGGCATTCGAAGGGACCGGCCCCGTGTCGAAAAGGTTGCCATGCTCGTTGGGAGACAGGGCCTGGTCTCCTAGGATGTGGATGACAAACTCATCGTCCCTCTGGTGATCGAATGGATCGGGCGCCGCTCCGGAGAAGGCCTGGCCATTGAGAGTGGCTCCGGGAGCGATTCCATTATTGGCTCGCTGGGGCAGATAAAAACGCAAGCCCTCGGCACCGGCAAACTCACTTTCCCCGTCCGCGGTGATGGAACCACTCGCCGGGTCGGCCGGATCGCCCATGCCGACCGCAAGTTGGGTCGATCCCTGGTAGTTCTGGGAGGTGCTGCCCCCGTTGAGGTGACCAATCATCGCCCGGATCATGGAAAGACTCGTCGCGGCCCCCACCCGGATATCTCCACCGACTTCCGCCAGGTTCACAAAAGTGGCCAGGCCCGCAGGGAGATCCTGACCGTGACCGATCTTGGCATAGGCGAAGGTGTTCCCATCGACCGCCTCCATATGGATGTTGGCACCGGAACTCACAAGAATCCCACCACCGAGGCGGGTATTGGGTGAAACGCCGAGGTTCCCGATCTGGGCTTGGGCAAAAGCTCCGTTTCCGCCGAGAATGTCGATAGCGCCGTCGGCCACCACCTCGATGTCCCCCCGGAGGAAGAGTCCCGTCGAACCGTAACCACCGTGGCCGATCCGGGCCCCCGCCTGTGTTCCTTCCCCGCCACGAAGAAGGAGGTCACCTCCGGAGACAAGATCGACCGCCTGACCGTCACTCAAGCCGGTCGACAAAAAGCCTCCATGCCCGATCTGGGCCAGCGCCTGTGCACCGGAACCGCCCACCAGTTCCATTCCCATCGCCTGAACTCCAATGGCTCCCGAGTAGGTACCGGAACCCTGTCGGCCCCCGTGTCCAACCTGGGCAAGCGCATGGGTTCCGCCACCGGCGGAAAGAAGAAGCTGATCCTGCGAATGGACCGCAATCGCTCCGGAAGAGACCCCCCCGGCTCCCGCTCCGCCATGACCAATCCGGACCCCGCTGTCCTCTCCGCTCCCGGCAAGCAGGTCAATCGTCCCACCCGCGCTGACAACGACGGATCCTGCCCGGCTGCCTGTCAGGAAATCCCCTCCGTGCCCGATCTGCACCGAAGAGCGAACCCCCTCACCACCTGAAAGGTCGATCGATCCGCCGATCGAAACGCCGATGTCGCCCGAAGCGAAAATCCCGCCGGCCCCGGCCGCATGCCCACCGTGCCCGATCTGCACATAGCTCTCCAGGGTATCTCCGGCCTTCGAGGCGAGGCGATTTCCAGCCTCCACCACAATCGCGCCCGACAGCGAGGAGCCCGCGACCATGTCGCGTTCTCCGCCATGGCCGATCTTGGCGAAGGAAGCGAATCCCGTCTGATCGACTCCGGAAAAGGCGCTTCCACTACCGGAGGCCCCCACGCCGTAATGATTGGCCTCGAGGACAAGGTCGTTCGTGGCAGAGACGCGGATTCTTCCGGTGGCGGCCGAGCCTGCCGCCGTTCCGGAATCGGCGCGGTTGTAGCCGATCTGGGAATATTTCCCGGCTCCGCTGTCGACTCCTCCGGTGAGAGCCGAACCCCACACGTTGACATCGTAACCAGCCACGTTGGTTTGTCCGGTGCGACTTCCCACAGCGACCGAGCGATCGGCACCTGCAAGGGTCGAGCCCGCTCCGATCCACACACTGGAACCGGAGTTTCCAATGGCTCCCGGGATGGCGAAGAGGTCGGCATCCGCCGAGACATCGCGAATCCAGTATTCACGGAAGGTCGGGGATGACGCGGCGGTCGGCAGGATCTCTCCCGTCGGATAAAGCGGAGCCACCTCCGGATTCCATCCGGCGATCACATTCACGTCGCCGCTGCCCTGGTTGAGCAGGTCGTCGAGAATGAAGATGTTGGAGTGGGAGAGCAGGTTGAGGTCGAAGGCCGAGTTGCCGACGATGCGAGTGTCGACCTCGAGACCGTCGCTGCCTGTGGCTACCAAACTGAGATGTCCGGCATTGAGGTGTGGAGCCAGCACCGACCCGAAGAAGGAGCCGAACCGGAACAATTCGCCGCCGGAGTCTCCCGCAGCGAAGTCGGTGGAGCGCGCCCGGATCGTGACGTCGGCGTTGGCGATGCCGTTGGTCGTGCTGCTGCGATGCCCGATCCAGGAAGGCAGGGTGCCGACGAACGAAATCTCTCCCGCCACATCGACGAGGATGTCTCCTTGTCTCAGGCCCGAGGTGAGCGTCGAGGAGCCGTTGCCGATATAAACCGCGGTGCCGTCGGAGCCGCCCGTAGGAGCCGCGGTGGAGTCGAGTTCGAGGCTGCCCTCTCGAGACACGACTTCGATGGCATCACCGGCCAGGCCCATGGCTCCGCTGGAAAGATAACCGCCGTGACCAATGAGAACGGGGGAGTGGCGGGCGGAACCGGCCCGCAGCACGATGTCGGACTCGGCGTAGACCCTGACCGAACCGATCAACCCGGTGCCGCTGACATTGTAACCTCCGTGTCCGATCTGGGCATCGTGCAGGCGGATATCGGGAGGCGTGTCGGCGGCGGTGGTGCCGGTGATGCCATTGCCTCCCTGAACAATGACGCCTCCGCGGACCACGTCGACGAGGATGTCGCCGCTCAGCGCGGTGTTGCCGGAATGCCCGTGGTGCCCGATCGCCGCAAAGCTGTAGTAGGAACCCGTTGCCGCGAGGGCCGGAACCGAGGAAAAGTCGCCGCTCGCCGCCTGCACGGTAAGCCCGTAGTCGCCCAGACCCGCCACCGTTCCCGAAGTCACCGAGATGTCACCCGAATGAACGCCGCGCGAGTTCGTGTAGTAGTAGGAGGTGTGCCCGATCAGGGACCAGTTGTAAGTGCCCGAGTTTTTCGAGGCGAGGACATCGATCTTTCCACCGGCCTCCACCGTGACGTCGCCGGAGTATCCGGAGAGACCTTCCCCGACCGAGGCGTAGACTCCGCCATGTCCGATCGAAGTGTTCGAGTAGGAGACCGAGGTGAAGGTGTCGAACTGGGGCGAGACCAGGCGGATGTTCCGGCCCGCGGTGACGTCAATCGAGCTTTCCGCGAAGCTGGACAGCTTGAGCTGGGTTCCGCCGTGTCCGATCTTCGCCGGAGTGTAGCTCGCTCTTCCTGACAGAACCAGAACATCGCCGCCCGCGTTCACTTCGATCGGCGAAGCGGTGATCGAAGTCCGACCCACCGGGGTGTCGATACTGTAGAGGCGGCCGCCGTGACCGATCTGAGCGTCGGAATGCGACCTTCCTCCTCCTGCGAGGGTGATGTCGCCGTCCGCCGTGACCTCGACGGCACCGCCCAGCGTCAGCACGCTGCTGTCGCCGCCTCCCGAGCCTCCGTGACCGATGCGTGCGTAGCTGTAGCCGCCCTGGCCCGCAAGAAGGGCCACGGAACCCGTCGTCGCCTCGACATCGATGTCTCCCGAATACGTTCCGAAGACTCCGTTGCCGTACCCGCCGTGCCCGATCTGAACATGGTTGTAACGGTCGCCCGCATTCACCACGCTTCCCGACATCAGGAGGTCACCAGCTGAAACGGTAACCGTGATCTTGCCCAACTTGTCCCCGGAGCTGTCGTGTCCGCCATGACCGATCATGGCATGGGAGTAGGCTCCTTCCACGGCCTCCATCGAGAGGCCGCCACCAGCGACGGAGACCTCTACCACCCCCGAAAGATTCGCGACAGGATGAACGGATCCTCCGACGTTCTGTAGCGAAAGGTGACCGATGTGAGCACTGGAGTGACTGCCCGCTCCAGAGCGGAGCAGGATGCCGTCGATGGTGTCGGTTCCGAGCGATCTCACGGTGGTCGCACCCCCGATCGAACTTCCGTCGACGATGCCGTACCCACCGCTGCCAATGGTCGCGTAGTTCGCGGTGCTACCGCCACCGGTGACACGGATGCCTCCATCCTCGGCAGTCACGATCACGTCTCCGGTGATCGCGTTCGCGGAATTGAAGGACACATGTCCGATCTGGGCGATCAGGCTGTCGGCTCCGGTTCCCGCTTTCAGATCGATCCCGATCCCGGCGGTGACGTTGACGAGTCCACCATGGTCGCCGTCGGCGTAGAGGCCTCCGTTTCCGATGAGGGCGAGGTTGTTGGCGTCGTTGAAGCCGCCTTGCACCATCACATAGCCACCCGCGTCGACAGTGATGTCGCCGCGATAACCTTGTCCCGATCCCGCGCTGACCGGGATCACATTGTCGACGACGCCGGGAGTGGAATCCGCGATGAAGTCGGCATTGTAACCTCCGTGTCCGATCTGGGCCTGGGCCCGGCTGTTGTTTTCGTTGCCCGAGATTCCCATCCCGCCGATCACACTGACATTGCCACCTGCAGTGACGAGGATATCGCTCTCGGTGAAACTTGCGAGGTAGTGGTTTCCTCCCCCGTGGCCGATCTGGACGTGAGCGTGGTAACCGAGTCCGGCCTCGAGCGAAAGGTCGCCACCGACCGCGACGGTGATGTCGCCGCCGAGGGTCGCGAGGTTGGTGCCGTCGTCGTCCGGATTGTCGTAACCCCCATGACCGATGGTGGCGTGGTTGTTGTAGGCCTTGCCACCTAGAAGGGAAAGGTCGTTCCCCGCCTCGACGATGATCGCACCGGAAAGTTGCATGTCGCGGACCGAGTCGCGCTCACCGCCATGTCCGATCTGGGCGAAGGAGGCGTTGCCGGTGTTATCGGTTGAGGAGGTCCAGCCATTGCTTCCCTGGAAACCGACCTGGTAGTGGTTCGCGGCAACCTCGATATCACGGACCGCGCCGACCCGGATCCGTCCGCTTGCCGCATCGGTGATCGGCGATCCGGCGTCGCGGCGATTGTAACCGATCTGCGAATAGCGCTGCTGGCCGTCATTGATCCCGCCGGTGAAAGCGGCTCCCCAGACCATCACGTCGTAGCCGGCGACATTGGTTTCGCCCGTTCGGCTGGCCACGACCACGGACCGGTCGGCGGCGGAGAGGTTGGCGTGGGCTCCCACCCAGACGCTGCCGTCTCCGTTTCCGTAGGAGCCGTCCACATCGAACAGGTCACCATCGGCGTCGACGTCGCGAATCCAATAGCCGCGATCGGGAGCGATGGTCGCAAATCCCAGCGATGCGACCGAGGGATCCCAGCCGGCGAAAAGATTCACGCTCCCGCCGCCGCGGTTGATGAGGTCGTCGACCACGAAGAGGTCGGAATAGGAGAGCAGGTTGAGATCAAAGCCGGTGTTCCAGACCATCGTCGCATCCGATTCGATTCCCATGGTTCCGAGACCAACGATGCTGACGTCACCGGCCGCGAGATTGGCAGCGAGTTGTGCTCCAAGGCCGCTGTCGATCAGGAACAGTTGGCTGCCCGAGTCTCCGGTGAGACGGTCAAAGGAACGAGCCCGAATCGTGAGATCGGCGTCGCTGATGCCCCCGGACGTCGAAGTGCGATGGCCGATGAACGAGAGGTTTCCGAGCACGGAGATCTCACCACCGATGTCGACGAGCACATCCCCCATACGTGTCCCGGAAGCGGGAGTCGGAGCGCCGTGCCCGATCATGACTCCACCCCGGGTCGTATCGATCGCGAGGGTTGAATCGAGCTCGAGGCTTCCGTTTCGAGAGACCACTTCGAGCACCTCACCCGCGAGACCAATGGGGCCGAAAGAAGAGTAGCCGCCGTGTCCAATCATCACCGGAGCGTTCCGGGAGTTACCTGATTTGAGCAGAATGTCTCCTTCCGCGTAGACCTGGATGTTTCCGGAAATGCCGTCGGTCGGATGACCCGCCGAATAACCGCCGTGACCGATCTGGGCACCGTGAAGACGGATGTCGGGGGGCGTGTCGGCCAAGGTCGTGCCGACGACCCCGTCACCCCCGAGGACCGCGATGCCCCCACGCATCACATCGACGAGGATGTCGCCGTGCAATCCCGTGTAGTAGGTGCCGGTCGCGTTGCTGTGGCCGCGGTGACCGATCGCGGCGAAGCTGTAGTAGCCGCCGGCCGCGGCGTTCCCCCCCGCCAACGGCAGATAGTCGCCGTAGGCACCATGGATGGTGAGACCGTAGTCGGAGAGGCCTGCCTGGGTGCCGGTCATCACGGTGATGTCACCGCTGTGGATGCCGGTGGAGTTGTAGTAGGAGGTGTGTCCGATCAGGGACCAGTTGTAGCTGGTCGCATTCCTGCCCGCGATCACATCGAGTTTCCCTCCGGCCGTCACGCTGATGTCACCACTGTAGCCGAGGGCCGAAGGCAGCGTCCCTACCGTCGCCCCGAAGCCTCCGTGGCCGATCTGGGTGCCCGCGTTGGACACCGCGGTGTAAGTGTCGAACTGCGGCGAAATCAACTGAACGTTGCGTCCCGCGGAGACCGTCACGGGACTCTCGCCGAAGGTCGCGAGCTTCTGGTTGTGATTGCCGTGACCGATCTTGGCTCCGGTGGAACTGACCGTGCCGCCCAGAAGCAGCACGTCGCCGGTCGCTGCTGTCACGGTGATCGGTGAAGCCGCGATGCTCGAAGTCGTCGTCACGGCGAGGCCACCATGACCGATCTGGGCGTAAGTGGTCGATCCCGAGCCTCCGGCAGCGGCGACGGTTCCCCCGGCGGCGACCTCGATCTCTCCGCCGAGATTCCAGACGGTATTCGAGACGGCGGAGGCGCCGCCATGTCCGACTTGGGCATACGCGTAGGAAGCCGTTCCACCCGAGGCCGTGATGTCCCCGCTTGCATGAAGGGAGATGTCCCCGGTCAGGTCGTAGGTGCCCGCGACACCCGCCCGCGTTCCACCGTTTCCGACCATGGCATAGCTGTAGGCGTTCTGCCCACCCCTGATGAGCATGCTTCCGTTGTCCGCGGAGACGTGGATGCCCTGGAGAATCCCGGCGATCTCTCCCGATCCCACGGAGTCGCTGATCGTGATGCCGTTGCCGTAACCGCCGTGTCCGATCTGTGCATGGTTGTAGCGCGACGAGGCATTGAATCCACCGGCCAGCACCGAGATGTCGCCGTCTGCGACGTCGACCCAGATACTGCCGCTCTTCGTGCCGGACTGGTCGCGTCCCCCATGACCGATCATCACGTGGGAAAAATATCCCAATGCCGACGCTTCCATGAAGAGTCCTCCGCCGGCCACCTTGACGTCGACATCGCCCGTGAGGTTGATCACCGGGCCCGCGGCACCGAGGATGGAAAGGTGGCCGATCTGGGCACTCGCATAGCTGCCGTCACCGGATCTCAGGGAGATGCCGTCGGTGGCATCGGTGCCTTTCGAGTTCACCAGGGTGTTACCACCCACGGTCGTGCCGTTCTTGATGAGGTATCCACCGCTGCCGATGATCGCGTAGTTGGCGGTCGAATTGCCACCCCGCAGGCGAACGCCGCCGTCGTCCGCGGTGACGCTGACCGTTCCGGAAATCGAGCCCGCGGTGTCGTAGGCGATGTGGCCGATCTGGGCAAAGAGCGGTCCGGTCCCGTTACCGGCGGTCAACTCAACCCCGGCTCCGGCCGTGACGGAGATGTTGCCGGAGTGGTCCCCGTCGGCGGCGATGCCACCGTTTCCGATCACCGCTAGATTGTTGGCGTCATTGTTGCCCGATAGCACCTGGACGGTTCCATCGGCGCTCACGGTGATGTCGCCCTTGTAACCCTTCCCGGATCCCGGAGTCGAAGTTGCACCGCCCACGATGAGATCCGCATCGTAGCCGCCGTGTCCGATCTGGGCCTGGGCGCGCGTGTTGTTTTCGGCACCGGCGAAACCGGCGCCACCCTGCACGAGGACGTTACCACCGGCGTTGACGGTGATCGAACTCTCTGCAAAATCCGATAAGATCAGGTTGCCTCCTCCATGTCCGATCTGGACATGGGCGTGGTAACCGAGCCCGGCGATGAGCTTGACGTCTCCACCGACCTCGACGCGGATCTCGCCTTCTCCGATGCTGGCGAGCCGGGTCAGATCGGTGTCCCGATTGTCGTAGGCGCCGTGCCCGATCGAGGCATGGTTGTTGTAGGCCTTTCCACCGAGCAGGCTTAGGTCGCCACCCGCCTCCACGATGATCGTTCCGGACATTTCCATGTCCCGGGCCGAGTCGCGCTCACCTCCGTGACCAATCTGGGCGAAGGAAGCGTTGCCGGTGTTGTCCGTGGTGGAGTTCCAGCCGCTGCTCCCCTGGATGCCGACATTGTATTTGTTTGCGATCACCGAGACGTCGTTGACCGCGCCCACACGGATCCGGCCGGTTGCAGGCAAGGTATTCGCGGTTCCCGCGTCGCGGCGGTTGTAACCGATCTGGGTGTAGCGTTGCGCCCCCGCATTGATTCCGCCGGTGTAGGCGGAGCCCCACACGTTCACGTCGTACCCGGCGACATTCGTCTGACCCTGCCGGCTGCCCACCACGACCGCGCGGTCCGCGGCGACGTTCGGAGCCCCTGACGAACCCACATAAACGCTTCCACCCGCATTGCCGAAGGCTCCGGGTGTTGTGAAAATGGTCGCATCCATGTCGACCACGCCCGTCGCTGTCGAAGTTCCCGGCAGAGTTGCATGAGGTGTCGCGGAAAAGCTGCCGAGCAGCGTGGCAAGCGGCATCACCTCGGGATTCCAGCCGGCGACGAGATTGACGTCGCCGGTGCTGCTGTTGATGAGGTCGTCACCGACGTAGAGATCGCCTTCCGCCAGCAGGGTCAAACTGTTGCCGGACGAATAACGCACCGGTGCCGACACGGAGATGTGACCTGCCTGAGCGGTGCCCGCGTCGAGGGTCGAGATCACGACATGGTTGCCGACCACCAGTGACGCGAGGGTCGAATTGTTGATATTGGTCGCCGAGGACGAAGCGGTGCTGATGGTGATGTTTTTCGGATCGAGCAGGAGCAGCCCGTGTGCTCCGCTTTCCGCGAGAGTGGACACGGTGCCGTCGATGACCAGACCCTCTTTGCCCGAGACCTCGACGAGACCTCCCGAGCCCGTTCCACGACCGAGTGCGGTGATTTCGCCTCCGAAAAGCGTGTCGCCATCCGACCAGAGTACCACGCTCCCTCCATCGCCCGAACCAATCGCATCGGCGTGGATGGCCGCACCGGCCTCCATCTCGACGAGGCTGGCATTCGCGAAATCCGGATCGCCTCCCTGGAATCCACCCCCTATGCGGACCTCGCCACCATTGGTTCCGCTCACGTCGATGAGCGAAGTGGAAGTGAGCGTGATCTGTGGAGACTCGATCGCGACCGAGCCGCCGATGCCGTCTTTCGAAACCGTCTTGATGGTGGCACCAACCTCGGCCGCCTCGGTGGCGGCGATTTTCACGGAAGCATCGGCCGCAAAGGCCTCGGCCCGCATTTCGCCGTCGACTTTCGCGTAGGCAGCGGCGATCAACACCGAGGCGCCCCGTCCTACCGTCGAAGAGGTCGCACGGATCGAGCCGCTGTTTGCCACGCTGCCGCCGATGCCCTGCAACATGACACGTCCTCCCGAGTTCACCGCTCCGGTGGCACGAATCGCACCCTTGTTGTTAATCGCGAGCGCGTAGTGGTTTCCCGAGGCCTTGAGTTCGGCGGCCGCCCCGGAGATGGTCCCGTCGTTGAGGATGCCCGTGCCACTGACACCCGTCCCCGTCGCGCGAACATAGACACGCTCGCCCCCGAATCCGTCTTCGGCCTTGATCAGGACCTCTTCACCCGCGGCCAGACCAACGGTGCCCTCGCTCGCGTGGATGGTTCCGCTGTTGGTCACGGTGTGCCCGATCAGGAAAACGTCCCCGCCGATCGCGTTGATTCTACCCAGATTCGTGACTCCCGCCTTGCTCGCGCCCTTGAAGACCTGATCGCCGCCCGCGAGAAACTCGCCGTTGTCGATGTCGAGAGTCGAGAGGACAAGCCCATGCACGTCGATACTGCCACCTGGACCGACAAGGATTCCATTGGGGTTGATGAGAAAGACGTTTCCATTCGCCCGAAGGGCTCCGTGAATTTCGCTGAGATCCCCGCCGGTGACACGGTTGAGAATCGCCGCATTGGAACCGGGCTGGATGAACCGCGTCGTTTCGCCGGCCTCGATCGAGAAGCCCTCCCAGTCGATGATCGCGCTGGAAGAGTTTTGCCGGATATTGAGAACCCGTCCCCCGAGTCCCCTCATGTCCACCTGCCCGTGGACCACGACTCCACCGTGGGGATTCGCCTGGAGAGGTCCGCTCCACCAGGCAAAAGAAGGGAGCAGAACAGTGAGGACGAAGGTGCGGACGGGCGAGGAAGAGAGGTGTGTCCGCACCCGTGCGCCGACGCGACGAGAGTCTCGTTGTTTCATGTATAGGAGGAGGAAAGCCGCCTCCGGAATCCCGAAGAACGACTTCCGATCGCGAGAGCAGATCCCGGACCAGCAGAGTGAAAAAACTCCGAAAGCCAGCACCCCCCTTGACTAACAAAACATTAGAACGGATGGCAGGACAGGACCTCACTAACTGAGATCCAACAAGAGAGATCCTCGCCGGACCGAGTGCCTTGGGCGGCAAAATTTTTCCGGTGAACGGCGGGGGATTCCGAAGCTCCGGGGTGGGAGTGCGGTTCCGCCTCGGAAGCTTTCCTTTTCAGCGCCCCTTCACACCCCACGCC
>JAGRPC010000367.1:2668-3726 GCA_020439925.1 Verrucomicrobiia bacterium | reverse complement strand
CGCAACATCTCCGGCCACACCGCCAGCCCGGCTTCCTGCGATTTCGACAAGGACGGCAAACCCGACCTCATCATGGGATCCGAAAACGGCCGCATCTATTACATCCGGCACGACGACTGCGTCCGCTACTCCCCCGATCAGCTTGCGGCGCGTCCCGCCAAGCCCGCTCCGGCGCCGCGCTTCCCCGGGCTGGTGAAAGAGGAATTCATCTACAACGAGGCCCCGTTTCCCCAGTGCCATGCCTCCACCATCGTGGAGACTTCTCGCGGTCTCGTCGCGGCCTGGTTCGGAGGAACGCGGGAGAAGAATCCCGATGTCGGGATCTGGTCCAGCTACCACGACGGGGCGGGCTGGTCGAAGCCGGTCGAGTGGGCCAATGGCATCCAGTATGACGGCAAACGCCATCCCTGCTGGAATCCGGTTCTCTGGCAATCGCCCGGAGACGGCGATCTTTACCTCTTCTTCAAGGTCGGCCCCGATCCGCAGACCTGGTGGGGCGAGTATGTCGTCAGCCACGACCGCGGCCGCTCCTTCCGCGATCGGCACCGTCTTCCGGAGGGCATCGACGGACCCGTGCGCGGCAAACCGATCCTCCTGCCCGACGGCACCCTCCTCTGTCCCTCCTCGACCGAGCACGACAACGACTGGCGTTTCCACTACGAGATCCTCACCGATCTCTCCCACCCCGAACTCGGCCCCTCGTGGAAGCGGTTCGAGCCGGAGACGCAACCCTATCAAGTCATCCAGCCGACCGTGTTGAGTCTCGCCGACGGCAGCCTGCGGGCCCTCTACCGTTCGAAGAACAAGCGCATCATCGCGAACCGTTCCACCGACGGCGGGAAGACCTGGAGCGAACTCGAGGAAACCAACCTGCCCAACAACAACTCCGGCGTCGAATCCCTCACCCTCGCCGACGGGCGGCATCTCCTCCTCTACAACCACCTCGGCGGCGATCGCGCCGACGGCTGGGGCAAACGAAACGTGCTGAACCTCGCCGTCAGCAAGGATGGACTCGAATGGGAGGCCGTCGCCTTCATCGAGAAGGAGGAAAAAGGCGA
>JAGRPC010000367.1:0-2617 GCA_020439925.1 Verrucomicrobiia bacterium | reverse complement strand
TGGAACCGGCAGAAGGTGAAGCATGTCATCGTCGATCCCGCGAAGATCAAAACACAGCCGATCGACGTGTTCGAGCCCAAGCCATGAAGCGACTCGCCCTTGCCCTCATCGCGCTCGGCGTCGCATGCGGAGACGCGGCGGAGAAGCCCAACGTTCTCTTCATCGTCGCGGACGACCTCAATTGCGCCATCGGTCCCTATGGCGATCCCGTCGCGGTGACTCCGAATCTCGACCGGCTCGCGGCGCGAGGCCTCGTTTTCGAACGGGCCTATTGCCAGCAGGCCGTCTGTAATCCGTCGCGCTCTTCCTTTCTCACGGGACTCCGCCCGGAGAGCACCGGCGTCGACGACCTGAGGAAATACTTCCGGGACACGATGCCCGGAGGTTCCACCTGGGTCACCCTTCCGCAGCATTTCAAGAATCACGGATGGTTTTGTCAGGATGTCGGGAAGCTTTTCCACAACATGGGCGAGACGCAGGACCGGCGCTCGTGGTCGGTGGACGAGGCCTTCTTCAAGGGCACCCACGCCGACGACACCGTCTTTGCCAACACTCCGCCTGAACCGGGGGATTCGAAACCCGACTACAAGGCCCCCGTGACCGAGGCGCACGAAGTGCCCGACACTGCCTATCGGGACGGCCAGATCGCCAACCTTGCCTCGGCGATGCTGCGGGACCATCCGGCGGACGGGAAGCCCTTCTTCCTCGCCGTAGGGTTCTGGAGGCCACACCTGCCCTTCGTTGCCCCGAAAAAATACTGGGACCTCTACGATCCCGCCACGATCCCCATGCCCGATCCCGCCACCGCTCCCGAGGGGGCGCCCGAGATCGCGTTGCACGCATCGCGGGAGATCCGCGGTTACGGCCTCGTCCCGAAAGACCGCGATTTTTCGATGGAGGAAATCCGCCACTACCGCCACGGCTACTATGCCTCCATCAGTTTTCTCGACGCCCAGGTCGGTGAAATCCTCGACGCTCTCGAGGAGGGCGGACATGCGGACAACACCATCGTTGTCTTCACCTCGGACCACGGCTTCCACATCGGAGAGCACGCCCTCTGGGGCAAGACCTCGAATTTCGAACTCGACGCCCGCGTCCCGCTCCTCGTCGCCGATCCTCGTGCCTCGGCCTCCCACGGGCGGAAGACCGAAGCCATTGCCGAACTCATCGATCTCTATCCCACCCTCGCCCATCTCGCCGGAATCGGGGACAAGCTCAACCGGCGCCTCGAGGGGGACAATCTCGGTCCGGTCATCGAAGACCCTGACAAGGAAGTAAAAAAGGCCGCCTTTACCCGGCATCAGCAACCCTTTTACGGCAGCCCGAAAGACTGGAAGGCCTGGGGATACTCCGTCCGCACTCCGCGCTGGCGCTACACGGAATGGCGTGACATCGGGAACGGCACCCTCCTCGCCCGGGAACTCTACGATCACCGGGAGGATCCCCGTGAAACCCGCAACGTGGCGGCCGATCCGTCCGCGGCCGACGCCGTCACGGAACATGCCTCACTCATTTCCGCAAGATTCGGAGAGGCGGCCCAGCCATGAGCATCGCTCTCCGTTCCCTGGTTCCCCTGGCCTCGGCGATCACGATGTTCGCGTGGCCCCGGGTCGAAGCCGTGGAACCGCGGCCCAATATCCTCTTCATCCTCGCGGACGATCTCGGATGGTCCGACCCCGCCTGCTACGGAAACAAATACTTCGAGACGCCGCACCTCGACCGCCTCGCCTCGGAAGGGCTTCGCTTCACCCAGGCCTATGCTCCCGCTCCGATCTGCTCGGCTTCGCGTGCCGCCCTGCTCACCGGAAAGACCCCGGCCCGCCTGCACTTCGAGTTCGTCACCAAGACGACACCGGGTTTCCAGCCGATGGTCACCCCGTTACGCGCCCCTTCCTACCCTCTCGATCTGCCCCTCGAGGAGAACACGATCGCGGAAGTGCTTGCAGACAGCGGCTACGAGACCGCCTTTTTCGGGAAGTGGCATCTCAATCGCCATCACAACGGATATCTCGGCTGGAGTCCGACCCACGGCCCCCGGGGCCAGGGATTCGCGGTTGCGGAAAACGACTTCGGCAGCCATCCCTACGCCTATTACCGGGATCGTTCGCAGCGTACGTTTGTCGACCTTCCCGATGGCACTTTCCTGGAAGACGGCCTCACCGCGAAGGCCGTTCAATTCCTCGAGCAAGAGCGGGATTCCCCCTTCTTCCTCTTCGTCTCGCACTACCACGTGCATGACCCGATCCACACGCGACTCCGGTGGCTCCACGACCGGTGCCTCGCCCGCATCCCCGCCTCGCATCCCCGGCGCGAGGTGCTGGCCCACTACGGGGCCATGGTTGCCACTCTCGATCATCACGTCGGGGAACTGCTCGCCACCCTCGAAGCGCGCGGCCTTTCCGATTCGACCCTCGTCGTCTTCACTTCGGACAATGGCGGGCATCCCCAATATGCCGGCAACGCTCCGCTCCGCGGGAGCAAGTGGAACCTCTACGAAGGCGGCATCCGGGTTCCCCTGATCGCCCGGTGGCCCGGCCGTATCGAACCAGGAGAGACCTGCGACGCTCCAGTCTGCGGCACTGACCTTTTCCCAACCTTTGCGGAAGTCGCGGAGGCT
>JAGRPC010000366.1 GCA_020439925.1 Verrucomicrobiia bacterium | reverse complement strand
GGCGGAGCAACACCCCGCTTCAGGCCCTGCAACTCATGAACGATATCCAGCATGTCGAGGCGGCACGGCACTTCGCCCGGCGCATGCTCAAGGAAGGGGGGGCAACCCTCGACGAAAGGGTGAGGTGGGGCTGGCGAGCCGCGACGGCGAGATTCCCCGAGCCAGACGAACTCGAGGTCGTGAGGAACGCTTTGACCCAGCATCGCAATCGCTATGATTCCGATGCCGCTGCGGCAAAGGAACTGATCGCCTACGGCGAGAGTCCGGTCGACGAATCGATTGATCCCGCCGAATTGGCGGCCTACACCCTGGTGGCGAACCTCCTTTTCAACCTCGACGAAGTGGTGGTGAAGAACTGAAGTCCATGAACCCGGCGATTACTTATCACGAACTTCTTACGCGAAGGAATTTCTTCGAGGGCGCAGGACTCAAGCTGGGTGGGCTTGCGCTGGCCTCGCTGGTTGGTCGTTCCGCGTTCGGGAGCGGAGCTCCCTCCGATGCGGGCAGTGTCCATCCGGCTCTTCCCGGATTTCCCCATTTCGCTCCGAAGGCGAAACGCCTCATTTATCTGCACATGAACGGGGCGCCATCGCAGCTGGACCTGTTCGACTACAAACCGGGCCTGCAAAAACTCTTCGACACCGACCTCCCCGATTCAATCCGCAAGGGGCAACGAATCACGACGATGACCAGCGGTCAGGCGCGCCTGCCGGTGGCGCCCAGCAAATTCTCTTTCAAGCAATGCGGTCAGAGCGGGATGTGGATGAGCGAACTGGTCCCGCATATGCAGGAAATCGCCGACGACATCACCCTGATCAAGACCGTTCATACCGAGGCGATCAATCACGATCCGGCTTGCACTTTTGTCATGACCGGGTCCGAAGTTCCGGGGAAACCGAGTCTCGGTTCCTGGATCAGCTACGGGCTCGGCAGCGAGAGCAACGACTTGCCGGCCTTCGTGGTGTTTACGCCGACTTTTCCGAAGGAAAGCCAGGCGCAGGCCCTCTTTACCCGGATGTGGAGCAGCGGGTTTCTTCCCACGAAGTACGACGGGGTCGCCCTCCGTGGGAGTGGAGACCCGGTCCTGTATGTGAAGAACCCTCCCGGAGTCAATCGGGATGACCGGCGCACCATGCTCGATGCACTCGGGAGACTCAACGAGCGACACTTTCAGCGCCTTCGTGACCCGGAGACGCAGACTCGTATCTCCCAATATGAGATGGCATTCCGCATGCAGGCAAGCGTACCCGAACTGACCGACCTTGCCGGCGAAACGGAAGCGACCCTTTCGATGTATGGTCCCGACGTGAAGACCCCGGGTAGTTTCGCCCATTCCGCCATCATGGCTCGTCGCCTGGCCGAGCGGGGAGTGCGTACGATTCAAGTTCTGCACCGGGGGTGGGACCAGCACGGCAATCTGCCAAAACTCATCGCCGGCCAGTGCCGGGATGTCGACCAGCCCACGGCGGCATTGATCAAGGACCTGAAGCTCCGTGGCATGCTCGAGGACACCCTGGTTGTGTTCGGGGGCGAATTCGGTCGCACGGTCTATTCACAGGGTACTCTCACGAAGGAGAATTACGGGCGCGATCACCATCCCAAGAATTTCTGCATGTGGATGGCAGGCGGAGGTGTGAGAGCGGGACTTACTTACGGGGAAACTGACGACTTCAGCTACAATCCGGTGGAGAACCCCGTTCATCTGAACGAAATCAACGCCACGATCTTCCACTGCCTGGGTATCGATGCGAATCGCTTTTCGCACCCCTTTCAAGGATTGGAGCAAAAGCTGACGGGAGTGGAAGAAGTGCATCCGGTCGGGGGAATTCTCGCTTGATCAACGAGTGTTTAAAACGTGTAAATAGTTGACTTATCCTAAGTTAGGTGGATTTCTTCCATTTGACAAAAGCAATAATTATTGTAAATATCACAACGAAGTTCCTTTTTTGTTGTGATGCGTCCCCGCTCCGACAGCGCTTTTTCTCTGGTCGAGGTCCTCATCGGATTGTCGGTGGCCGCCATTCTCGCCATTCTTTCGGTGGCGACGGTTACTCGGGTGGTTTCCTCGAGTAAGGATCAAAAGCTTGCTTCGGACGCGGAAACGCTGAATCGAGCTGTGGCTGCATTTGTAGCCTCGGGCGGGGATGCAAGTTCCTTGAAATCGGCGGATGAGGTCTTGGATGCCTTGAGAAAGCAGTCTCGGGATGCACGGAGGACTCCCGGGATGGCAGGTGCCTTTATTGACCCGAGGATTCAGTTTGCCAGTGAGTCTCCCGAAGAAGCACAGAAGAACCTGCCGCGTCTCTACTGGAACTCCCAGGCCAGCCGTTTTGAGGTCGCCAGTGACAGAGACGAACCGGGGATTGTTTCGGTAACGTTGGATGGAACGGAGGAAGCGGGAGGAACGGACGCCGATGATCGCAGCAGCGCGCTTCTCTACGCGAAGCAGGGTGATTGGATCTGGGACTACGCCGACGTCCCTTTGCCTGCCTCTCCTGGAACCGTTGAGATTCCCCTGGGCACTCCAACGGACTCAACGCCAACGCCTCCTTCGGGTACGGGCACTCCCCCAACTCCGGGAGTGGTTCCTCTCGATCCTCCCGGCTTCTCGATTGCGGGAGGAACGTATCCCAAGTCGAGTTTCCCACTTTCGTTGAGTTTGAGTGACCCCAACCCGGCCGGGAGAGGAGAGGTTTACTATTCCGTCGACTACGGGAACTGGCTTCCTTATAAGGGGACGATCCAGGTTCAGGCCGGAAATGTGGTTGCCGCCCAGGTAGTGCCGGTCACCAGCGGATACTCCAGCAGCGCGCGTGTCGAAGAAAGCTATCAGCCAGTCAAGGAACCACTGGCACCTCCTTCGATTCAGCTGAGTTCCCTAGAGTTCAACGACCAGATCGATTCGATCGGGATTCGTATCGACAATTCGAATGACCCAGCAACTTCGGATGTCTTTTACACCCTCGTGGCTCCCGGGGTGAGTCCTCCATCTCGGAGCCTCTGGACTTCTTATTCTGGAAACCTGCTTGCCTTGTCATCGGCATTTCCGACGGGCTTTTCCATAGTTGCCTACTCTCGAGCAAAGGATCCGACCGCCTATATTGACAGTGCAAATGCGCAGGCAGATGCGGGAGCTCTCTTCACCTTGGTCAGTCCCGATACCGGAAAGGTGCTCTACGTCATCGATGTCTCCGGCTCGATGGATGCCCAGGTGGGAACGTCTACCCGGCTCAAGCTGGTCCAGAATGCGCTGATCGATGCGATCAGCCAACTGGATTCGGGAACCAGGTTCAATGTGATCAGCTTTGCCGGAAGTGTGCAATGGAGCGACGGGACGTGGGACCTTCTCAAGGCAACTGCGGTCAACAAGGCGCTCCTTGCCACCCAGATCGGGAATTGGAAAACGGCCGGGGGCACCAACTATCAAGCTGCCCTAGCGGCTCCGATGCAGTTCAAGACCAAACCAGAGAAGGTCTATTTCCTGACCGATGGCGAGCCGACCGTGGGAGGGGACAACTACCAGCAAGAGGTGAGCGCCCTCGCCAGTGCAGGAATCATCGTCAACACGATTGGGGTCGATCTCAATGCTGCGGCAGAGCAACGGTTGAATAACATTGCGAAGAAAACAGGTGGATCCGCAGCCGTCGTCACGACGGACTGAGTTCTCGCAAAGTCAGGCCGTCTCACCCGGAAGGTAGGTAGGAATCAGCCGGACGGGTCGGGGAAGCGCGGATCGGTTCTCCACCAGGCGCAACGCGGCTTGGACCAGCTTCCGCTGGAATGTGGAGGGGTCCACCGAATAGCGTGTGATCCGGGGACACACATGGTCGAGGAAAGGTTCATCGTCCCTGGAAATGAGTGAAAGGTCACACCCCGGTCTGATTCCGCGCTCAAGGAAATAGGTCAGCACGGTGAGGGCGTGGATGGCCCGGGCGACGACAATTCCTACGGGCGGTTTTCTTGCCGATAAATGCCTGTCCAACAGGCTTCGCAGATGCTCAGGAGTACCATTGTGCTTAAGGATCGAAAGGCTTCCAGCAACATCCCCCTTGTAACCCTCTCTAAAGCCGGCCTCGCTGGCGGCTTCTCCTCCAGTGGAACTCTCGGGCAGGCAGAGCAGAACGCGATCGTGCCCTTTCCGCTTCAGAAGCCCGCCTGCATGCCGACAGGCGGCGCGGTAATCGATATCGATGGAGGGCAGGGGAATTCCCGGAGCACAGGATCCTGCAACCAAGCAGGGGAGATTCCGGGCGTGAAACCAGCGCTGGGTATCCTCTCTTGAACCAAAGGTGATCCACGCGGCCGCTTTGACCTGTGAGGTCAGTTGGTGGAGCGCTCGTTCCGGCCGCCGCGTGAAGCAGGCTGGGTTGACGAAGATCTCGAGGGCATATCCCGCCCGGGCAAGGCCCGCTCTCAATTCATCGACAATGACGACCGCGGAAGGAGGCATGGAGAGAAGAGGGCGCGGAGAAATGGCGGCGATGCGGCAACGGTGGTTTGCGGGTTCCGATTTGGTTCCCGCTTTCAGAATTCGGGTGCGACAACGTTTGTGGCGTTCGATCAGCCCCTCCCGTTCGATCTGGTCGAGAGCCGCTCGAAGCGTGGGACGACTGATCTGGAAATGAAGAGACAATTCCCTCTCTCCTGGGAGATATTCATGCCAGGCTTCCCTGGCGAGGCATTCCCGGAGCGCTCGAGCCGATTCGGTGATCAGGGATTGGCGTTGGGGTCGCAATTCCGCCGAATCGAAAGGTTTTTCCATCTGGTAAAGAAAACTTACCAGCAGGGTGATCTTGTCATTCACCGGGTGCAAGTAGCAAACTGGAAACCGGTCAACATGAATACGCCCCCGCACAACGCCCGGCTGGATCCCGGGGTTCTTCAGCAGCTGAAACGCTGGAATACGCCGACGATCTACAACGGTTGGGAACAGGTCACCAAACGGAATGCGGCCTTTGACGGGGTCAATGTGGAGGAAACGCGTGATTTCATGCCCCAGATGGGGGCCATGGTGGGCTACGCGGTCACCTTGGTCATCGAACCGTCGAAGCCGGAGCACCGAGCGGCGAATCCAGAGGCGGGCGAACAATATCGGCGGTATATCGCCAGTATTCCCGGACCGAAAATCGTCGTGGTGCAGGACCTTGATAAACCGATGGTTCTCGGATCTCACTGGGGAGAGGTGAATGCGACGATGCACCGGGCTCTGGGATGCGTAGGGACCATCACTGACGGGGCCGTTCGGGACATCGACGAGATGACCGATGCAGGTTTCAAGGCCATCGCGAGGCGCCTCTGCGTGGGGCATGCCTTCGTCCACCCGGTCCGTTGGGGATGCGAAGTCGAGGTCTTTGGAGCGAAGGTGAAACCGGGCGATCTGATTCACGCCGACAAGCACGGATTTCTTGTTATCTCCCCAGAGGAACAGGACCGGCTTCTCGACGCCGCGACCTTTATGGATCGGAACGAATGCGAAACGGTCATTCCCGCCGCGCGTGACTCGGAGAACGACGACCTCAAGATCAAACTCGCCAAGATGGAGGTGGCCATCGGCGTGTTTCGCGACAATTTGAAGAAGAAGTTCGCTTCGGAGGGGGAATGGTGATGAAAGATCTGGATGTGTCAGTGATCCAGACGGACTACGAGCACGATGGCGTTGCTCTCGTTCGTGGTTTCCTTTCTCCGGAAGAAGTCCAGAGCATCCGGGAAGAGTTGGATCGATACATCCGGGAGGATCTCGTCAGACGACCTGCCGACGCCCGAACACTCGAGGCGGACGGAAAGACGGTGCGGAACCTCTGGCGGCTAGAGTTGCACAATCATTACTTTAGGGAATTCGGTTCCCGGGAAGACCTTAGCAAACTGGTTGCGCCTTTGGTCAAGGGAGATCCCGTTCTCGCTGGAATCGAGACGTTCAACAAGCCCGCCCGCATTGGCTCCGGTGTTCCGCCTCATCAGGACAATGCCTACTTTTGTCAGGCGCCTCCTGACATGCTCACGATCTGGATCGCGGTCGATGAGGTGACCACATCAAATGGTCCGGTTACCTATCTGAAGGGATCCCATCGCCTTGGGCCTCTACCGACCCGACCCTCCGGGGTGCGGGGAAACAGTATCGGGCTCGCGGGGATGCCGGACACTCCTGAGGAGGATCTCCTGGTCGCTCTTCTGGAACCCGGCGACGCGACCATCCATCATTGCAACACGATTCATTATTCAGCACCCAACTCAACGGACTACCCGCGTCTCGGATTCCTACTGGTATTTCGAGGCAGCCACACTGAAACCGACGAGGGTCTGAAAGCCGCCTATTCGGCCGCGGTCGCCGCAACCCCGCCGGCATGAACCGACTCACATCAGAGAACCCTGTAAAAGGAGATCGCATGACGCGACTCCTGCCTGCAGCCTTGCTTCTTGGGGGCTTTTGCTTTTCCGCCGCAGGGAAAGATTTTTACGTGGGTGTCGATCCGGAGGTTCCAACCATCGCCCATGCCATCAAGCAGGCAGGCCCCGGAGACACGATCCATCTTGAAGCGGGAAAGATCTATCGGGACTACGCAGGCTTCTACGGCAAGAAGGGGGAGAAAGATCGCCCGATTGTCTTCGACGGTCACGGCGCCACTTTGGAAGGCTCCGACCCACTCGACCCTGCGCAGTGGCGCGAAGTTTCGCCGGGTCTTTTCGCCGCTGACGAGTTGTTGCCCAATCTCAGTGATGCGGTGGTTGGACGTTGGTTCTTTCTCTTCGATGGCAGGATGGAACGGATGGGGCGCACTTCGAAGGGGAGAAGCGCTCCCTGGAAGGATCCGGAGAAACTTCGACCGGGCGAATGGACCTTCGTGAAGGATTCCTTGAGAGATAACTCAGAGTCGAAACAGATTCATGGCACCTTTTTCCTGAAGCTGGCACCGGGAGCCGCCCTTGAGGATGCGAAGATCGCGGTACCCGTTCGCAGTGCCGGGGTGCAGTTCTCCGGTGATAATGCACACCTCGTGATACGGAACCTCACGGCTACCCATCCCTACAATGATGGATTCAACATCCACGGTGACTGTCGAGATGTGCTTTTCAAGAATATCCGTGCGATCGAGTGCGGCGACGACGGCATCAGCGCCCACGAGTCGGCCCAGTATCATGTCGAGGGCCTCGTCAGCATCGGCAACAGCACGGGCATCTGCGACACCGGTACCGCACGAACTAGTTACCGGAAGGTCTTCATCGCCGACTGTGTGGGTTTTGATCTCTACTTTCTCGACGAGGGGCGCTACGCGGTGACCGATGCCCTGGTCCTCTCATCGGCACAGAATCCGTTCTCGGTGAGCGGACGGGCGGGCGGAGATTGTCGTTTGATGCTGGGAAACGTTCACCTGAAGCGGCTCGTCGAACCCTGCTTGGGAACCATCGCGGAGCACGCGATGGTCACGGGAAAATCTTGCACCTTCGAGGGCCTCGACCTCAAGATCGGCGGCACCGCTGCCTGGGTAGATTCGATTCTCAATGGTCAACCATCGGAGACTGGTGCCACCGGTGCTGCGGTGGATGAACTTCTCAAACTCGCCCCTAAGTTCCCTTCAACTTCCCATCCATGAAAACGAGCCTTCTTTTCCTTCCCGTTCTGTTTCCACTAATGGCTCAGGCCTCTGATCCGATTTCCCCGGGGACGCGATGGGAACTTTTTGTCGACGAATATCTCGTGGCGGAAAAGTCAGGGGTCTCCCTGAAGCTCCACGAGCCGGTGAAGCGCGAGATCGTTCTTACGACCGACCAGCCATGGGAGGGGAAGACCTGCGCCTACTTCTCCGTGATTCAGGACGGTGGCAAGGTGCTCATGTACTACCGCGGTTCTTCTGGAGGCTCCGATCACAGTGACGCCCAAGTCACCTGTGTCGCCGAGAGCACCGACGGCATCCATTTCAACCGGCCCAAGCTTGGATTGATCGAGGCAGGAGGCACGAAGGAGAACAACGTGATCTGGCGGGGAGTCGAATCCCACAATTTCTCGCCGTTTCACGATGAAAATCCGATCGCAAAACCCGACGAGCGTTACAAGGCCCTCGGAGGAGTGAAGCAGCCGGGAAAAAACTGGCATCAGGGGGAGACTCCGGGCGGACTGTATGCCTTCGCTTCTGCCGACGGAATTCATTGGAGGAAGATGAAGGATGAGCCGGTCATCACGAAGGGTGCCTTCGATTCCCAGAACCTCGCGTTCTGGGACACGACCCGAAACCGCTACGTCTGCTTCAGCCGCATCTTTATCAACAAGGTTCGGGCAGTACAGAGCAACACCTCGACCGACTTCCTGAACTGGTCCGAGCCCGTTCCGCACGAATATGGCGAGGGAGTCCCGTGGGAGCATTTCTACACTTCCGCGACGGTGCCTTGTCCGACCGCTCCACATCTATTTGTTTCGTTCCCGAAACGCTTCGTCACCGACCGGAAGAAGGTGCAGGAACACGAGGGGCCCGGAGTTTCGGACGCCGTGTTCATGTCGAGCCGCGACGGAGTGCATTGGGATCGCCCCTTCCTCGAAGCCTGGGTCCGTCCGGGTCCCGACCTCAAGAACTGGACCGACCGGAACAACATGACGGCAAACGGCATCGTGGTCACCGGGGAGGGGGAGTGGTCGCTCTACATCAGCGAGCACTACCGTCACGAAGATCATCGGATCCGTCGCCTCACGGTGCGGAAGCAGGGTTTTGCCTCGATGAACGGCGGGGCCAAGGGCGGGAGTTTCACGACCAGGCCGCTCGTGGTTGGAGGGAAAAAACTGTATCTCAATTATGCCACCTCCGCCGCAGGGTCCGTCCGGGTCGAGGCGCTGGACGAGATTGGGAAGACCGTCGCGGAAATGCCTGAGTTGTACGGCGATGAGTTCGAAGCACCGGTCTTGGACCTCACTTCGCTGGAGGGCAAGACGGTGCGCCTCCGCGTCTCCCTGAAGGATGCGGATCTTTATGCGATGCGCTTCGGCGAGTAAACCCTCTTTGATCCCGGACCTGACCCTGTCTGATGAAAACCTCCCTGCTGCTCTGTCTTTCTTCCCTGAGCCTCCTTCATGCCGACGAACTGGAACCGCCGGGGATCAAGCGCCTCGTCGCTGTGAAGGATGTCTGCGCGTGGCCGGCGCTGACCCTTTTGCCGGACGGGTCGATCAACGCGACTCTCTTCGGCAAGCCCAGCCACGGCCAGGTTGCCGGAGCGATCGGAGTCTGGAACAGTCCGGACGGGGAGATCTGGAACTGGCGGGGGACTCCCGCGCCGAATGCGCCCGAGACGAACCGCATGAATCACGCGGCGGGACTGGCGGGTAACGGCGACCTGCTCGTGCTGGTATCAGGGTGGACGAACGTGAAACAGCCGCAGCGTCCGAAGCAATCCGACTTTCGCGACGACATCCTGCCGATCTGGGTCTGCCGAAGTTCCGATGGAGGGAAAACCTGGACCCAGAGCAAGGCATTTCCAGATCCAGACCCAGGGTGGACCAACTACATTCCCTTCGGCGACATCAAGCGGGGAGAAGACGGAGCGCTCCACGTTTCCTGCTACGGAGGAGAGTTTACGGATTCGTCCCAGAGCACCAAGACGAAAGGTTATCGTTCCTGGCATTTCCGGAGTGACGACGATGGACGCACCTGGAGCCGCGTCTCGGTGATCCATCCGACCGGAAACGAGACGACCGTGCTTCATCTCGGCGGTCAGCTCTGGATGGCGGCCTCGCGCGAGCGCGCCATGGACCTGTTCTGGTCCGAGGATGATGGCGTCACCTGGAGCGAACCCCTGCGTGTCACCTCGACCAACGAGATCAACGGTCACCTACTGCAACTGAAGGACGGGAGACTTGTCCTCAGCTATGGATGCCGGGTGAAGGACCGATTCGGCGTTCTTGCGAAACTCAGTTCGGACAAAGGCAAGACCTGGCGAGATCCGCTCCGCCTGGCCGTCTCCCTGGAGTCCGATTGCGGGTATCCCAGCACGGTCCAGCGCCCCGACGGCAAGCTCGTCACGGCGTGGTATGCGAAGGCGACGGAACTTTACGGTTCATACCAGATGGGCGTGTCGATCTGGGAGGCTCCGGAACCATGAAGTCTCTAAGATTGCTGCTTCCCGTGATCCTGCTGACGGTTGTGGCAGAGGCGGAAGAGAAATACGCCCCGATACACCGGCTGACGTGGGACGAGTATGCCGGGACGCTCCAGCACTGGCGCAAGACCTACCCGGACTTCGTCACTTTGGAATTACGCGGTCTCAGCGGGCAGACTCTACCTGTCTACCTCCTCAGGATTACGGATCGCAGCGTCCCGGACGCGGACAAGCAGGTCTGCCTCGTCACAACTCTCCATTGCGGTCCCGAGCGTTCCGGGGCCACGGGGGCTCTGGCTCTGGCGGAGTGGCTGTTGGGCGACGCGCCACTTGCTGCCGAGATCAGGAAGAAGCAGATCGTGCTCGTCATGCCTATCGTCAATCCGCTGGCGTTCTTCCACACCGATCGATTCCGCAACGAATACGGCGTTGATCCCTACACCGGGACGGGGCCGGTCGGGAAGCTCTGGGATGTGAAAACCTTGTCCCTGCTCACCCCCGAGCGCGCCCCAGAACTGGTCGCGGTGCTCTCGGTCATCGACGAATACCAGCCCGAGGTGCACGCCGACCTTCATGGAACAGGGCTCCAGGAATACGGGCCCGGCCAGCTCGGCGCTCGCCAGATGTACCAGGGACAGATCATGACCGAGATCACCGGCGGGGCTTATTCGAACTATGCTCTGCGCCCGTGGGATTGGCGGGTCACTGAGGCGATGGTTGCGGCCGGTCGTGAGGCTGGTTTTCCCTCGGACCGCTTTGAGGCCGATGCCCAGCGCACCTTCTGGGGGCCCGAACTTGCGCCTCTCGGAAAGAAGCTCTGGCATGGGGCGCCGCTCTTTTATTCCGCGCACTACGGCTATGCAAAGTATCACACCATGCCGATCACCCAGGAGGTCGCGTGGGAAGCAAGTGTTGTCGCAAGAATGCAGGGTCTGTTGAGGATCGGCAACGCTCCGTGGATCGATGAGCGCGCTGCAGGTTATCCGGTGAACCGTATCAAGCATTTCGTCGGCCACTACGTCACCGCCTACGGGATGACGGCCGCGGAGCGGCGGGCAAGCCGGGTGGAACTGTGGAATCGTCAGGCTGACTTTTCACTCGGGTTCCTTTATCCGCAGACCGACGGGCGCGAAAGTTTCGTCGTCGCGACCACGGCAGCCGCAAAAAAGATTGTCGCAGCGGAAGACCGCGCCAGCCTCGTCGCAAACCTGCGCAAGGCGTTGGCAGGAAACGAGGCCTCAGTTGAGGCCTTCCTCGAGGCAGGACCCGAGATCAAGCTCGCGATGGAACAGGTTCCGGCTCAGTTGATGGCCGCCGAGGATTCGCAGGCCGAGCCGATCAAGCATGGTTTCGGCATGCGGGTGAGACTTCCATACCGCTCTCCGCGGAAACTTTCTGTTCAGCTCAACGGGGTGACGCTCGCGGCGAGCGGGAGCGACGGCTACGAAAGCTGGTTTGCGGATGGATTCACCCAGCTTCAGGTTCATGTGCCTCCGGGCAAGGCGGCGGAGGCGGGACTCTTTTTTCTGACTGTTTCCTACGAACCCGACGAAGACCGTTCGACCGGTTGGATGCCACCTGCCGAGGTGAGGAAACGTTTTGGCACCGACAAGGCCATCGCGTCACCCGCGACCCTGACAGATGTGAAATATGGTGACCATTTCCGGCAGACCCTCGATCTCTGGCTTGCGGAGACAAAGGTCCCTGCACCGCTCGTCCTTTATCTCCATGGCGGCGGATGGAATGCGCAGGACAAGACGGACATTCATCAGCACCTCGACGTCCGCCAGCTGCTTGAGGCGGGAATTTCGGTGGCCTCCGTAAACTACCGCTTTCTGGCCGACGCTTCCGCGGCGGAGGTTTCACCCCCACTCCGATGGCCACTTGAAGATTCCGCGCGGGCGCTTCAGTTTGTCCGCTCGAAGGCTGCCGAATGGAATCTCGACAAGAACCGTGTCGCCGGTTGCGGCGTCAGCGCCGGTGGGTGCTCATCGCTCTGGCTCGCAATGCACGACGATCTGGCCAGCGCGTCGAGCGACGACCCGGTGGCCCGTGAATCGACTCGGCTCGTTTTTACGGTGACAAAAGCACCGCAGCCCTCGCTCGATCCAGTGGAGCTCATCGAATGGATACCGAACAGCGAATATGGCGGCCATGCCTTCGGTTATCCGGGCAAGACGAGACCCGAGTCCTTTGCCCCCTTCCTGAAAGACCGCGAACAGCACAGGGAAGCTCTTGCCCGCTTTTCGCCCATGGCCAACGCCAGCGCTGACGATCCACCTGCCTTTCTGGTTTTCACCAAGGCCGAAAAACCACCGGTGAAAGGAGAGCATCAGGGAGATCCCACTCACAGCCCCGTTCTCGGCCTGATGCTCAAGGAGAGGCTGGATGCTTTCGGGGTGCCCTGCGAGATCAGGTATCCATTCGACGGAAACCCGAGCGAGGCGGACCTCACCCGGCTGCTCGTCGAAAAACTTTCCCTGCCATGATTCGTTCCATTTCATGGCTCCTGCTGTCTGTCTCTGCGTGGAGCGCTATTGCCGTGGACTACTTTGATGAGACGAAGGCGAGGACGATTTTTGCCTTCGACACCGTTTCAATTCCCCACTCGCAGAACCTCAGTCTCGAGATGGTTCCGCCCCACCGTCATCCTGGAAACCCCGTATTGAAGCGCGGCAGTCCGGGGAGCCCGGACGCAATGGGAGTCCAGTTCTATGGTTCGGTCATACGGGAGGGGGATACCTTCCGGATGTGGTATGTCGCCTTTGACGACGACAACAAAAATTCAGCGACTTCAGAGCGATGGCGGGCGGCTTATGCCGAGAGTCGGGACGGCGTGAACTGGATAAAACCGAATCTGGGTCTCGTGGATTTCGAGGGCAGTCGGAACAACAACCTGCTCGATATGGGCGGCGACTGGGGTTTCGTTAACCTCAAGGTCATCAAGGATCTCGCAGACCCGGATCCAACGAGGCGTTACAAGATGACGACGCACGTCTATTTCCGTCATCACACGCGTCTGGGAACCCTGCTTCCGTTTGTCAGTCCGGATGGGTACACCTGGACACCGGTGAAGAACGCAAAGCCCGAAAAGGGGGAACTGAACAAGTCGGATCTTCTGTTACCCATCGTTCATCTGGAGCCCTGCGGCGGTCTTTACCAGTGGGATGGGTGGTACTATCTGACCGCTCAGAACGCAATGCCGGGCATCCAGGATTATCAGGGGCGGGTTGTCAGGATCTATCGATCACGGGATTTCACGGACTGGAAGGCGACGAATCACATTGGTTTTGTTCGCGAGTCACAGCACGAATGGCTTGGAGCAGGGCGCAGCCGGGAGGGGGAACAGAATCATGAAGGTATCGCAGTCTGGAATCGCGGAAACCTCCTCCTCGGCGTTTATGGGCGCTGGCACGGTTCGACGGAGTGGAAAGATGTGACTGTGGATCTCGGTTTGGTCCTCAGTAATGACGGGCTCTCCTTCCGGGAACCACTGCATGAATGGACTCTGCTCGAGCGTGGCGATGATGGCGCGTGGGATCAGGGAGGTGTCCTGCAAGGTCAGGGTTTCGAAAATATCGGTGACGAGACCTTCCTCTACTACGGCGCCTGGGATCCCCGAGCTACCGGAGGCGATCCCGTGCCTCGCGGAGGAGTTGGAATCGCGGTGCTTTCACGCGATCGTTTCGGAGCGCTTAGAGTCGACGACTCCGGCGAGGGACCGGGCGACTATCAGGCTCCGAAGATCACCAGCGAATTCGTGACGAAGTCCCTTCCGGTGAATGCAACGATTGAACCGAAGATCTTCTGCAATGTCGCGGGGCTTGGTCCTCGGGCGACACTGAACATCGAAATGCTCGATCATGCGGAGCTTCCCGTTCCCGGAAGGATCGCGAAACTCACCGAAGGTGGTTTTCAGGTTCCGGCGAGGTGGTCCGATCCGGATGCGCCCGCTCCTCCTGACAGGATCAGGTTCCGCGTGCGGTTTGAGGGCGAAGAGCGCACCGCCATCCGATTCTACGCGCTTTACCTGCTTCCATGAAAATCCTCTTCTTTTTCAACATTGTCCTGCTGCTTCTGACCTCTCTTCAAGCTGAAGAGAAAGTTTTCTTTGCCTTTGACGATCACGCCATACCCTGGAGGGACAATGTCGCGGTGACGCCGGAGGTCGCGAAAAAGCATCCCGCCAACCCCGTGCTGCGTCGGGGACCGGAAGGTGCGCCTGACCATGGCCACGCCATTCTTTATGGAACCGTGCTGAAACTCGGAGGGAAGTTCCGCATGTGGTACCTCGGCATGTTCGAGACTGAAATCAAGGCGGGACAGGCTCCGGGTTGGTGGAGACCGATGTGTTACGCGGAGAGCGAAGACGGTGTGACCTGGTCCAAGCCGGAACTTGGTCTCGTCGAATTCAACGGGAGCAGGGAAAACAACATCTGCCTGATCGAGTCAGAGGTTCCGTCACTCGCGAAGGTGAATGACTTTCTCTCGATCCTCCACGAACCGGAAGATCCCGATCCCTCGCGTCGTTTCAAATGCGTCTTTATCGCCCATCCGCCCTTTGAAGACGTAAAAGGCGGGCGCAGCGCGATCGGGCCGAACGAAAGACGATGGGGCGCCTTTGTGGCGGCAACCAGCCCGGACGGATTGACCTGGAAAGTGGTCGGTAACCGACCCATGAACGCAGGAAACGAGCGCTTCGAGGTTTCAGGGCTCTACCGCTTCGGAAACTTCTATTACGCACCGGGCCAGTTGATTTCCCCATGGACGTGGCGAATGGACGGGAGCGAGATCGGCAGGGTCATGCTGAGCTATCGTTCACCCGACTTTACGACCTGGTCGCGGGCGAAAGCGTTGGCCTTTGCCCGCCCGGGGCAGCTCACCTCCGCTCCCGTGAAAGGGCAGCAGACCCACATGGGGGCGGGATTGTGGAACCGCGGAAATGTCGTTGTCGGGCTCTACGGTCGGTGGCAGGACGCGCCTGAAAAGCCTGTGGATGGAAACTACTGGAATCAAGGTGTGACGGTCGATCTGGGGCTCATCCTGAGCAATGACGGCATTCATTTTCGGGAACCGGTTCCTGATCATGCGGTGATCGAACGGGGTAAACCCGGAGAGTGGGACGACATCGCCCTTCTGCAGGGTCATGCATTCGTCAATGATGGCGACAGGACGATGATCTGGTATTCGCACTGGGACACCGGAGGCAAGCTGCGAAACATGGAAATCGGTTTGGCGTCACTTCGTCGCGACGGGTTTGCCTATCTTTCGAGAAAAGTGACCGGTTCCCCCGCGCATGTGGTGACAAGCACGTTCTCGCCCGAGGAAGGGGATCGTGTCTTCTTCAACATTGAGGGAGTTGAGGATGCCGGTCCGGTGAGGGTGGAACTTCTCGACGAATTTGACCAACCGATCCCGGAATACTCGGGAGAGCGGGCGGGAACGGTGGATCGATCCGGAATCAGAATCCCGGTGAAAGGGTGGGGGATTCTTCCAGAAGGGAGGCCTGCAGCACTGAAAATCATTCTGCCCGACGAAGGGGATGCAAAAATCTACGCCTTTTATGTCTCAACCGAGTGAGGGTATGAGTGAAGCAACGGTGAACCCGTACCTCTGGGCCGAAATTACGAATTCGGATCTCGATCTCTGGCAAAGACACCTTGCCGATTTCGTTCCTCCGGACGCCTTCGACGCACATGCCCATCTCTGGAGGATTCAGGACCTCGGCTCTCCCACGCCCGCCCTTGCCGCGAGTGGACCGGAGATCGTGACTCGCGCGATTTACGACGAGCGCCTTTCCCTCTGGATGCCTGAACGCTGTCCAAGCGGCGGGCTCTTCTTCCCTTTTCCGACACGGGCTCTTGATGTTGAAAGCGCCAATCGTCACCTCGCCGAGGAAATGAGGAAGGATTCCGCCTCGCGCGGACTCATGATCGTCACTCCGAAACAGGATCCGGAGGCGGTCGAACGGCAGGTTGATGCGGACGGGTTCGTCGGTTTCAAGGTTTACCACCTCTTCTCGAATCGGCCGGACAGTCTCTTTGCGACAACTGACGAGTTCATTCCCGAGTGGGCCTGGGAACTGGCCGACCAGAAAAAGCTGGCCATCATGCTTCACATGGTGATGCCTCGCGCCCTCGCCGAGTCGGAGAATCAGCGTTATATCCAGGAACATTGCCGTCGCTACCCTAGAGCCAAACTCATCCTTGCCCATGCAGCCAGGGGGTTCTGCGGGAGGCACACGGTCGAGGGAATCGCTTCCCTGCGAGGTCTCGACAATGTCTTCTTCGATACCTCGGCGGT
>JAGRPC010000036.1 GCA_020439925.1 Verrucomicrobiia bacterium | reverse complement strand
ATCCACCGAGACGCTTTTCCCCCTTTTTCAAGGGTCCTCGAAAATAGCGCGTGTCGAGCATCAGGACCTGGACGCGCTTTCCGGGCTCGCCGTAAATCGCGCTCTCGTAGACACCGGGACGGGACCGTCGCGGCGAATCGGCGGGATCCCCCCAGAAATCGACAAAGATCCGCTGCGATTCGTCTCGAGGCGTGTACTCGGCTCCGCCATCGTTGACGCCGTAGTCGTGATCGTCCCAGGTCGCATGGACGGGGCAGGCATTTCTCAGCTTTTCAAAATCCGGTTTTGCGGCGAGCACTTCGTATTTCGCGCTCATTTCCCCCATGTCGAAGGTGTCGGCATAGATGTTGTCGCCGAGGAAGAGGAGCAGCTCCGGCCGACGTTCGATCATCGTCTCGAAAATGGGCGAAGGATCGTTTTGCTTGAGACAGGATCCGAAAAGGATTCGGGAGACGGGCCGGGCGTCGTCCGCGGCGGCGGACCAGGCAAAAAGGAGCGAAAGAAGGAATATCGATCTTCTCATGAGACAAGGGGATGGAAATACCCGCCCGAAAGAATGGCCCAAGAAACTCCTTGCAGCTTTTATTTTCTTTGTTTCTGTTTAAACAGAAATTAACGAAATAAATGAAGGCGAATCTTCCTCTTCTCGCCAGACCACTCCCGGAACCGGTGTCGACCGGCCGAATGACTCCCCGGAACACCCGCACCAATCCGGTTTCCGGCCAGGTGCGCTGGAGCCCGGTAAAGTCGATCTGGTATGGCACCCATCTCCTTGTCGCCCTGGGATCACTTCCCTTCGTCCGGGGCTGGGAGATCGCCTTTCTCAGCGCCGTGCTCACCGTCATCACCCTGTGCTGTGGGCACACCGTAGGATTGCACCGGCTTCTCATCCACCGCAGCTTCGCGACCCCGGAATGGCTCAAGCGGATCCTGGTCTGGCTAGGCACCCTCGTCGGAATGGGAGGCCCGCTCTCGATGATCTACCTCCACGAGATCCGCGACTGGGCGCAGCGGCACCGGGTGTGCCATTCCTTCTTCATCCACCGGGAATGGATCGGACGGGACTGGTGGTGGAATCTGCATTGCCGCATCGATCTGGATCATCCCCCCGTGTTCACCATCGAACGGGAGGTGGCCGTGGCGCCCTTCTACCGTTGGCTCGAGCGCACCTGGATGTGGCAGCAGTTGCCGCTCGCCGCGCTGCTCTACGCCGGCGGGGGCCTTGCTTGGGTGGCCTGGGGCATTTCGGGTCGCATCGCCCTGTCGCTCACCGGGCACTGGCTGATCGGTTGGTTCGCCCACAATCTCGGCATCCGCACCTGGCACCTGCGCGGTCATGCGGTGCAGGGCTTCAACCTGCCGGGATTCGGCCTGCTGACGATGGGCGAGAGCTGGCACAACAACCACCACGCCTATCCCGATTCGGCGAGGCTTGGCCACGGATGGCGGCAGATCGACCCGGGATGGTGGTTCGTCAGGATGCTGATGGTGCTCGGTCTCGCCGATCAGGTTCAGACGCCGGAGAACCTGCCCGCGCGACGAGAAAGGGAATGGCTCAAGGGCTGAGCCAATCGGGGGTTGTCCGCGCCGGACTCCTCGCAGTCCTCACTCCTGTGAGTGCCAAGCCACGCCAAGCGCCGTTCCCCGCACCTTTCCGGCAAGCGTTTTGCCGAGAAAAGGCGAGACGGGGCTCTTCGTTTTCATGGTCTCGCGGGTCACGGGAGTCTCCCCTTCCGGATCGAAGACGAAGAACTGGGCCTTAGTGCCTTCCTCAATCGCCACCGGATTCAACCCGACGAGTCGACGTGGCGCGGCGGAGTATCGCTCGATGAGGAGGTCCCAACCGAAGATACCCTTGCTGATGAAGCGGTCGAACATGACCGGGACGGCCGTCTCGAGTCCGGCGGCCCCGAAGGGGGCACTGCCGAAGTCGCTCGACTTCTCGAACTCGGTGTGCGGGGCATGGGCACTCGCCAGCACATCGATGGAGCCGTCGATGAAACCCTCGATGAGCGCTTCGACATCGGCGGCCGGACGCAGCGGCGGGTTGAACTTGAAGTGCGTGTTGTAATCGCGGATGTCCTGCTCGGTGAGAACGAGGTGGTGCGGCGAGACCTCACAGGTGACAGGGGTTCCGGCCTCCTTAGCACATTGCACCGACTTCAGTCCGCGTGCGGTCGAAATCTGCTGGAGGTGCAGCTTCGCTCCGGTGTGCTGGGCGACCCGGATGTCCCGGTCAATCGCGATTTCCTGGCTGATGGCGGGAATTCCGGGAAGACCGAAGCGATAGGAAACGGGACCCTCGTTGATCGATCCGGCCTTCGAGAGCGGCGGCGTGTCGCAGTGGGAAGTGACGAGCAGATCGAAATCCCGCGCATATTCCATGCAGCGGCGGAGGAGATCGGGACAGGGCACGGAACGATCGGCATCGGTGAGCATGGGCACACCCCGGGAGGCCATGCCGGAAAACCCGGCCATTTCCTTGCCTTCGCGGCCCTTCGTGAGACATCCCGCTTGCCACATGGGAATCGCACTGAGCTCTGCGACCAGGTCCATGGCGCTCTTCACGAGGTTGCCCGTGTCGATGGGGGGCGCGGTGTCGGGCATCAGGACCACCCCGGTGACGCCACCTCGCAGCGCCGCTGCGGAACAGGTCGCAAGCGTTTCCTTGTGCTCCTGACCTGGTTCGCGGGCGTGAACATTGACGTCGAACATCCCCGGCACGAGAACGCAGCCGCGGCAATCGATCACCTCGGCTCCGGAGGGAACCTCCAAGCCCACGCCCACCGCCACGATTTCCCCGTTTTCGTCGACGAGAACATCGGCCGCGCGCAATTCCTTGGCGCCGGCGGAGGCGATCTGTCCATTTTGGAAGAGTCTGGGTGTCGCTGCAGCCATCGTTTCAATCCGTGTCCGTTTCCGGCTTCAGCCAGTGCAGTACCGCCATGCGCACGGCGATCCCGTTTTCGACCTGGGTGCTGATGAGGCTGCGCTCGTAGCGCATCGCTTCATCGGTTATCTCGACTCCGCGGTTGACCGGCCCGGGATGCATGAGGTAAGCCCCGATCTGCCGCATCCTGACGAGGCGCTCGGTGTTCATGCCATACATCTTGTGATATTCGGCGATGCTGGGGAAAAACATGCCCTCCTGGCGCTCCAACTGGACCCTGAGCAGGTAGACCGCGTCGGGTTTCCATTCGAAAACCTCATCCCAGGATCGAAAGCGGCGGATGAAGTCATGCCTCCCCGGAGGAATGAGCGTGCCGGGACCGAGCACTCCGACTTCGATTCCGAGCTTGTTGAACAGCGTGCTCGTGGACCGTGCCACCCGGGAGTGAAGCACATCCCCGACGATCACCATTTTCCTGCCCTGATAATCCGGGTAAACCTCCCGGAAGGTCATGGCATCGAGGAGTGCCTGGGTCGGGTGCGCATGGTAACCGTCACCGGCGTTGATGACCGAGGCCCCGGTGTGACTGGCGACAATGTTGGGGACCCCGGCCGCCTGGTGGCGGATCACGATGTAGTCCGACCGCATCGCCTGCAGAGTCTCGATGGTATCCAGCAGGGACTCCCCCTTCACCACCGATGAACTCGAGACGGTGAAGTTTGTCACGTCCGCCGACATGCGGTTCGCCGCGACCTCGAAGGAGCTGCTCGTCCGCGTCGACGGTTCGTAAAAGAGGTTCAGGACGGTCTTGCCCCGGAGAGTGGGCACTTTCTTGACGGAGCGCTGGAAGAGCTGCTTGAAGGGGACCGCGTTGGAAAGGACGTATTCGATCTCGGGCAATTCGAGGCCCTCGATGTCGAGCAGGTCCTTGCGGGGCTTCAGTTCACTCATGCCGTCGGTATTTTTCGCGGCGTTGCCAGGAAAACGCCCTCCTCACCGCCGTCGTCTTCGCGGAAGCGGACTTTCACATACTGGTCGCGGGTCGTTCCAACGCGCTTCGCCACATAGTCGGGCTGGATTGGAATCTCGCGGTGACCACGATCGACAAGCACGGCGAGTTCGATCTTGGCCGGGCGTCCGTAATCCATGAGTCCGTCGAGAGCGGCCCGGATCGTGCGACCCGTAAAGATGACCTCGTCAAAAAGGATCACGCGAATCCCGTCGAGGGCGAAAGGAACGTCCGAACTCTCGAGGGTGGGCAGATCGGAACCGCGATTGTCAAAATCATCGCGATAAAGGGAGATGTCGAGAGTCCCGACCGGATAATGAAGCCCCTGCTCCTTCAGCGCCTGGGCCACACGTCGTGCGAGGGTGACTCCCCGGGTGTAGATCCCGATAAAGGCGACTTCATCCCCCGCGCAACGATAGGCAATTTGCCGGGCCAACTCCCGAACTCCCGCGGAGATTTCCTCGGGACTAAGAATCACTTCCTGAAGGCTGTCGGCGGGGTCACTCAAAAATTCCGGAACGGGCTGACGCTCTCATCTTTAGGCCCGAATGGCCTCCTTGCATCAAAAATTTCGCGTTCCAATATCCGATCGCCGCTGCCTCCCGGGAAACTCGATCTTGTCGCTTTCGGCGTAGACCTTGGCCACGGCCGCATCCCGCGTGGCTCCGGAAGCAGTCACGACGAGAACACGGCCTCCTGCCGTCTCGTATTGTCCCACCGCATTCCGACGCGTGCCCGCGTGGAAAACGCGCGCTCCGGCGACCTGATCGAGGCCGGTGATCGGATCGCCGCTGCGCGAAGAGGCCGGATAACCGGCCGAGGCGGACACAAGGCAGATGCTCCAGCCCTCGGAAAAGGAAATGAGTTCCGGATTCAGGTCGCCCTTCGCCGCCTCGAAAAGGTAGGTCGCAAAATCTCCCCGGACCATCGGCAGGACCGCCTCGGCTTCGGGATCTCCGAATCTACAGTTGTACTCGATCACTTTCGGGCCATCTTTCGTCAACATGAGGCCGAAGTAGAGGAATCCCCGGTAGGGAAGCCCATCGGCGATCAGTCCCTCGACGGTGGGCCGAACGATGCGATCCTCGATCGTCCTGCGCAGATCCTCATCGAGCATCTCGAGAGAGCTCACCGCGCCCATGCCTCCCGTGTTGGGCCCTTCGTCACCATCGAAGATCCGCTTGTAGTCCCGCGCCGGGGCGAGAATCTGGTAATCCCGGTCGACGATGGAGGCGAAGATCGAGATCTCCGGCCCCTCGAGGAACTCCTCCACGAGAAGCCTTCCGGGACCAAATTTCCTTTCGACAAGGACCTCGTTCAGGAACGCCTCGGCTGAGGTTTCGTCGGGACAGACCGCAACTCCCTTCCCGGCGGCGAGACCGTCAAATTTCAGGACGGTCGGGTAGCTGCCACCGATTGCGGCACGGGCCTCATCGATGGTGGTCACCGGATCGTATCCACCCGTGGGAATTCCGTGACGAACGAGGAACTCCTTCGCGAATTCCTTGCTTGCCTCGAGCTGGGCCGATTCCTTTGGCGGCCCCCAGCAGGGAATCCCGGCTTCGCGACACGCGTTGGCGAGCCCTTCCTCACGGACCAGGTAGCTCTCCTCCCCGGCGACACAGAGATCGATACCTTCGGCCTGCATCGCCGACACCAGCGATTCAACGCTCTCCACGGGGCGTTCGGGAGTAGCGAGCGGTTTGGCGAGTTCGAAAATCGCGTCCGATCCGGGAAACGAATACAGATCGGTTGGAGACGGGGATTCGGAAATGGCGGTGAGGATCGCGTGCTCGCGTCCTCCTTTTCCAACAACGAGGATTTTCATGGGATGAACATTCCGCCTTTGCGACGGGCCGTCTACCTTGGCACAGATTCCGGGCTTGCCAAACCTTCGAGATCACCGCTCACACGCTCGCGAATGCACCCTCTGAAAAGCCGTCTTCAGCGACTGAAATGTCCCGAGGACGCGGTCAAGCCGCCTCGTATTTCGAGGGCAGGCAACCTTTAACCTGATGAAATGCCTTGCTGAAATGGCTGAGGCTCTGATAGCCAACCTCGATGGCCACCTCGCTGACATTGTATTTGCCGGTCACGAGCAGTTCCGCCGCCTTCTCAACGCGCCGCTGGCGAACGAACTGGCTCAGGGTCATACCGGCAGCAGCCGAAAAAGTGCGACTCAGGTAGCTCGGGCTGCACGCCACTTCCCGGGCTAGTCGCTGGAGGTCGAAGGGTTCATCGAGCCGACTTTCGAGCCATGCCTTTGCCTTGGCCACACGTTCTCCGGCAAGGCGCTTCTGCCGGGTGCAGAAGAATTCCTCGTCTTGATCCGCCGAGACAAAGCAAAGCAACGCGAGCAGGGCCTTGAATTGACTTTCATACCAGAATGCCAGCCCCGGACCCGTCACCTGAGGATCGAGAAAACCCGAGGCCAGATCCGTGGCGATTTCCGGTCGAATCCTCAACCTGGCGGTAGAGGTGGGGCCAAATATCAGGGACCTCAGGGGTTCAGCCATTCCCGGACGGAAGGGTTTGAGCATCGATGACAGCAGTCCGTGACGCATCCCCACGACGATCGCCCTATCCCCCTGGCCGAAGCCGATGGAAGCCTCTCCCATGCGCGTATCGAGAACCGCGAAATTCCCCGAAGACACCCGGCCCGATTCCTTGGCAAGTTTCCATTCGATGGGTGCATCCACAGGCAGCAGGAAAGCGATCTGACCCTCCGGTATGACCGACCACGTTTCCCACCGAGGTCCCTTCGATGCAGGCGCCAGAGCCCAGAACATTGAACCAGTCCCGTTACCAAAAAGAAGGGCTCCCGAAGTGCTTGATTTCATTCCTTGAATCCATAAATGAAATCGCGTCTCATTACCAATAAAATGTGAAGCGGAGGAGTTTTTGTTCCGGTTACAATCTCGCACCGAGCGCCCCGAGAAACTTAGTCGGGCACCTACGTACGGCATTTTTCCCTTCGGCTGCGGATCAAACCGGCGCACCCAAGGTAGAACTCGCGAGCAACAGACGGCCGACCGCTGAATCCTCTCAACCCCGCTCGGCGATCGGCGTGATCGGCTGATCCTCGGTAGGGCCTGTGTAGAGCGTAAGCGGCCGGTAGAGGCGATTGTCGTCGAGCTGCTCCAGGACCTGAGCGGTCCATCCTGCGGCACGGGCAATCGCGAAAATCGGGGTGAACAGGTCCGTGGGGATATCGAGCGAATAATAGACGGTCGCGGAATAGAAATCCACGTTCGCGTTGAGGTTCTTGCGCTCCTTCATGAGCTCGGCGATGCGCTCGGACATGTCGATCCACTTGCTCTCGCCAAGTTCCTTCGTCAGCTTGATCGCCATCTTGCGAAGGAAAGGCGCGCGGGGATCGAGAGTGCGATAGACGCGGTGGCCAATTCCCATGATTTTCCGCTTGTTCGCCAACGCGTCTTCGACATAGGCATCCACCTTGTCGAGACTGCCGATCTCCTGGAGCATGTGAATGACCCCTTCGTTGGCTCCTCCATGAAGGGGGCCCTTGAGGGTTCCAACCGCAGAAGTGATGGCCGAATAGAGGTCGGACAGCGTGGCGATGGTCACGCGGGCACTGAAGGTCGAGGCGTTCATGCCGTGGTCGGCATGAAGCGTGTAGGCGGCATCGAGAGTGCGGGTGGCCTCTTCTCCGGGGACCTTTCCGGTCATCAAGTAGAGGAAATGCCCGGCCTCGGAGAGGTCATCGCGAACGGGCATGAGTTCCAATCCCTGGCGGGCACGGTGGAAGTGGGCAACCATCAGAGGCATCGTGGCACAGATGGCCATGGCACGGTCCTCGTTGAGTGAGCGATCCTGATCGCCTCCGCGGTGGTCGTAGAGCCCCAGCATGCTGACACCGGTGCGAAGCACGTCCATCGGGGCGGCATCCTTTGGAGCCGACTTGAGGAAATCGATCACCCCTTGGGGAAGGTGACGGTGCGAGCGAAGATTCTTTGTGAACTCGTCCAGTTGCGCCTGGGTCGGAAGCTTCCGCCGGTGGAGCAGATACATCACCTCCTCGAAAGTGCATTTTTCGACGAGATCCTGGATGTTGTAACCGAGATACCGGAGAACCCCCTCCTGTCCCTGCACATCGCTGAGGCAGGATTCGTTGGCAATGACTCCCTCGAGTCCCTTCGCGTATTCCGGTTTGTCCGACATAAGATGCTTTTCTACAGAATTGAACGCTCCCGTTTCAACCCGGGAAGCAAAAATATTGCGCCATTTCTCAGCCCATCGCGCGAACGAGAGCCTGCCCCATATCCGACGGATTCTTCGCGACCTCGATCCCGGCGTCGCGCAAGGCCTCGATCTTCGCGGCCGCGGTACCCTTGCCACCCGAAACGATCGCTCCGGCGTGCCCCATGCGACGACCCGGAGGCGCCGTGGCTCCCGCGATGAACGCGGCCATCGGCTTTTTGCAATTCTCCTTGGCCCAGGCGGCAGCCTTCTCTTCGTTTGAACCGCCGATCTCGCCGATCATGATGATGGCTTCGGTTTCGGGGTCATCGTTGAACATTTTCAGCACGTCCAGGTGGGTGGTACCGTTGATGGGGTCTCCACCGATGCCGACACAGGTGCTCTGACCGAGACCCAGATTGGTCAACTGCCAGACCGCTTCGTAGGTGAGCGTTCCGCTACGGGAGACCACACCGACCTTGCCCCGCTTGTGGATATATCCGGGGGCAATACCGATGCGGCAACCACCGTGCGAATCCTTGCCGAGCCCCGGAGTGACAATACCCGGACAGTTGGGGCCGATGAGCCGCGTCTTTTTGCCCTCCATGGCGGCACGGACGCGCATCATGTCCATCACCGGGATTCCCTCGGTGATGGCCACGACAAGATCGACTCCTGCATCCACCGCCTCAAGGATGGCGTCGCCGGCAAAGGGCGGGGGAACAAAAATGGCGGACACCGTCGCACCGGTCGCCTCGACGGCTTCGGACACGGTATCGAAAATCGGAACCTGGTCGGCAAACAGCTGCCCGCCCTTGCCCGGCGTGACCCCGGCAACGAGTTGGGTGCCGTAATCGAGGCTGAGTTGAGCGTGGCGGCCCCCGAAGGAACCGGTGATCCCCTGCACGAGGATCTTGGTGTTTTCGTCAACGAGAATGGCCATGGGAAAAGTCAGTTATAGGTGTTTCAGGCGGCGATCGCTTTGACCGCCTTGTCGGCCGCATCGGCGAGGGTGTCGGCGGAAATGAGGGCCACATCGGACTCCGCGAGGGTGCGCTTGCCGGCCTCGACGTTGTTGCCCTCGAGACGGACGACCAGAGGAATGCTCAGTGACACCTCCTTGCAGGCGGCGACGATGCCCTTGGCGATGACGTCGCAATCCATGATCCCACCGAAGATGTTGACGAGAATGGCCTTCACCTTCGGATCTCCGAGAATGATCTTGAACGCGTTGGTCACCTGCTCCTGCGTCGCACCCCCGCCGACGTCGAGGAAGTTGGCCGGTTCGCCGCCGCAATGCTTGATGATGTCCATCGTCGCCATCGCGAGCCCCGCACCGTTCACGAGACAGGCGATGTTCCCGTCGAGACCGATGTAATTCAGGTGATATTTGGCTGCCTCGACTTCGCGCGGATCCTCTTCCGTGGGATCGTGAAGGGCGGCAATATCGGGATGGCGGTAGAGCGCGTTGTCGTCGAAGTCGAACTTCGCGTCGAGGGCAAGAACCTGCCCGTCCGGAGTGGTCACCAGCGGGTTGATCTCAACCATGGAGCAGTCGCACTCGATGAAAAGACGGTAGAGGGCGGCGAGAAGCTTCCCGAATTGCTTCGCCTGGTCTCCGGCGAACCCGAGCTTCGCGGAGAGCTTGCGCACTTCGTAGGGCTGCAGCCCGAGAAGCGGGTGAATGGCCTGATGGAAAATCTTCTCGGGCGTGTGTTCGGCGACATCCTCGATGTTCACCCCGCCTTCCGTGCTGGCGACGATCACCGGCGAACGGCTTTCGCGATCCATGAGAATGGCCAGATAATATTCCTTGGTAATCTCGACGGCATCCGCCACCATGACCTTGCTGACCAGCTTGCCTTCCTCGCCGGTCTGGTGGGTGACGAGAACCTGGCCAAGCATTTTCGCGGCAATGTCAGCGGCTTCGTCGGCGTTCTGAACGACGTGAACGCCACCCTTGAATCCGTTTTTGAAGGTTCCCTTGCCTCGTCCGCCAGCGTGGACCTGTGCCTTCACGACGATGTTCGAGCCGATTTCGGCGGCAGCGGATTTGGCCTCCTCGGCACTGTCGGCGACACGTCCGTTGGGCGTGGGGACGCCGAATTTTTGAAAGAGTTCCTTGGCCTGGTATTCGTGGATGTTCATGAAGCGAAGCGGCTGCCCCGAACGGGGAGCGCCAACTTACGGAGGGCGCTCCCACGGTCAAGGTGGAAGTCTCCCCGACTTCCGCATCATTTGCGCCACGCTTCGCGAAAAACGCACGTACCATCCCGCCAACCCGGCATCACTCTCCCGAGGTCGCCGGGATCCCTAGAAGTCCAGAAGCACTTCGGCACGACGGTTCTGGGAACGTCCGCTCGGGTTGTCCGATCCGTCCGGGAGGAAATTCGGCTTGCGCGGTTTTGCCGCCCCGAACGCTTCCGTCACCACCTGGTCGGGCTTCACTCCCATGCGGATGAGGGCCTGACGAATGGCCTCTGCGCGCCGGTCGCTGAGCGCGACATTGTAATTGTCGCTCCCGAGCGCGTCGGCGTGCCCGTTGATTCGGATCACGCGCTCACTGCCCTGGCTGAGGATGTCGGCGACGATGGCGAGTTGACGTTCGGAACGGGCATTGAGTCCGGCCTCGTCGAACTCGAAGTAGAGGACCAGTGAATCCCCGCCTTCCGGATCTTCGACAATGGGACTGTAGGCGACGTCTCCGCCGCCGGCCGCTTCGGAGAGCGCCGAGAGGACCTTGGAAAAGGTCAGTCCGTTGACCTTCCAGGCTTCTCCGAGTTTACCGAGTTCGACGGCAAACTCCGAAGCCGCACTTTCCGACTGAACCCTCGCGAGGACCCAGGTGATGTCATCCCGGGAGAGCGTCACGACGAGGGGACGATCCTCGCGAAGCCGGAACTTGCCCTCCTCGACCGCAATCATCAGCGCGGCGACTCGCTCGTCGGTGACCGCGCCGGGGTCGGCGAGTTCCCGTGCCATCTTGAAGTCGCGTCGCACGACCGCCTGGGAAAAGGCGTGAGCCACCGTAAGCGCATCGGCGGAGGCAATCGCGGCGGGAATGCCGAGAGCGTCTGCAGGAGCCGCCGGAACGCCGGCGGCGGCAGGAGTTCCGCGAGCCGGACCAAGATCGATCGGAAGGCTGACCTTGGCGATATCGAGGGCTTCATCCGGAAGCGTCGCAAGATCGGTGTAGAGTTGCCGGACGGCTCCCTCCCCTGTCGACGGGACAAAGTTGAAGGCCCAGCGCAAGCCCTCGGCCGACTTGGAGATCTCGACATGAGGCTTCGCCGGGTCCAGCTTCAGTTGAGGATCCTCGATCAGGGCCTTCACCTTGGCCTCGATCTCCGGGGAAATGGCCCCGGGCCCCGCAAGAGCGGCGAAGCCGGGATAATCCTTCGCTCCGATCTTTTCGGCGAGCGCGCGCATGGCGGCGTCCGGCGTTTTGAATGCCGCGGATTTGGACGGATCGGGGGCAGGAGGCGTTGCGGGCGCGGGTGAAACCGCTTTTTCCGGCTCCGGCTTCTCCGGCTTCACGGGAGGTGAATCCAATGCGGGTTTGTCTCCGGATTCCTTGGGAAGACCGACGGCGGGCACAATCACCACCTCCTCGGGAGCTACTTTTTCTCCACAGCCCTTGAGCGTAAAAAGAGATATCGCAAGACCAACGAGGATGATTCCGAAGAAGATGAAGGCGGTGGTCTTGTTCATACGCGTGCAACCCGTCTTCCGCGGGTGCGGCCAAGGTAACCCACTGTGACCTTTCGGAAAACGAAAATTACCCGTTTTCCTTAGTCCTATCGAGTCAAGCACCTGCTTACCCGATGGCGGACAGGAGATCGCCACGGGCGACGACCTGCTCGGATCGGTCGACGAGATTCCGGACGGTGAGCGAGGGAAACTCGGAGCCGACGATCACCGCATGACGGGCACCGGATTGCTCGGCCGCCTGAAACTGCTTGGCGATCTTTGCGGGCGACAGGGGGGTGATCACCCGCAGACCTGCAGCGCGAAGTTCCTGGGTGACCGCAGCAGCTCCTCCCGCCTGGTCAGGATCCGCGATGACAACAAAGACATCGACCCGCCCGCTCTCCGAAACGGCGGCCGCGAGGCGCTCTGCCGGACCGGGAGTCTCACGGATGAGATCGGTGATGACCATGTCGCCCATGGCAAATCCACAGGCCGCCATTTCCACGCCCCCGATGAGACCGACGAGCTGGTCGTAGCGACCGCCCCCGGCAACGGCCCGCATCCCCTTTCCGATATCAAAGATCTCGAACACCGGTCCGGTGTAGTAGGCAAGGCCACGGACAATGCCGAGATCGACCTCGACGTAGTCGGCGAGCCCCCGGGCCGCGAGATCGGCGAGGATGCTCCGGATCGCCGGGGAGGCCTCGGCTCCCGAAGTGATGAAGGCGCGAACTTCATCGAGCCCGATGCCCAGGGCGGCGAGTTGCTCGACCACTTTGGCTTCCGGAGTGCGCTCCATCTTGTCAACGATCTGGAGAAAGGTGGACACTCCCGCTTCATCGAGCCCCTTCCCGGTGGCGAATCCCACCCAGGCGTTGCGGTCGCTTACCCGGATGCGGAATTCGTCCCTCGTGAAGCCCAGTTCCCTCATCAAGTCGATGGCGAGGGCGATGAGCTCGGCATCCGCGAGAACGGATTCCTCTCCGAGGATGTCGCAGTTGAATTGGTAAAACTCGCGCCCGCGCCCCTTCTGATGTTTCTCGTAGCGAAAGAACTGACCGATCGAAAACCAGCGCAGCGGTTTGCGGAAATCACGCTGCCTCGCTGCCGCCATACGCACGAGCGTAGGGGTGAGCTCTGGCCGCATCGAGACATCCCGTTCGCCCTTGTCGGTGAAGCAGAACAGCTGGTTGACGATCTCCGCCCCGCTCTTGCGGCGGTAGAGATCGGTGGGCTC
>JAGRPC010000365.1 GCA_020439925.1 Verrucomicrobiia bacterium | reverse complement strand
GGTTTCAGGGAACCAACCACCTCGTACTCGACAGTGCGACGGGCGAGGTCCTGCGGACGCAGAATGTCAGCGCGAACGTGGACTACACGGATGCGGGAACCGGTGCCCGCAAGACCGGTGTCGCTCTCAAGGTCGGCAAGCTAATGCCACTCACGAACCAGACGAACATCGTGGTCGGTGCCTGGCACTATTTTCTCGCACACGACATCACCGCGATCGGCCGCGTGCATATCGAGACCGGCAAGACCGAATACCTGCGCGTCCCGGCACAGTGGGTCGCCGGAGCGGAGCCGAAGCGGATCTGGGAGAAGAGCGACGCGATTCCGAATGACACGAAGAACTCCCGCGGGATCGACATCGCGACGGACAAACGCGCCAAGGGCACGGGCTGGGGACACGTCTCCGCCGCGAGTCCGATCCTGGTCAACCGTCACCTCTTGTTCCCCATCATGAACGGCACCGTTTATGTCATCGATGCCTTCGCCGAGAAACTCGATGCGGACGCGCTCATTGCGATCAATGACCTGGGACCTGCGGGCGAGACCTGGACCCTGGCCTCGTTCAGTTTTGCAAACGGCCGACTTTGGATGCACACGATGAAGGAAGTCCTTTGCATCGGCGAAAAATGAATGCGCTGGTATTGGCATGAGCACTTGGGCAACCCTTTCTCCGACAGTCCTCTCCCGCATGGTTCCGGCGTGCCCGGGAGCGATCTCGTTCCTGGCGACACTGGCCTTTGCGGGAATGGCGCTGCCGGCTTCCGCCGGGACCTACACGCCCGGCGAGCCGATCCATGAACCCTTCGAGGGACTCGCGCAGCCCTTTCTCGACAAACACTGTCTCGAATGCCACGACGACACCACCGCCGAGGCCGACCTCAACCTGCTCGACCTCGGACCCGTCGACGAGACCAACGCCGCCGTCTGGAAGTCGGTCTGGGCGCAGGTCGCGCTCGGGGAAATGCCTCCGAAGAAAAAGGAGCGCCCCGGGGCCGTCGAGCGGCTCCGTTTCGCCGACTGGATCGTCGGCGAATTGCAGACGGCGATGAAGGACAAGGGCGGCTTCCGCGCCCATCTCGATCCGAAGAAAGGGAACTTCATCGACCACGATCTCCTCTTCGGCGAACTGCCCGAAGGCATCACCCTCAAGCCGACCTCGTCGCCCGCCCGGATCTGGCGTGTCACGCCACAGGAGCACATCACCCGGCTCAACGAACTCATCAACACCGAGCCGGCCTTCGATCCCGCCAAGCCCGGGCTCCGCACCCACGGCGACTCCGTTCCCATCAACCATGGCGGCGAGTTGAAACTCTACTTCGGCATCGACCGGATCACCAGCGTGGTGGGCGGCACGGTGGCTTATGCCACGGCGGTGAAGAGCGTGCCCGTCGTCCTCTCATCGGCCCGCAAACACGGTTTGAAGAACTACCCCGATTTCTCCACCGTCAACAGCGCCGAGGCGACGCAGATCCTCGGCAAGGCCGAAGACATCCTCGAATACATGGCCTACGGACCGCTCAGTCTCGTCGGCATGCCCGAACAGATCACGGACGATCCGAAAACTTACGACAAGGTGAAACCGCCGGGCGATCTGCGCGGTCTGCCCACCGCCATCGTTTACAACACGAAAGTGGTCCGGCCCCTTACTCCCGTCCTCGACCTGATGGAGAAGCCCGAGGTCACCGACGAAGGTCTCCGCGCCGCCGTGGATTACCTTTTCGAGGCCCTCACCTTCCGCCCGCCGACGGAGAAAGAGTCCGGTGACTACGTGCAGATCGTGAAGGACAGCATCGCCAAGGTCGGCAAGGAAGACGGCGTCTTCATGGGCCTCTCGTCCCTCTTTCTCGATCGCGACGCCCTCTTCCGGCCCGAGCTCGCGGCATCGGGCGAGCCCGACGCGCACGGACGTGTCATGCTGCGGGATTGGGAACTCGGTCTCGCCGTGAATCATGCGTTGCGTTACCTCAAGCCCGATGAACCTCTTCGACAGGCGATTCTCGACGGTCGCATGCGGACGCGTGAAGACGTTCAGCGCGAGGTCACCCGGATGCTCGACGACGACCGTATCCGCAAGCCGCGGGTGCTGCAATTCTTCCGCGACTACTTCGACTACGACCTCGGCGGTTACATCTGCAAGGACACCCGCGCCCTCGCCGCGACCGGCGTCTCGAACCGTGGGTCCGATCACTACAGCGCCATGTTTGACGCGACCGCCAGCACCGACCGGCTCATCGAAATCATCCTCGAGGAAGACAAGGACGTCCTCAAAGAACTGCTCACCACCGACCGCGTCGTCGCCGGTCCGAAGGACAAGACCTACTTCGGCAGAAAGCACACGAAAGAAGAGCAGGCCCTCGCCGTTGCCGCGAAGAAGAAGGCCGAGAAAGAGCAGGAAGAGAAAGAAACCGCCGAACTTGCCTCGCTGAAAGCGGAGCTGGCCCGGCTCGAAGCCGAAGCAAAAACCAGTCCCGACGACAAGCAGGTGCAGAAGTCCCTCGATCGTCAGAAGAAGATGCTTGCGAACGCAGAGAAGCGGATCGATGCGGCGCAAAAAGCGCGGAAGCGCGGAGGCGGTGACAACGTCGAGGTCTCCGAGGCAAATCTGACCGGCCCGGCGGATTTCGTCCGCGTCAGCCGACCCACCTTCGGTGCCGGCTCGATGAAACCCGAACGTGTCCTCGCGACCGTCCCCGCAGGACAGCGCCTCGGGATCCTCACCCACCCGACCTGGCTCGTCTCGCACTCCGACGCGATGGACAACCACGCCATTCACCGGGGCATCTGGGTTCGCGAGCGGCTCCTCGGCGGCGGCATCCCCGATGTGCCCATCACCGTCGACGCCCAGCTCCCTGCCGAGCCGGAGAACACCCTGCGCGAGCGGATGCGGGTGACGCGCGAGAAATACTGCTGGTCCTGCCACGAGAAGATGGACCCGCTCGGACTGCCTTTTGAAATGTACAACCACGCCGGTCTCTACCGCACCACCGAGCTCGACCAGCCCGTCGACACCAGCGGCGAGATCACCGAATCGGGCGACCCCGCACTCGACGGACCGGTTCAAGACGCCTTCGAGATGATCGAAAAACTCGCCGCGAGCGAGCGTGTCGAGCAGGTCTTCGTGAGGCACGCCTTCCGCTTCTGGATGGGCCGTAACGAAACTCTGCACGACAGCCCCGTGCTCCAGGCCGCCCACCGCGCCTATCGTGACAGCGGCGGCAGCATGAAGGCGCTGATCACCTCGCTCGTGACCTCCGACGCGTTCCTGTATCGGACGGTGGAAGACCGGACGGGGGTCCGTGAGTAAGTCGTCGACCCTTGGCGCAACTGCGGGTGTTTTGGGTTGGCCACGGAACTGCCGACCGTGTTTCGATGCGAGGCATGCGGAAACTTGCCGCCCTGCTTTGCCTTTTGTGGGTTTCTCCGGTCTCGTCGGCAGATCGTCCGAATTTCCTCGTACTCATCGCCGACGATCTTCGTCCCGACGGCATTGCCGCCCTCGGGAATCCCGTCGTCCGCACTCCGAATCTCGATGCCCTCGCCGCCCGGAGCCTCGTCTTTACACGGGCCTCGTGTTCCTATCCCATTTGCGTGGCGAGCCGGGCCGAAATGTTGACGGGGCGCCATTGCTGGGAAAACGGAGTCGACGGGATGGGAGGAAAAGGGCTCCGCGAGGGAGAGACCTTCTGGCCGGAAGCGCTCCGGGACGCGGGATACGACACCTGGCACGTCGGCAAATGGCATATCTCGGGCCGGCCCTCGCAAAGGGGCTACACCGACGTTGCGGGCCTGTTCTCCGGGGGAGGGGGAAAATTCTGGAAGGAAGGCCAGGCCGACCGCCGGGGATTTCCGGTGACGGGATACACGGGCTGGATTTTCCAGAGCGAGGATGGCAAGACCCTGCATCCGGAACTCGGGGTCGGTCTGACCCCGGAGATCAGCGATCAGTTCGCGGACGCGGCCCTTTCCTTGATCCGCAGGGGCGGTGAAAAACCCTGGTTCTGCCACGTGAACTTCACCGCTCCGCACGATCCGCTTTTTCCCACCCGGGAAGGAGCGGGGCGGTTGCGGGAGGCGGCAATTCCGGTGCCGACTGAGTTTCTCCCGGAGCACCCCTTCGACCACGGCAATTTCGATGGGCGGGACGAGAGGCTGCTGCCCAGGCCGCGCACGGAGGATTCGGTGAGGGAGTTGCGTCGCGACTACTTCGCGGTGATCGAGGACCTCGACCGAGCCGTGGGACGAATCCTCGAGGGTCTCGAAAAAAGCGGCGAGGCGGAGAACACCTTCGTGATCTTTACGAGCGACCACGGTCTCGCCGCCGGCTCGCACGGGCTCAGTGGAAAACAGAACCAGTACGATCACACCCTCTTCGTGCCCCTCTTTGTCTCGGGTCCCGGAATCGGTCCGGGCCGCACCGGGGCCATGGTTTACCTGCGGGAACTCTTCCCCACGACCTGCGACCTCGCCGGAGTGCCCGTGCCGGAATCCGTCACCGCCCGAAGTTTCGCGGAGGTCCTCAAGGGCGAAAGCGAATCCCATCACGAGGCTGTCTTCGGTTGTTTCACCGACACACAACGCTCCATCCGCACCGCGGACGGTTGGAAACTCGTCTACTATCCGAAGATCGATCGCTGGCAGATGTTCGACCTCAACCGCGATCCGCTGGAAATGAAGGATCTCGCCGGTCCCGGGGGACAATCGGATGACCCGCGTTTCGAGGAGCTGAAGAAGCGGCTGGAGGACTGGCGGAGGTCGGCGGGGGATCCGTTGCTGGGGGCTTCCAGGTGATTCGGAAAACCGGCGCCGATGGTTATCGTCGCCCCACTTCATACCGATACGTCACTTCGCCATTTCCGGCGTCCGCCCTGGTCACGCCGGGGACGATGGAGCGGACATACTCGACCGCTGCCTTTTCCGGGCCGATGGTGACGCGCAGGTGCCCCGAGCTGCCGAGGACAACTCCTTCATACCCATATTCCTCAGCGCTCCGCGTGCCGCCGCTGGGATGACCGGGCTGGGGAACCGCCTGATAAACGACGCCGTCGCGCTCCTCCTTGACGAAGAGGTGATCGTGACCGTGAAAGACGATGCTCACTCCGTTTTTTACGAGCAGATCGTGGATCGGCATTGGCCAGCCGGTTCGGTTCGCGGCGAAACCTTCACTGCCATCGGCGTTCCGTCCTCCCCACTCGGCATAGATCGAGGTCTTCGCCCCGCCGCGGGCGTCGCGCCCGAGGCCGCCGACGAGGTGGTGGATGAAAACGAACTTGTGTGGCGCCTCGCTCGCCGCCAGCGTGGCCGCGAGCCAGCGATACTGCGACTCGCCGAGGGTCATGCCCCAGTTGTCCTCGCGGCTGCGCTTCGTGGTGAACCAGAAGGGATCGAGCACGACGAAGAGGGCATCACCCCATTCCCAGGCGTAATAATCCTGCAACAGGCCGGC
>JAGRPC010000035.1 GCA_020439925.1 Verrucomicrobiia bacterium | reverse complement strand
GAACGAGGGCGATGAAGCCGTGGGAGGTATCATTTCAGATGCTCCTCGAACCAGGCATCGACCGCATCGACACATTGCTCGAACCACGGCCGCTGCATCCAGCATCCATGCTTCGCGTCCGCGAGCACGACCTGCTTCGTCGCGACGCCGAGGGACTTCAGCTTCTCCAATCCCGCCGTGTCGCGATCCGGGTTGTCGAGGTCACCGCTGAGAAAGAGAACCGGACCGGTCTCCTTGGTGAAATGTGTCAGCGGAGAGGCTTCGCGATACAAATCGGGCGCGTCGTCGTAGAGCTGGCCGAACCACTGGTAGCTGTTGCTCTTCTCGCCCGCCTTCCTAAGGTTTGCAACGAAGCTCTCACCGGTGAGGTCGGTCGGACCAGCCATGATGCAGCTCGCCTGCACAGACGACGAGACCTCGTCGAAACCGCCGCCGACAAATCGATCCTTCGGCAAGGCCCCGGCCATCATCCCGACGATGTGTCCTCCGGCACTGCCACCCCAGCAGCCGATGCGATCGGGATTCACGCCGAATCGGGAGGCGTTGGCCCGCAGCCAGCGCACCGCAAGGAGGCAATCCTGCACGCCGGCCGGATACTTTGCGACTCCGCCGAGGCGGTATTCGACATTGGCGACGACATAACCTCGTTCCGCCAGGGCGATGGCCAGGGGGCGGAATTTCTCCTTGTCCCCCTTCATCCAGCCACCCCCGTGAACCAGCACGCAGGCCGGGAGCACCGAGTCGGATTCTGGACGATAGACATCGAGCTTCAATTCCTGCTCCGCGGTTTTCCCGTAGGTGAGATCGAGTTCGGCCTTGATCGAGTCCGGGGGATCGGAGGGAAGCGGAGCACGCTGGGCCAGGGCACCGGCGCAAAATACAAGGGAGACGATCAAGACGTTGATGGAGGTTTTCATGGCAAGACGACAACCCGATACGGAAGCAGGTCGTCTTCCCCGACGCAACTCCGACTCCACCCATCCGGGGTCGCCGTTCAAGGCATGATGATCGCCCGCCCCCGGTAGGCGCCTTTCTCGAAGGCCCAGACCACCACGTAACCTCCGGCCCCGTCGCTGTTCTGCATCATGAGGAAAGCCCGCTCGGCCGGATCGCCGGGAGTCAGGAGAACCAGGGTCTCCAGGTTCGGTTCATACAGGTTGTCCGTTGCGGCGGCGGGAATCTCCACTTTCCTGCCCCCGATCGACAGGCTGATGGAAAGGCCACGCGAAGGCTCCCCTCCGTCTTCCCCCCACGGAATCTGTCCGTCCACCAGCACCATTCCGTCGGCGTTTCGGGTGATCTTGTGCGCGGTCGCATCGAAGGCGGGGGTACTCACTTTCACCGCGAAGGTTTTGTGGCTCAGCCGACCCGTCGCTCCCTCGGGCCCGACGGCTTTCCAGTGATCCACCGGTTTCAGGCGACTCCCGTGAAGATAGCGCTCCGAATGTCCGTCTTCCCTGTCGAGATAAACCAAGTGAAATCCGGATCTGATATCCGGATCCGCGAAAACCGGGCTTCCGGAGAGAACTTTTCCGACAATTTCCGCCTCGAGACTGGCGTCGGCCCGCAGGTTGGAATGACCGTCGGCATCCTCGACCACCTTGAGAAAGTTGAGGAGCCCCTTGTCGACGAGCGGCTCTCCGTCCGTTTGTCCAAGGGCCACTCCACCAAAGCAGAACGCGCGGAAGAGTTGGATCAGAATGAGTTTTCGTAGTTTCATCATGGCAAATTCCCGGGAAAGACGAACTCCATCGGCCATGAATTCATCAAGCGGGAAACCTTCCTCTCCGGGCAGGGTTCAAGGAGCCTCACCGGTTGCCCCGCAGACCGGCCCCATTTGCATGAAATCCCTCCTTTATTCCCTCCCCTTCCTGACCCTTTTCACCACCATGGGCGCGGAACCCAGGAACGTCCTTTTCATCGCGGTGGACGATCTCCGTCCCGATATCGGCTGTTATGGAGTAGAAGCGGCCAAGACCCCGAACATCGACCGACTCGCCGGTGAGGGCATCGTTTTCGAAAGGGCCTATTGCCAGCAGGCGGTCTGCAGTCCGTCCCGCTCCTCGATCCTCACCGGGCGCCGCCCGGATGCGACGAAGGTTTACGACCTCGACACCCACTTTCGCGCCGCCCTGCCGGACTGCGTCACCCTTCCACAACACTTCAAGGCGAACGGCTACCACACCGCCGGCCTCGGAAAAATCGAACACCACGGATTCGAGGACGGAGCCTCGTGGAGCGAGCCCCGCTGGTTCGCGAGTGGATACCTCGTGCAGGCCGACCCGGACGACTGGACGAAACAATCGGCGACGCGCTTCGAGGGCGTTCCCGGCGAATATGCCAATCCCCTCTCACCCGAGGAGGGAAAGAAGCGGGCCAACGGCAAGGTGAAGACCGGCCCCGCTTTCGAGGTAAGTCCGAAGTCCGACGATGAATTGCCCGATGGAGCCACCGCCGCGGAGGCGGTGAAGCGAATCGGCGAACTGAAGACGAAGGGCGAACCCTTCTTTCTCGCTGTCGGTTTCGTGAAACCCCACCTTCCCTTCGTCGCTCCGAAAAAATACTGGGACCTCCACGATCCAGCCGCGATTCCGGGTCCCGCCATCGAGACCCTTCCTGAAGGAACAGATCCCTTTGTCGGTCACACCAACGGGGAACTCCACTCCTACGTTGGAGTGCCCGAAGGCAACCCCATTCCCGACGAGTTTGCCCGGTCGCTGCGGCACGGTTACTACGCCTGTGTCAGCTACATCGACGCCCAGGTCGGTCGACTGCTCGACGCGCTGGAAAAAAACGGACTCGCGGAAAACACCGTCGTGGTGCTCTGGGGCGACCACGGCTGGCAGCTGGGTGACCACGGGCTCTGGCACAAGCACACGAACTTCGAACTCGCGACCCGCGCGCCCCTGATCGTCAAAGCGCCCGGATTTGACTCGGCCGGCGGGAAGTGCGCCGCACCGGTCGAGTTCGTGGACGTTTACCCGACTCTCGCCGACCTGTGCGGCCTGGCGGTCCCCTCCCGCCTCGACGGGTCGAGCCTGCGGCCCTACCTCGAGAATCCCGCGACGCCGATGATCAAGCCCGCCATCAGCCAGTATCCCCGCAGTTCCAAGGATCACGGCGGGCAGCTCATGGGTTACAGCATCCGCGACGAGCGGTGGCGCGCGACCTTCTGGAGGAAGCGCGGCACCGGGGAGATCGGCTACATCGAGCTGTACGATGAAAGCAACGATCCCGCCGAAACTGCGAATCTCGCGAACAAGGCGGAGCATGCGTCAGTCCTCTCCCACCTGCAGGGTTTCCTGCCTCCAGTCGGCACGGACGAGGCACCTCCGAAGTCGCCGAAGCCGTCCCGCTCGCAGAAACCCGGCGCCCCGAAGTTCGATCCGAACGAACCCCGCGACGTGCGTTATGATCGCCTTTACCCGGGCCAGGCGAAACTCACCGAAGACCAGTATCTCGCCGGCCAGGGCGGGGACAAGGCGGCCGCGAAGGAGCGCTTCGCCAAGCTCGACAAGGACGGGGATGGTTTCGTGACCCGCGATGAATTCATCGGAGGTGGAAAGTCGAAGTGATCGGCATGACGAGATCGTCTCGATCCAAACTTTCTCTTATCACCGCATTTTCTTTTGCGGGTCTCACGCAACTGATCGGCTCCGACCCGGTGCCAGCCGCTGCAACATGGAATCTCTGGCCGGAGTCCCCCCCGCAATACCTCGACGGAGCCCCGCCGGAGACTTGCGATGACCGCGGTTCCATCCGCGGAGTCACCGTGCCCGCCATCATCATATATCCCGCCGACGCGACAGCCCGCAACGGTATCACCATCATCCTCTGCGCGGGTGGCGGTTACGGCGCCCTCGACTGGAAAACCCATGTTGAGTATTCCGCCGCCGTGTTCAATCCTCTCGGTGTCACCATCGTCGGTTTGAAGTACCGGCTTCGCCCGCCGCATCGCTTGGACAATTCTGGAATCCAGGCTCTCACTCTCCTCGACGCGAAGCGCGCCTTGCGCCTTGTGCGGCATCGTGCGGGAGAATTGGGCGTCGACCCCACCCGCATCGGCATTGCCGGGTTCTCTGCGGGCGCTAACCTCGCCATGAATCTTGCGGCGAACTTCGACGAGGGAGATCCCGACTCCCCGGATCCGGTGGAAAGAGAGAGCAGCCGCCCCGACTTTGCGGTCGGACTCGCTACCTGGCACTGGCGGGAAAAAACCTCGCCATTCTCTTTCCGTCCGGAGTCTCCTCCGGTTTTCCTGGTCCACGCCACCAACGACGGGATGCCCGACTCCGCAGGGCGCATCGGCGGGGCACCCATCGATCTGCCCCGGGCCATCGCCCGTGACCTCGAAACCATCGGAGTTCCCGTCAGGCTTCTCGAGTTCGAAGAGGGTGCACACGGGGTCGGCAACCTCATTCCTCAGAGAGTGAAGAACAGCTTTCCTCCGGCCCGGTGGCCCTGGCTTCTCCTCGATTGGCTGGACAAAATTCCGAAACCCTGACAAAACATTTTTCCGACATGAATTACCTGCGTTTTCTCTCCGCACTCTTCCTCTTCCCGCTGTCCTTCGTCGCCACGGGCAGAGCAGAATCGGACCGTCCGAACTTCCTCTTCCTCCTCAGTGACGACCAGAGTTATCCCTACCTGAGCGCCTACGGAGATCCCAACGTGAAGACTCCCGTCCTCGACCGGCTCGCCGCCGAGGGAATGAAATTCCACCGCTTCTTCACCGGGGCACCGCAATGCGTGCCATCGCGGGCCACCTTCATGACCGGACGCTCCGCCGTCGCCGCCCGCATGACCCGCTTCTCCGCGCCCCTGCCACGCGACGAGGTCACGCTTCCGGAGCTCCTTCGCGAAAAGGGCGGTTACTACACCGGCATCTGCGGTCGCAGCTATCACCTCGACGGATCCGGAAAGGTCGGTCCCGCCGCCGGCAAGGTGATGCAGGAGCACGGACTCAAGACTTTCGGCGAACGCGTCGATTTCCTGAACACCTGTCCCGATCCGGAAGTCCCCGGCCAGGTTGCCGCCTTCCTCGACGCCCGCCCCGAAGGAAAACCCTTCTTCCTCTGGGCAAATTTCAGTGATCCCCATCACCCTTGGAATGCTCCGGCAAACTTCCGGCCCGATCCCGCCTCGCTCACCCTGCCCGCCCACTGGCCCGATCTCCCGGGAATGCGCGAACAGTTCGCCGATTATTGCGCCGAAGTGAACCGGGTCGACCACACCGTCGGAGAGGTCCTCGCCGAACTCGAAACACGCGGCCTCATGGACAAAACGGTCATCATCTTCGCCGGGGACAACGGGCTGGCCCTCCCACACGGGAAAGGTTCGCTCTATGACCCCGGAGCGAACGTCCCGTTTCTCGTCCGTTGGCCCGGAGTGGTGAAACCCGGGGGAGACTCGCATGCGCTTCTCAGTGGCGAAGACTTTGCCCCGACCGTCCTCGCCGCAGCCGGGTTGGACCCGGGAGCGAAAATGAGTGGAGTGAATTTCCTGCCGCTGTTGAAAGGAGAGGCCTTTACCCCCCGGACCCATATCTTCATCGAGCGGGGTCCTCACGGATCCGCTCCGGTCACGGTAAACATGGCGAACTCCGGCTACGATCTCGGACGCGCCATCCGGAGCGACCGCTACAAGCTGATCTACAACTGCACGCCCTGGTTGCCCTACTCCCCCGTCGACTCGGCAAGTGGAGCCGCGTGGACCCAGATCAAGGAGGCCCACGCCGCCGGTAAACTCGCGCCCGGCGTGAGCGCGACCTATTTCACGACTCCGCGCCCGGTCTACGAACTCTACGATCTCGAGACCGATCCCTCCGAACTCGAGAACCTCAGCGGCAAACCCGAACTCGCCGAAGTCGAGAAGGGGCTTCGCGAGGCGCTCGCCGAAAAGATGATCCTCGACTGGGACTACCTGCCCCTCCCGGACCTGATGGAGCCCGCCGGCGGCGGAAAGGCAAAAGGAAAAGCCAAAGGAAAGGGCAAGGCCGACAGGTAGGGTCGTGCGGCCCGCACGGCCTGATCGTGCTTCTCCGCTCTCCGTCGTCACCTTGTCACGCGACCGGGCCGGTCGCGGCTACCCGGACTTTCCCCTGTTCAGGCCATTGCGATCCGGCCCGCTTTCGGGCTCAATGACCGGTATCCATGAGTCCGGTTTCCCCTGCCCGAGCCCTCTTCCTGATTCCCCTTCTCGGCCTTTCCCTGACGGCGGCGGAAGCCCCGCTTCCGGACAAGGTGGAGTTCAACCGTGACATCCGTCCCATTCTTTCGGACAACTGCTTCTACTGCCACGGCAACGACCCGAATCACCGCAAGGCGAAGCTGCGGCTGGACCTCCGCGACGAGGCCCTCACGAAAGAGGCCTTCGTCCCCGGCAAACCAGGGGAGAGCCTCCTTGTCGATCGCATCCTCAGCGAAGACGAGGACGAGTTGATGCCCCCGCCCGACTCGCACAAGAAACTCTCGAAACGGCAAAAGGACCTGCTCGCGAAGTGGATCGAGCAGGGAGCCGGCTACCAGCAGCACTGGTCCTATGAGAAGCCGGTGAAGGCGGAGGTCCCCGCCGGAACTAACGGCGTCGATTTCCTGGTGAGGAAGCGCCTCTCCGTCATCGGGTTGGAACCTTCACCCGAAGCCGACAAACGCACCCTCGTCCGCCGTCTCCATGCCGACCTGACCGGCCTGCCTCCGAAGCCGGAAGAAGTCGCCGCCTTTGTTGCGGATAATTCTCCCGACGCCTATGCAAAGCTGGTCGACCGACTCCTCGCCAGCCCGCACTACGGAGAGCGCATGGCGATCGGCTGGCTCGACGTGGTGCGTTTCGCCGACACGATCGGTTACCACAGCGACAACCCGCGGAACGTCTGGCCCTACCGCGACTGGGTGATCGCCTCCTTCAACGCCAACAAACCCTTCGACCGTTTCACCGTCGAGCAGCTAGCCGGCGACCTTCTTCCGGATGCAACTCAGGAGACACGCGTCGGTTCGGCCTTCAACCGTCTCTTGTTGAGCACCGAAGAGGGTGGAGCGCAGGCCAAGGACTACGAGCAACGCATGCTCACCGACCGTGTCCGCGCCGTCGGGGCGGCGTGGATGGGACAGACGACCGGCTGCGCGCAATGCCACGACCACAAGTTCGATCCCTTCACGATGCGGGATTTCTACTCGCTCGGCGCCTTTTTCGCCGACATCAAGGAGCCCATCCTTGGACGCCGCGAGGAGGGCATCATGGTCCTCGACGAAGCCGGTGAGAAGACCCTCGACGAACTCTCGGCGAAGGTGAGTGCCCTGAGAACGGATTTCTCCAAGCCGCGTCCCGAACTCGCCGCCGGACAGGCCGCATGGGAGACCGCCGCCCTGGCCGCTGTCGCGAAGGAAGCCGCCTGGCAGCCCGTCGCGCCCCTCAAGGCTTCCACCGCGAAGAAGAATGTGATCCTCAAGGCGGAAAAAGACGGGCTCGTCCGCGCCTCCATCGACGAGAAGCGCAACGCGAGAATGCAGAACGACGGCACCGACACCTACACGCTTTCCGCCAAGGTTCCGGTGAAGGGGATCACCGGCTTCCGACTCACCGCGGTGAAGGAAAAATCACCCGGAATCGGCCTCGCCACGAACGGGAATTTTGTTCTCACCGAGATCACGGTCACGGCCGGGAAGGGCCGCAAGCTGGCCCTCGCCAGGGCGGCCGCGACCTTCGAGCAGAACAATCACCCCGCGTCGAGCGCCATCGACGGAAAGACAGAGGGACAGGACAACGGCTGGGCTGTCCTTGGCGGCACCGGCACGGACCAGGCACTGATTCTCGAACTCGCCGAACCCTTCGACGGCAGCGCTGAGGAACTCGCTTTCACCCTGGCCTTCGCCTTCGGCAGCAACCACGAGATCGCGAACCTCCGCCTCGCCCACACCACCGCAGCCTCACCCGCGGAAGCGCCCGGGGCAGCCCTGCCCTCGCCCGAGATCACCGCCATCCTGAAGACGGAATCCGCCGGGCGGAAACCCGAACAGACCGCCAAGCTGGCCGAGGCCTACCGCCAGATCGCGCCCGAACTCGAATCGCTCCGCGCCGAACTCGCCACCGCGGAGAAGGCCAAGGCCGACTTCGAAGCTTCCGCGCCGAAATGCATCGTTTCCGTCAGCGACACGAACCATCGCACCGTGCGCATCCTGCCGCGCGGCAACTGGATGGACGAGAGCGGTGAAATCGTGAAGGCTGCCCTGCCGCATTACCTGCCCTCGAAAGATCTCGGCGACCGGACGCCCGACCGTCTCGACCTCGGGCAGTGGCTCGTCTCCCGCGACAACCCGCTCACGGCCCGCACCGTGATGAACCGGATGTGGAAGCACTTCTTCGGCACCGGACTCAGCAAGGTTCTCGATGACCTAGGAGCCCAGGGCGAGCCGCCCGTGAATCCCGAACTCCTCGACTGGCTCGCCTGCGAGTTCATGGACAGCGGCTGGGACTACCGCCACATGGTGCGCATCATCGTGATGAGCGGGACCTATCGCCAGACCTCCGTGGCCAAGCCGGAGCTTGTCGCCGCCGATCCCTACAATCGCGAATGCGCGCGCCAGAGCCCCTTTCGCCACGACGCCGAACTCATCCGCGACCACGCCCTCTCGGTCTCCGGCCTTCTTGTGCCGAGAATCGGAGGTCCCAGCGTGAAGCCCTATCAGCCCGAAGGCTACTGGGAAAACCTCAACTTCCCTGTCCGCACCTACGTCGCCGACACCGGCGAGTCCCAACACCGCCGGGGCCTCTACACCTGGTGGCAGCGCAGTTTCCTCCATCCGAGCCTGGTCGCCTTCGACGCTCCCAGTCGCGAGGAGTGCACCGCCGAACGGAACCGGTCGAACATCCCCCAGCAGGCCCTTGTCCTGCTGAACGATCCCACCTACGTCGAGGCCGCCCGGGCCTTCGCCGCACGGATCCTGTCGGAATGTCAGGGCGATTCCACGCAGCGGATCCACTGGGCCTGGCAGGCAGCTCTCCAGCGCGACCCCGACGATGAGGAAGCTGCGCTCGCCGCCAATCTCGTCGCGAAGCACCTCGCCGAATACCGGGCCGACCCTGCCGCCGCGGGCGAATTGCTCAAGGTCGGGCTGGCGCCGCTGCCGGAAAAACTCGATGCGTCCGAACTCGCCGCCTGGACCCACGTGGCGAGGGTGCTGCTGAATCTTCACGAAAGCGTGACGCGCAGCTGATCCGACAGGCGTCAATTGCGATGGACGGTTATCAGTCCACTCGGGGTCATCTCGCCAGAATTTTCACCTTGGCCACAGCTCGGCGTCCGTCTGAGTTGGTCGCGAGGATCTTGGCCGTTGCGCTCTTTCCCGCCTTGAGCCCTCGCGCCTTGAAGGTGAAGCGGGTGCCCTTGAGCTTGGCCGGCTTGTATCCGCCCTTGCCCGCCTTGACGCGAACCTCGACGACCCCGGAGGTGACGGATCCAGAGATCTTGGCTCCCGTGCCTTTCGCGATGACGGATTTTTTTACGAAGATCTTTGGTGCCGGCGGGACTCCACCTCCCAGAAACTCGCCTCCGACCTCGTAAGGTTCGTCACCGAGGTTCGTGACGGAGAGAATTGTTTCAGGCAGGCTTGCGAAACTGTTGTCCGTAGAAGTGACGACGAACCGGAGATCGTAGGAATGATCTCCGTCCGGAAAATTGTCATCGACCCCCGTGATGGTGAGGATCTGTTGCACATTCCAGTTCGTCGGCGTGAAGGTGAAGCTTTTCGCCGACAGGATGCCCTCCGTCCGATCCTCGCCGTTGACGGTCACGGTCACGTTCGCCGCGGGTTGGCGCTCCAGGGCAATTCCCAGTTCTGCAGTATCGCCGCTTTCGCTGGTGTAGAGAGCCTCTTCGCCGTCGAACTGAAGGCTGGTTCGGCCATTACCCTCATCATCCTCGATCGAGACGGGAACTTCGACGTCTCCGAGAACCCCATCCCCCAGCACGAAACGCAGCTGAAGGTTCAACCTTCGCTCGCCGTTCTGAATGTTGTTGTTGATCGTCTCGATCTCGATCATCTTTGGCGCATTGTCCCCGTCCTCCCAAGTTAGAGTTCCCACGCTCGGAAGGAAGTCGGTATTGACGAGGGCGGTGTCCTCGACCGCACTGTAGGAGGCGATAATCTGACCGGAAATGGCCGCGGGCCGCTCGATCGGAACCATCCCGATCGTGTTCTCCCGAATCGAAAAGACCGGCACCTCCGCCTCCATGATCGTGTCGGATTCGCTGATCATGACCGTGGCATTGGCACCGGCCAGGATCAGGCGGCCGTCGGCACCGCTGATGATCGAACTGATGAAGGAGTTGTCCTGCTTTGTTTCGAAGGGCTTCTGCCGCCAGGTCGCTCCGTCGTCATCACTGATAAGAAGGAACTGGACCGTACCCGACTGTGGATAAGGCCTGTCGTAGTTTCCCGTGACCACCCATCGGCCCGAAACTTCGGCGATATCCCTCAACTCCCAATCCATGAAGGGACCGGTCCAGTTGTAATCAAGATTCTTTCGCACAATCCATGTCTCACCTTCGTCATCGCTCGTAAGGATTTCATCCTCGTCGCCCATCGCAAGGATGCGCCCGGTCGGACTCTTGATCATTCTGGCGATCGACACCACCTTGGTGGCAGGGTCGCCGGTGACCGTGTCCAGTCCATCGGTGCTGCGGAGAACGAGGCTCTTGGTCCAGGTTTCCCCATCATCGTCACTGACATAAAGGGCTGGATTGAAGATCGAAAAAGTATTGGTCGTGACGAGAATACGACCTGATTCCGCGACCACGATGGACGTCGGAAACTCATTCCACTCGGTGTTCGCGACTTTCCCCGTCCAGGTTTCTCCATTGTCGTCACTGACGTAGAAACGTCCCAGGTTGCTGACGCTGCGCCCGGTCGCGGGCGCGACGAGCCGCCCCGTCGGCGTTCGCGCGATTCCACCTCGGAGAATGACGGTGAGAGTGTCGGTGATCGTTCTGCTACTCCAATTCAATCCGTCATCGTCGCTCACTTGGAGAGAAGCTCCTCCGGTACGCGCGACAATTCGCCCGCCACCCGCCTCGACAAAACCACCGGATCCGGCGTTGTAGCTTGTGCTGAATAGCTGCCAGGATTCACCCTCGTCCTCACTGACCCACAGGTCGCCGTCGCCCTCGGCATAGAGCTTGCCGGCGAAGCGCCCAATGAGGAAGTAGTCGGGACCCACGGCAATGTCGAAAACCTTGGACCAACTGCTGCCGGTATTCGTCGATCTCCAGGCGACGTCGCTGCTCTCAACGGCCACGAACGTGGACGCGCTGGTTCCAGAGGCGAGTCCCCAGGGAATGCTGGCGCCCGTGCTCGACTGTGCGAATGATGCGCCTGCGTTCGACGACTTCCAAATTTGACCCAGGCCCCCGATCCCGAGAATGGAAGTGCCCGCTTTCAGGTATTTCCCGTAAAAGTGGGTCTGGTTGTATGCGGTCCAGTTCCGGGACGGTCCGAACGGGGTCGGCGAACTGATGGTGTAAATATGGTCGACCGAGGAAGAGTCGGCGTTTGGGCCAATCGGCACGAAGGTGGCGGCCTGCGCGACGTAGGTTCCACCGACCACTTCGACATCCGTAACCCGCAATCGATCGAGATGGTCGCTGTTCAGTGGATTCCCTGACAAGGTGACCATCGCCTCGTCCATCACATAGCCATTCCACCCTCCACCATCCGCACTGTCGAGAATCGCATTGTGCGCCGTCGCCACGGCCCGTCCATCGGCATCGGCCACCTTCCATACCGGACCGTATCCGAAATGCACTTGGGACCAGGTTCCTCCTGAATTCCGGAAAATCGCTCCCCCGATGCTCCAGAGGATGACTCCGTTGTTGGACCCCGAGACGGTTCCATAAGCGAGCAAATTGCCTCCAGGTCCAAGAGCGAGACCGCGGATGTCGGTTCCGAAGATTTGGATCCCGCCGTATTGAACATGATCGATGGGAAACACCGTCTCCGACCAGGTATTGCCGTTGTCGGAACTCGTGTAGAGGTAGGACCGGACCACATATTTAAAGAGCCCCTGATTGGCTTCGACGAGAGACCGGCTCACAGCGATGACGGATCCCCCGATCGTTGTCAGAAAGGAGAAACTTCCCTTCGGACGCACTCCTCCAACCTTGATTTTTCCGTAAGTCCAACTGGTCCCGCCGCTGTCGCTATACATGAGAGCGCCGTCGTCGGTCAGGGCGAGGAGCCGCCCGGAGGGGGTGGTCGTCATGTAATCGTAACGCAGCCCCGGGCTGAGGTCCCCTCGAACGGTCCTCCATTCGTCTCCCGCCCCTCCATGAACGGACAATGTCCCGAGATAACACCATCCGCCCGCCAACAGCAAAATTCGAAACATCCTTTTCATCATGCCATCCATCCTTATCCAATTCCCGAACCGCGATTTCAGGAATGTGGAATTCTCTTCACTCCGCAAACAAAATTTTCCTCACCCTTCGGTTTAAAATTTGAATAGGGACTCAACCCTTCCCTGAAAACAGGCTTCTTCCAAACCCCGATCGCGCCTCGGTCGAAACTTGCCTGTCCCAAGGTATCCGAGATAAAAAAGTTCCTTCGACCGAATCCTGCTGAAGCAGTACATGAGCCACCGGGATCCCACTTCTTTTGTTTTTCAAAAACTCGAGGTCGAGACTCTTCGCACTCGCTCTCGCCGTGCCTTCCTCGGACGATCGGCGCAGGGACTGGGATCGGTCGCCCTCGCCTCCTTGCTCTCGCCCGGCCTTTCCCGCGCCGCAACACCCGGTGTGCTCGGCAAGCCGCCGCTGCCGCAACATGCCAAGCGCGTCATCTGGCTGACGATGGCCGGTGGACCGTCACAGCTCGAACTGTTCGACCACAAACCCAAGCTGGCGGAAATGGACGGCCGGCCCATGCCCGAGTCCTTCACCAAGGGTCAGCAGCTCGCGCAACTGCAGGGACAGGCGCTGCTTTGTCAGGGTCCACAGTTCAAGTTCGGGCGCTTTGGAAAGTGCGGGATGGAACTCTCGGAGCTGCTGCCCTGCCTTGGTTCCATCGCGGATGAGATCTGCCTGGTGAGGTCGATGACAACCGACGCGATCAACCACGATCCCGCCCACATGTTCATGAACACCGGGTCGCAGATCGCGGGCCGTCCCTCCATGGGTGCCTGGGTGACCTATGGCCTCGGATCGGATTCTGAGGACCTGCCAGGCTTTGTCGTGCTCATGTCCACGGGCAAAGGGCGATCACCCCAACCGATCGCCGCGCGGCAGTGGAGCAGCGGATTCCTTCCCTCGAAGTACCAGGGTGTCCAGCTCCGCGCCCAGGGAGATCCGGTCCTCTACCTGACCAATCCTCCCGGCATCGACCGCGACCGCCAGGGAAGCGACGTGGCGGCGATCAACGCCCTCAACCGCCACCACAAATCCCTCGTCGACGATCCCGAGATCGCCACCCGCATTGCCCAGTATGAGATGGCCTTCGCGATGCAGGCGAGTGTGCCCGACCTCGTCGATGTGCGCGGGGAGAGCGCGGCAACCCTCGATCGGTACGGATGTCAGCCCGGAGACGGTACTTTCGCCTCGAACTGCCTGCTCGCCCGCCGCCTCGCCGAGCGCGGGGTTCGCTTCATCCAGCTCTATCATCGCGACTGGGATCACCACAGCCTCCTCCGCGAGGAACTGCCCCTGCGCGCCGCCGAGGTCGACCGGGCCTGCATGGCGCTGGTCACGGATCTGAAGGAACGCGGCCTCCTCGACGACACCCTCGTGGTCTGGTCGGGAGAATTCGGTCGCACTCCCATGAAGCAGGGCAACAAGGGGCCGATCGGTCGCGATCATCACAACAAGGCCATGTCGATCTGGCTCGCCGGTGCGGGGGTGAAGCCGGGCTTTGTCCTCGGCGAGACGGATGAACTCGGTTACGCGGCCGTCGACCAGGTCGTCACCGTGCACGATCTCCACGCAACGATGCTGGAGCGGCTTGGGATCCAGCACGACGCCTTCAGCGTGAAGTTTCAGGGGCTTGATGCCCGCTTGAGCGGAGTGGAGGGGGCGAAGGTGGTACGGGAAATCCTCACCTGAGAAGACTCCGGATCATCGGACCTCGGGATTCATCTCGAGGATGCCGATCTGCCAGGGAATGCTGCCGTATTTTGGAGCCGTGTAACCCGCCTCGTCGACTCCCTGGAACACGAACCGAAGGTCGGATGGGGCAATCTCGAGAGTCTCGTCGTTGGAAGAACGAATCAGTTCGCCGTGGCTCACGCTGGTGGTCCACTCGGCGGGAGGGAAAACTCGGTCCGCCGCGGCGAAGGGCTTTCCCCGTGAAGACGCGAGCGGCCGCCACGGACCCTCGATCGCATCGGCGATCCACGCCTTGAAGTATCGGTGCTTCGAACCCAGCGCCTCGATGATCGTGAGGTACTGGTCGCGACCCTTCAACTTGTAGGTGCAGGAGGCTTCGAAGAGCGCCTCGCGGGTGTCCTGGAGAAGAAGTTCGGGTTTCGACCAGCCGAAGGGAAAATCCTCCAGTTTCGTCCCCCGCCTCCAGAAATGGCCATCGTCGCTCGTGTAGAGCAGGTGGGCTTTCCTCTCGTCGCAGATCACCCAGAAGTCGATCCACTTGGTCTTCGTGCCGCCTTCCGGCAGGCTCTCGATCATGGGCTGCGGCCGGGTCCACGAGGAGGGATCACCCAGATCCGTGGTCGTTGAGAAACAGGGCCCGAACCGCAGGTCCCGGTTTTCGTCGGCGAGCTGGTAAACGAGATACCACTTCTGGTGCGGCCTGAAATAGAACACCTGGGGCGCGCAGTGATACTGGTCGTGAAGGTCCAGGGTGTGGCGTGGTGCCGATCCGGCCTCGGCCCAGTCGGTGAAGCTGAGATACTGCATGTCGACCTTGCCGGAAACCCGGCGGTGAGTCGCAAAGAGATGCCACCTGCCGTCATGGAAAACGACCGTCGGATCCTTGAGCGCCACGTCCGGATCGTCACCGCCCGATGCCGGACCAATCAAGGGAGGAGAGGCTTTCCAGTGGATTTCCCCCGTGGAGAGCCAGTCGACATCCTCCGCGAAAGTGGCGCGCGCGAGAACGAGAAACAGCAGAACGGGAATCGCGGCAAAACCTGCGGATCGGAGTCGAGGCGCAATCCGGATCCGGTCGGGGACAGACCTTTCGATGGGGACGCTGGACTTCGAGGGCAAGTTCATGAGCACTTTGACCGGATGAGAACCGAAGGGATCTCTTCCGGCAAGACTTTTCCGGCACCTCGCAAATCGACGGCCGGATTCCTTCCGGGTTGCGTTTCCGGATTCCCTCGACAAGCGGGTCCGTGGGGCGATCACGCGGGCGGAAGGTGGCGGTTCCGGACCGGAACGCTGGCTTGGCGAATCCCTGTTTCCCAGCTAGGGTTCCGGCTTCGACCCCACCCTCGATTCCACCATGTTGCCGAGAATGCTCTTCGCTTTCGCCCTTCCGATCTTTCTTCCGTGGGCTTCGGCCCGGGCGGATGCGATGCGAGCCCGGATCGAGCATTTTCAGGCGGACACGGAACTGCTCTCACGCCATTGGTCGATCTCCGGCGACTCCGAGTCTGAATTGGCAAGGGAGCGGAAGCTCTTGAACGACTGGCATGCTCGTCTCGAGGAGGTCGATTTTGCCGGGCTTTCCAACGACGAGGCAATCGACTACCTTCTCCTCCGCAACAAACTCGAGTCCTCCTTGTCCGGTCTGGCGAAGCGAGAAGAGGAGCGTCGCGAGCTCGCCGCCTGGCTGCCGGCGCGTGGCGCGATCGACGCGCTGGCCGATGCCCGCGTGCGCGGGGAGCCGGTCGTGCCGGAGAAGGCGGCGGGAGCGCTCGCCCCTCTTGCGGAAAGGCTTGCCAAACTGCAGGAAGAATTGAACGCGGCGAAAGAAGTCGCGAAGCCGAAGAAGGCTCCGGCAGAAGGAGAGCTGCCGAAGGAAAAACCCACCCCTGTCAAGACGCCCCTGCCCTCTCCCTACGACGTCCTTCGCGTCGCCGAAGCGACCGGGGAGTCGGCGGGCTCGCTGAAGCGGTGGTTCGAGAACCACGATGGCTTCACGCCCGAATTCTCCTGGTGGGTCCGCGAGCCCTACGACCGGACGATCAAGGCGATGGAGGACTACGCGAAGTTTCTCCGCGAGGAAATCGCCGGGGTGAAAGGAAAAGAAGAGGATCCGCTCCTCGGCAAGGTGATCGGAGAGGAGGAGTTGCAGAGGCAGCTCCGCTTTGAATTCATCCCCTACACGCCCGCCGAGTTGATCGCCGTGGCAGAGCGCGAATTCTCGTGGTGCGAGGAGCAGATGAAAGCCGCCGCGCTGGAGATGGGTCTGGGCGACGAATGGAAGAAGGCGCTCGCCCGCACCAAGCTGCGCTACGTGAAGCCCGGCGATCAGGAGAAGGTGGCGCGCGAGGAAGGCCGCGAGGCGATCGACTTCGTGAGGTCGCGCCAACTCGTGACCGTGCCGCCGGATTGCGAGGAATGGTGGGGCACGCGAATGCTCTCGACCGACGAACAGAAGCACACGCCCTACGCGGCCTACGCGGGACACGACATGTTGATCGCCTATGCGAACGATGACATGAAACACGCCGACAAGCTCATGACGATGCGCGGCAACAGCCGTCCCTTCATGCACAACGTCGTGCCGCACGAGCTCATCCCCGGCCACCACCTGCAGAATTTCATGGCGGCGCGGCACCGCCCCTACCGCAGGATGTTCGGCACACCCTTTTTTGTCGAGGGCTGGGCTCTCTACTGGGAGATGCGCCTGTGGGACCTCGGCTATCATGACACCCCGGAGGAAAAGATCGGCGCGCTCTTCTGGCGCATGCACCGCTGTGCGCGCATCATCATCACCTTGAAGTTCCATCTGGGAGAGATGAAGCCGAAGGAAATGGTGACCTTTCTCACCGATCGCGTCGGGCACGAGGCGTTCGGTGCGAAAAGCGAGGTGCGTCGTTACATCAAAGGCGATTATTCCCCGCTCTATCAGGCGGGCTACATGCTCGGGGGTCTCCAGATTCGGACGTTGCACAAAGAGGTGGTCGGAGGTGGCAGGATGACGGAGAAGGAATTCCACGACGCAGTCCTGACCCTCGGTCCGATCCCCGTGGAACTGGTCCGCGCCTCTCTCTTGGGCGCGCCGCTGAAGCCCAACTACGTCGCCGGGTGGAAATTCGACGCGGAGGGGCGCTAACGAAGGCGGTGTCTTCAAAGGCCCTCACGTTCCCGCCTCCACAGATCCACACAAAACAGTCCCACCCCGGACCAGATGCAGGCGAAGGAAGCGAGGCTGCCCATTGTGAAGGGTTCGTGATAGACAAGGACGCCGGTGAGGAACTGTCCCGTCGGCGCGAGGAACTGCAGAACGCCAAGGAAGGAAAAGGGCAGCTTTCTCGCGGCGTGGGCGAAGCCGAGCAGTGGGATCGCGGTGACGATGCCGAGGACGCCGATACAGGTCAGATCGTGGAAGTCCCGGCGCCCCCACAACTCACGTCCTTCCGCGCCCGACCAGATCAGGTATCCGGCCGCAATCGGGAGGAAGACGAGCGTTTCCGTGGCCAGCCCGCTGAGCGAGCCGAGCTCACTGCGACGACGGGCGAGTCCATAAAATCCCATGCTGAGGGCGAGGATGAGACCGATCCACGGAAAGGTGCCGAGGGCGACGATCTGCATGACCACGCCGAGCGCGGCGCAGGCGATGCTTACCTTCTGGAGCGTCCGCAGCGTTTCGCCGAGGAGGAGGCTGCCGATGAAGACATTGAGGAGCGGATTGATGAAGTACCCGAGGCTGCAATCGACGATGCGGTCGTGGTTCGCCGCCCAGATGAAGGTGCCCCAGTTGATCGTGAGGAGGAGTCCCGAGGTGGCGTGGGCGAGGAGATTGGATCGTTTTGTCACGGCCGCGAACCAACCGCGGAGCTCACGGCGCCACGCGAGGAGGGGAACGACCGTCAGCATCGTCCAGACGACGCGGTGGGCGAGGGTGAGATCGGCCCCGACATGGCTGAGCTGTTTCCAGAACACCGGCAGCGTCCCCCAGAAGCCGAAGGCGATGATCGCGCCGATCACGGCGGACTTGGGGGGACGGGAGGACATGGACCGAGCCGCGAAGGTAGCCCAGAAATGAGGTTCGGCGAGCCCGCCCCGATCACGTCAGGGGGATTCGATTGCTTGAGGAGCGGGATCTGTGGTTCATTGGGCAACCGACTCTCCGCCATGGACCCTTTTCGCCACCTCAGTCGCCGCGCCTTCCTCGGTCGCTCCTCCCAGGGGCTCGGCTCGCTCGCGCTCGCCTCACTGCTTTCCCCTCGCCTCCAGGCGGCAACGGGAGGAGTCCTCGGCACCCCGCCTCTGCCGCAACGAGCCAAGCGGGTCATCTGGCTGACCATGGCCGGCGGCCCCTCGCACCTCGAAACCTTCGATCCGAAGCCGAAACTTGCCGAGATGCACGGGCAGCCCATGCCCGAGTCCTTCACCAAGGGCCAGCAGCTTGCCCAGCTCCAAGGCAAGCCGCTCACGTGCTTTGGTCCTCAGCACCCTTTCGCGAAATACGGAAAGAACCAGGTCGAGATCTGCGCCCTCTTTCCCCTTCTCGGATCCGTCATCGACGACGTCTGCCTGATCCGGTCGATGACGACCGACGCGATCAACCACGATCC